>JAYPVO010000023.1:0-18662 GCA_038134645.1 Paracoccaceae bacterium
TCGCCCTCAAGGAAGATCGTGATCTTGCACGGCAGCTTGCCCGTTTCCGCAACATAGGCACGGCAGGCCTCGATAAAGGTCATCAACTGGCCTTTGTCATCAGAGGCACCACGGGCGCGTATGACCTTGCCTTTGTCGGTCTCTTCAATCGCTGGATCAAAAGGATCGCGGTGCCAGAGGTTCAGCGGATCAACGGGTTGCACATCGTAGTGGCCGTAGAACAGAACATGCGTGCCGCCTTCGCCACCATGCGCCACGACCATCGGATGACCGGGGGTAGGGCGGGACGCGGCGTCAAAGCCGATGCTCTTGAGGTCCTCAACCAGCCAATCCGCCGCCTTTGCACAGTCCGCCTTATACGCAGGGTCCGTGCTGATCGACGGAATACGGAGCAATTCCATCAAACGATCCAAGGCGTTATCCAGATCAGTGTCGATACGGGTGAGGATGGTGGACAGGGTCATGATCGCTCCGGCTGTGGTTTCCGATAGGAGACTACGCCGTTCCGAAAGGGTGTCCAGAGGTCGAAAAGGTCGTTTTTATCCCTAGCGTGTCAAAAGGTAGCGTATTGTTAGAACCACTCTAAGGCTATATGGACCCACGAACCTGCCGTTAGCGCATTCGCGCTGCCTGACGTGAAGGATAGACATTTGGACTACAACGCCCACCTCGACGCTGCACTTGGTAAACTCCACGAAGAAGGCCGGTATCGGACCTTCATCGATATCGAGCGCAAAAAGGGACAATTTCCTCATGCGCTTTGGCGCAAAGAGGACGGTAGCGAACAGCCGATCACAGTGTGGTGCGGCAATGACTATCTGGGCATGGGCCAACACCCTGTCGTCCTCGCGGCGATGCACGAGGCGCTAGACGCAACGGGCGCTGGCTCTGGCGGGACACGGAATATTTCTGGCACGACCGTTTATCACAAACGGCTCGAGGCAGAGCTGGCCGACCTTCACCAGAAAGAAGCGGCGCTTCTCTTTACCAGCGCTTACATCGCGAACGATGCGACGCTCTCGACCCTGCCAAAGCTGTTCCCCGGTCTGATCATCTATTCGGACGAACTGAACCACGCATCGATGATCGAGGGTATCCGCCGCAACGGTGGGGCAAAGCGCATCTTTAAACACAACGATCTGGACGATCTGCGTGCCAAACTGATGGCAGACGATCCTGCGGCGCCGAAACTGATCGCTTTCGAATCCGTCTATTCGATGGACGGCGACTTTGGCCCGATCAAGGAACTCTGCGATCTGGCCGACGAATTCGGTGCGCTGACCTACCTTGATGAAGTGCACGCCGTTGGCATGTATGGCCCGCGCGGTGGTGGTGTGGCTGAACGTGACGGTCTCTTGGACCGCATCGACATCGTAAACGGCACCTTGGGCAAAGCCTTTGGCGTCCACGGCGGCTACATCGCGGCATCGGCCAAAATGTGTGACGCTGTGCGCTCCTATGCGCCGGGTTTCATCTTTACGACCTCGCTGCCGCCTGTTGTTGCGGCTGGCGCTGCGGCCTCTGTTGCGCATCTGAAAACCGATCAGGCGCTGCGCGACCTGCATCAGGAACGCGCTGCGGTTCTGAAACTTCGTCTCAAGGGCATGGGCCTGCCGATCATCGACCACGGTTCCCACATCGTGCCTGTGATCGTGGGCGATCCCGTTCACACCAAAAAACTGTCCGACATGCTGCTGAGCCAGTTCGGCATCTACGTCCAGCCGATCAACTTCCCCACCGTCCCACGCGGCACCGAACGTCTGCGGTTCACCCCGTCGCCTGTCCACGGGCCAAAGGAAATTGATGCTTTGGTGAGCGCAATGGACAAACTTTGGAGCCATTGTGCGCTGAATCGTGCCGAAATGGCGGGTTAACTTTTTTCTGCCTGTGCAGCGCTCTTTAGTATATGGTAGGGGCCAATAAAGGCATCGTGATTGGGACGAATCGTAAGGCGATGCCGCTAATTTGAGGCGGTGGGACGGCCCTAATGATCGTTAAAGGTTTTCGGCGTAAAGCTGCACCTGAGGTTGAAGAGAGCAAAGGTTTCGACGCCTTTGACTTGCGCCTTGGTGACCTCATGCGGGGCGAACGCGCCACCATGGGCAAAAGCCTTTTGGACGTTCAACGCGAACTCAAGATCAAAGCAGCCTACATCGCAGCGATTGAAAACGCTGACCCTTCGGCCTTTGACACCCCTGGTTTTATCGCAGGCTACGTGCGCTCTTATGCCCGTTACCTGAACATGGACCCTGATTGGGCCTTCACGACATTCTGCCGCGAAAGCGGATTTGCGACCGCACATGGCATGTCCAAAGCTGCGTCGAGCGTGAAACCAAGCCGCACCTTGGCATCCGACCTTGCGTCCCAGCAGTCGAAGCCCAAGGATATGTTCTCTGCTCCTTCGACCCCATTCGTCCCAGCGGGCGAAGGCTTCTTTGCAAAGATCGAACCGGGTGCGATTGGATCGCTGGCGGTTCTCGTCGCGCTGATCGGTGGTCTGGGTTACGGCGGTTGGACCGTCCTGCAAGAAGTGCAGAAAGTCCGCTTTGCGCCCGTTGAAAACACTCCCGTTGTTGTGGCTGACCTCGACCCGCTCGCTGGTGTTGGCACCGTGACCGATGACGCTGGCGCCTATGTCGCGGCGTTTGAACCACCTGCAACCGAAGGTCTGGACCGCATGTATCGTCCGCAGGCGCTCGACGTGCCTGTGATGATCGCCCGCGATGGCCCGATCTCTGCGCTTGACCCATCGACAATCGGTGCGCTCGCCCCCGAGGTAGAGCAAGGCCCGACCATCATGGCGAGCACGCTACCGACCGACACTGCAACGCCGATCACTGGCACCGTTCAAGTCACCGATGGCCCTGCGCCTGAATTGGCGATGGTTGCTGTGCGCCCTGCATGGGTGCGTGTGCGTGCCGCCGATGGCGCCGTCATTTTCGAAGGCATCATGAACGCTGGCGATACTTGGGCAGTGCCCGCAATGGCCGAACCTCCTGTCCTGCGGATTGGTGAATCGGGCGCGGTTTACTTCCAGATCAACGGCGCGATCCACGGTCCCGTGGGCGAACGTGGCGTTGTGACCTCGAACCTCGCGCTCTCGGCTGATGAACTGGCACAGACCTACGCGGTTGCTGATCTGACGGCTGACGATGATCTTGCCGCGATGGTGAACTTCGCTGAAGCTGAAATCGCTCAGTAACCGACCTTTCCGATCACATCTTTTCGTTGACCCGTTGCCTGTCGGGGTGCCGCGCTTTAGGTAAAGCGCCAAGGCTTATTTCAAAGGTGTCCCATGTCGCATAACCCGATCCGTCCGTGGCGCAATATCGACCGTCGTAAATCGCGCCAGATCATGGTTGGCAATGTGCCTGTAGGTGGGGATGCGCCGATCACGGTGCAGACCATGACGAACACCTTGACCCACGACGTAAAGGCCACGCTGGATCAGATCATCCGCGCAGCCGAAGCAGGCGCTGATATCGTGCGTGTTTCCGTGCCCGACGAGGCGTCCTCTGCCGCGATGAAAGAGATCTGTCGCGAAAGCCCCGTGCCGATCGTGGCTGACATCCACTTCCACTACAAACGCGGCATCGAATCCGCCCTCGCGGGCGCGGCCTGCCTTCGCATCAATCCGGGTAACATCGGGGATGAGGCGCGGGTCAAAGAAGTGATCAAAGCCGCCCGTGACAACAATTGTTCGATCCGCATCGGCGTGAACGCGGGTTCGCTGGAAAAGCACCTCTTGGACAAATACGGCGAGCCGACCCCTGACGCGATGGTGGAGAGCGGCCTCGACCACATCAAAATCCTTCAGGACAACGACTTCCACGAGTTCAAGATCAGCTGCAAAGCCTCGGACGTGTTCATGGCGGCGGCAGCCTATCAGCAACTGGCCGAAGCCACCGACGCCCCCATCCACCTCGGCATCACCGAAGCGGGTGGCCTGACCTCGGGCACGATCAAATCGGCGATTGGCCTTGGGAACCTTTTGTGGATGGGCATTGGCGACACGATCCGCGTGAGCCTCTCGGCGGACCCCGTTGAGGAAGTCAAAGTCGGCTATGAAATCCTGAAATCCCTCGGCCTGCGCCACCGGGGTGTGAACATCATTTCCTGCCCGTCCTGCGCGCGTCAGGGCTTTGACGTGATCAAAACCGTCGAAGCACTAGAGGACCGCCTGTCCCACATCAAAACCCCGATGAGCCTCTCGATCATCGGCTGCGTTGTGAACGGCCCCGGTGAGGCGCTGATGACCGACGTTGGGTTCACCGGCGGCGGGGCAGGGTCGGGCATGGTCTATCTGGCCGGTAAGCAGAGCCATAAGCTCGGCAATGACAAAATGATCGACCACATTGTCGAACAGGTCGAAAAGAAAGCCGCAGAGATCGAAGCGGACCAAGCCAAGGCGCTCTGATCAGCCCGTCACAGCTTTGCGATCCGCATAAAAACTGGGCAAACGCTTCTATTTTTGACCAAGCGTGCAAAAATTTTTAACCGTCGATTTTGTGCTGCAACGCAGGAAATCGGCGGTTTTTTCGTCTCTGCCGTTCCCCTAGGTCATCCCTCAATCCTCTGTTTTGGAACGAATTCCCTAGTTTTCCCGCAATCTCAAACGGATTTCTGCGATGCGCGAAGGGGCCTCGTCCCGTAAATCCCGTGCGTTTTTGTCGGATTATTTTACCAATTGATAAAAAATAAAACCTTGGCAGTCTTTCGGTAAAACCAATGACAACAGGGACCACAAATGACCACGCCGATGACCCCCGGAGTCCAATCCGGCCGATTGTCAGCCGACGCGCTTTCGCGGAACTTTGAAGACCTCCACGCGCCACTTGATGCGCATGAGGCCCGCGTTGCGGCTGATCGCTGTTATTTCTGTCACGATGCCCCGTGCATGACGGCCTGTCCGACCTCAATCGACATTCCGCTGTTCTTGCGCCAAATCCAAACGGGCACGCCCGAGGCGGCTGCGAAAACGATCCTCTCGCAGAATATCCTTGGCGGCATGTGCGCCCGCGTCTGCCCGACAGAGACGCTCTGCGAAGAGGCCTGCGTGCGCGAAGAGGCCGAAGGAAAGCCCGTCATCATCGGTCAGCTTCAGCGTTATGCGACCGATACGCTGATGGCCAAAGACGTGCATCCGTTCACGCGTGCGGCCAGCACGGGCAAATCCATCGCCGTGGTTGGGGCAGGGCCTGCGGGTCTGTCTTGTGCGCACCGCCTCGCCATGAAGGGGCACGATGTCACCCTCTATGATGGGCGCGCAAAGGCAGGCGGTCTGAACGAATATGGGATCGCATCCTACAAATCGACCGACAATTTCGCCGCGCGCGAGGTGGCTTGGCTTTTGAAAATCGGTGGGATCACCGTCACCACGGGCAAAGCGCTGGGGTCTGACCTGACCCTTGATGCATTGCGTGCGGACCATGACGCGGTGTTCCTCGCCGTTGGTTTGGGCGGTGTGAATGCCCTGCGGATCGATGGCGAAGACAACGCGAACGCCGCCGTCGATTTCATCGAAGACCTTCGTCAATCTTCTGACCTGACGACACTCCCCGTTGGGCGGAATGTGGTGGTGATCGGCGGCGGGATGACCGCTGTCGACGCCGCCATTCAATCGAAACTTCTGGGGGCTGATACGGTCACCATCGCTTACCGCCGCAGCCGCGCTGAAATGGCAGCGAGCCCGTTTGAACAAAACCTCGCCGCCGCGAAAGGCGTGCGGATCATGTTCAACGTCATGCCGACCTCAATCGGCGACGGCACGGTGACGCTGGAATACACCGCGACCAAGGATGGCAAACTCTCGGGCACGGGCGAAACCGTGACCTTGCCCGCCGATCAGGTGTTCAAAGCCATCGGTCAGACCCTCACCACGGACGCTGGCCTCAAGCTTGAGGGCGGTAAGATCGCCGTGGACGCCACAGGCCGCACAAGCCTGTCGGGTGTCTGGGCTGGGGGCGACTGCGCCTCGGGTGGCGAAGACCTCACCGTGACGGCTGTCGCCGAAGGACGCGACGCCGCCGAAGATATCCACGCTGCACTGATGGGAGCGTAACATGGCCGATCTGACGACAAACTTCTTAGGAATTACCTCCCCGAACCCGTTCTGGCTCGCCTCTGCGCCGCCGACCGATAAGGAATACAACGTTCGCCGCGCGTATGAGGCGGGTTGGGGCGGTGTCGTGTGGAAAACCCTCGGATCTGAGGGCCCGCCCGTCGTGAACGTCTCTGGTCCGCGCTATGGTGCGATCTGGGGCGCGGATCGCAGGCTCCTCGGGTTGAACAACATCGAACTGATCACCGACCGTCCGCTGCAAACCAACCTCGAAGAAATCACCCGCGTGAAAAAGGACTACCCCGACCGCGCGTTGATCGTGTCGCTCATGGTGCCCTGTGACGAAGAGTCGTGGAAAGCGATCCTTCCACTGGTCGAAGAAACGGGCGCCGACGGGATCGAACTGAACTTTGGCTGTCCGCACGGTATGGCAGAGCGGGGCATGGGCTCGGCGGTGGGGCAGGTGCCTGAATACATCCAGATGGTCACGGAGTGGTGCAAGAAATACTACTCCAAACCCGTGATCGTAAAGCTGACCCCGAATATCACCGACATCCGTAAACCTGCACGCGCTGCCAATGCAGGCGGAGCCGATGCGGTGTCCCTGATCAATACGATCAACTCGATCACCTCTGTGGACCTCGACCTCATGGCCCCGCAACCGACCATCGGCGGCAAGGGCACGCATGGCGGCTATTGCGGCCCCGCGGTGAAACCAATTGCGATGAACATGGTGGCAGAGATCGCCCGCGACCCTGAAACCGCAGGCTTGCCTATTTCGGGCATCGGGGGCGTGACCACATGGCGCGACGCGGCAGAGTTCATGGCGCTCGGCGCGGGCAACGTGCAGGTCTGCACCGCCGCGATGACCTATGGCTTTAAGGTCGTCCAAGAGATGATCAGCGGTCTGTCAGAGTGGATGGACGAAAAGGGCTATACCTCGACCGCCGACTTTATCGGCATGGCTACGCCGAACGTCACCGATTGGCAGTATCTCGACCTCAACTACGTCACGAAGGCAAAGATCGACCCAGATGCCTGCATCAAATGCGGTCGTTGCTACATCGCCTGCGAAGACACCAGCCACCAAGCGATCCTGATGAAAGAGGGTCGCGTGTTCGAGGTGGACGACAGCGAATGTGTCGCCTGTAACCTCTGCGTGGATGTCTGCCCTGTTGAGGACTGCATCACCATGGTCGAACTGCCCAAGGGCGAGCTGGACGAACGCACAGGCCGCAAACGCGGTGATTATGCGAACTGGACGACGCACCCGAATAACCCTTCGGCACAAGCCGCAGAGTGACCTGATACCGTTGCGTGGCTGCGTATTTCTTGGGCGTCTCGTCCGGATTTTGCCGCGCAACGGTTCATCTTTGTGCAGACGTCGACAAAATTAGCACTTTGTTTTGAAATGAAATGCGGCGACGATACACCTGCTTTTACCGCATGGTCAAAACAGACTCGAACAGTAGGAGACAAGAATGGCAGCGCTTACCGCCAACCTGACCGTGAACGGAGACCGTCTTTGGGACAGTCTGATGGAAATGGCCAAGATCGGCCCAGGGATCGCAGGTGGATGTAATCGCCAGACCTTGACCGACGAAGACGCCGAAGGGCGCGCGCTGTTCAAATCGTGGTGCGATGCGGCGGGGCTGACGATGGGCGTCGATACCATGGGCAATATGTTCATGACCCGCGAAGGCACCGACCCTGATGCTCTGCCGATCTATGTGGGCTCTCACCTCGACACGCAGCCCACGGGCGGGAAATACGATGGCGTTCTGGGCGTGCTCGGCGCGCTCGAGGCCGTTCGGACGATGAATGACCTTGGCATCAAAACCAAACACCCGATTGTCGTTGTGAACTGGACCAACGAAGAGGGCGCCCGTTTCGCCCCCGCCATGCTCGCCTCTGGCGTTTTCGCGGGGATGCACACGCAGGACTACGCTTATGCGCGGACTGACCTCGACGGCAAATCCTTTGGCGACGAACTCGCGCGGATCGGCTGGAAAGGCGACGAAGAGGTTGGCGCTCGCAAGATGCACGCCTATTACGAATTGCACATCGAACAAGGCCCGATCCTCGAGGCAGAGGGCAAAGACATCGGTGTCGTCACCCATTGTCAGGGCCTGTGGTGGCTCGAATTCACCCTCACGGGCAAAGAGGCGCACACGGGCTCTACCCCGATGCCGCTGCGTGTGAACGCGGGCCTCGCCATGTCGCGTATTCTGGAAATGGTCCAAGAGGTCGCGATGAAAAACCAGCCCAACGCTGTGGGCGGCGTGGGCCAGATGCGGTTCTCTCCGAACTCGCGCAACGTGCTGCCGGGCAAGGTGGTCTTTACCGTCGATATCCGCACGCCAGATCAGGCCAAACTCGACGCGATGCGGGCCGAGATTGAAACCCGAGGCGCTGAAATCGCGGCCGAACTGGGTGTTGGTTGCTCGGTCGAGGCGGTTGGCCATTTCGACCCCGTCACCTTTGCACCCGACCTCGTCTCTAACGTCCGTAACGCGGCAGAGCGGTTGGGCTACAGCCACATGAACCTCGTCTCTGGCGCTGGGCATGATGCCTGCTGGGCCGCACGTGTGGCCCCTGCAACGATGGTCATGTGTCCCTGCGTCGATGGTCTCTCGCACAACGAGGCCGAGGATATCAGCCCAGAATGGGCCAAGGCGGGCACCGATGTCCTCCTCCATGCCGTGTTGGAGAGCGCCCAGATTGTCGAAGGTTGAGATGCATAAGGCGGGTTTCAAACACAAAGAGGCAGCGCAAAATCGCTTTGCGCGCCTCTACCCACGTTTGAAATATAGTCTCGCCCTTATGCCCGTCCTTGTGGCAACCTACGCCACTGCTGCCGATGTCTGGTCGTGGCAACTGTCCGAACCGCTCGACCTCTCTGTGGCGGCAAACGTCTTTGACATCGACCCCGACAGTGTCACCACCGCCGATGTCACCGCTCTGAAATCCCAAGGCGCAGAGGTCATCGCCTATATCTCTGTCGGGACGCGCGAAAACTATCGCGACGACAAAGGTGCGTTTCCGTCCCACGTTGTTGGGCGGACCTATGGCGATTGGCCCGATGAAAAGTTCCTCGACATTCGTCAGGTGGATGCGCTGATGCCGATCATGCGGGCGCGGTTCGAACGGGCCGCCGCGATGGGCTTTGACGCAATCGAACCCGATAATATGGATGTCTACATCAACGACAGCGGCTTTGATATTTCGGCGGCTGAAACGGTGACTTATGTCCGCTCGCTCGCGGATATGGCGCATTCGATGGGCCTGAAAATCGGCCAGAAAAACGTGCCCGAATTGACCAGCCAACTGGTCGGCACCTTGGATTTCGTCGTCACCGAAGGATGCTACGCCGATGGGTGGTGCGATCAAGTGCTGCCCTACATCGCGGCAGGAAAACCCGTTTACGCGGCTGAATATCTGGACAGCGGCGTCGATTGGGCCGCCGCCTGCGCCTATGCCCGCGCACACGGGATTTCGATGATCCTTCAGGACGCAAACCTCACCGGCCCAGCCAAGGAAACATGCTGATGACCGATAGATTCCACACCAAAGAGGAGACCACGCCATGACCACCGTGATCAAGGGCGGCACCGTTGTTACCGCCGACCTCACCTACAAAGCCGATGTCCTGATTGAGGGCGGAGTGATCACCGCCATCGGGCAAGGGCTCAAGGGCGATAAGGAACTGGACGCCACGGGCTGCTACGTCATGCCTGGCGGGATCGACCCCCATACCCACCTCGAAATGCCGTTCATGGGCACCTATTCCTCGGACGATTTCGAAAGCGGCACGCGTGCGGCTCTCGCGGGTGGCACGACGATGGTCGTCGACTTTGCGCTGCCATCACCGGGGCAGGGGCTCCATGATGCGCTGCAAATGTGGGACAACAAATCGACCCGCGCGAACTGTGACTACTCGTTCCACATGGCGGTCACATGGTGGGGCGAACAGGTCTTTAACGAAATGGAATCCGTGATCCGTGATCGCGGC
Source organism: Paracoccaceae bacterium (assembly GCA_038134645.1). GTDB lineage: Bacteria > Pseudomonadota > Alphaproteobacteria > Rhodobacterales > Rhodobacteraceae > Marivivens. The sequence goes on from JAYPVO010000023.1 coordinate 10,074, forward strand.
ATCAACACGTTCAAACACTTCATGGCCTATAAGGGCGCGTTGATGGTGAACGATGACGAAATGTATGCCTCGTTCCAGCGTCTCGCCGAATTGGGCGGCATCGCGATGGTTCACGCGGAAAACGGGGACGTGGTCGCTGAACTCTCGGCCAAGCTCTTGCGTGAAGGCAACACAGGCCCCGAGGCCCACGCTTATTCCCGCCCCTCTCAGGTCGAAGGCGAAGCCACCAACCGCGCCATCATGATCGCTGACATGGCGGGCGTGCCTCTCTACGTCGTGCACACCTCTTGCGAAGAAGCCCACGAGGCCATCCGCCGTGCCCGCATGAACGGCAAACGCGTCTGGGGTGAACCGCTGATCCAGCACCTGACCTTGGACGAAAGCGAATACTTCAACGCTGACTGGGACCACGCCGCCCGCCGCGTCATGTCCCCGCCGTTCCGCAATAAGAAACATCAGGACAGCCTCTGGGCGGGCCTGCAATCTGGGTCGCTCTCGGTCGTGGCAACGGACCACTGCGCCTTTACCACCGATCAGAAACGCTTCGGCGTCGGTGACTTCACCAAGATCCCGAACGGCACAGGCGGGCTTGAGGATCGTATGCCGATGCTCTGGACCCACGGCGTCAACACGGGCCGCCTGACCCCGAATGAATTTGTCGCTGTAACCTCAACCAACATCGCGAAAATCCTGAACTGCTACCCGAAAAAAGGCGCGGTTCTTGTGGGTGCCGATGCGGACCTCGTTGTCTGGGACCCAGAGAAAGAAAAGACCATCTCGGCCTCTTCGCAACAGTCGGCAATCGATTATAACGTGTTCGAAGGACAGACGGTGAAGGGCCTCCCGCGCTTCACATTGACCCGTGGACATGTCGCCATCCATGATGGTGAAATCCGCACCCAAGAGGGTCATGGAGAGTTCGTAAAACGCGGTCCAAACACCGCCGTGAACAAGGCCCTGTCCACGTGGAAAGAACTCACCGCACCGCGTCCTGTCGAACGCAGCGGCATCCCGGCAACGGGCGTTTAAGAAGAAAGAAGAAGACCTGATGAGTGTCATCGAAGCCAAAGGCCTCAACCTTACCTTTCAGACCAACGACGGGCCCGTTCATGCCCTTCGCGACGTCAACCTCACCATTGAGAAAGGCGATTTCGTTTCATTCATCGGGCCTTCTGGCTGCGGTAAAACGACGTTCCTGCGCTGCATCGCGGGGCTGGAACATCCCACGGGCGGCACGCTCTCGGTCAACGGCATGACCCCCGACGAGGCCCGCAAGGCGCGCGCCTATGGCTACGTGTTTCAGGCGGCGGGCCTCTATCCGTGGCGCACGATTGGCGGCAACATTCGTCTGCCGCTCGAGATCATGGGCTTTTCCAAAGAGGACCAAGCCGAGCGGGTGAAAAAGACGCTCGATCTGGTGGACCTCACAGGGTTCGAAAAGAAATTCCCGTGGCAGCTCTCTGGCGGGATGCAGCAGCGGGCGTCGATTGCCCGTGCTCTGGCCTTTGATGCTGACATTCTGTTGATGGACGAACCCTTTGGTGCGCTCGATGAAATCGTCCGCGATAAACTGAACGAAGAGCTTTTGAAACTCTGGGCGCGCACGGAAAAAACCATCGGCTTCGTGACCCACTCCATCCCCGAGGCGGTCTATCTCTCGACCAAGATCGTCGTGATGTCGCCCCGTCCGGGTCGGATCACCGATGTGATCGAAAGCACCCTGCCGCGCGAACGTCCCTTGGATATTCGGGACAGCGCAGAGTTCATCGAAATCGCCCACCGTGTCCGCGAAGGCCTACGTGCGGGGCATATTGATGACTAAGGCTGGCCCCATCCTGACTGTCGTCCTCGCGATCATGGCGCTGTGGTATGTCGCCTGTATCCCGATGAACGTGCAGGAAACCCTGACTGCCGCTGAACGGGCAGGGGCCGTTGTCACCCCCGACAACGCTCGCGCCCGCGCAGAGGTCGGACGGTTTTCTCTGATGCTGCAAAACACCGATACCCTTTCGGGGAGCTGGTCGGTCGAACGCGCCCGTCTGCCCGCACCCCATCAGATCGTGGCAGAGCTTTGGGACAGCACATGGACCGAAGAGGTCCATGGCCGCCGTGGTATCGTGAACTCTGGCAGCCTGTCGAACAAATCGCTGATCTATCACGGCTGGGTCACGCTCTCGGCGACCGTTGTCGGTTTCGCCATCGGCGCGGGCCTCGGCGTTCTGTTGGCAGTCGGCATCGTGCATAGCAAAACCATGGATATGTCGGTCATGCCTTGGGCGATTGTCAGCCAGACGATCCCGATTGTGGCGCTGGCTCCGATGATCATCGTGGTGCTTTATTCCTTTGGTATCCAAGGCCTGATCCCCAAGGCCGTCATCAGCGCCTATCTGTCCTTCTTCCCTGTGGTTGTCGGCATGGTCAAAGGTCTGCGTAGCCCCGATGCGATGCAGTTGGACCTCCTCCACACCTATAACGCGGGCCAAGGCGCGACCTTCTGGAAACTCCGCCTGCCGTCCTCGGTGCCTTATCTGTTTACCTCGCTGAAGGTCGGCATCGCGGCGTCGCTCGTCGGTGCGATCGTTGGCGAACTGCCCGTGCAGCGCGGCGGGCTAGGCGCGCGGATGCTTGGCGGGTCGTATTACGGGCAGACCGAACAAATCTGGGCGGCGCTGTTCTTTGCCGCTGGCATGGCCGCGCTCTTGGTCGCGCTGATCGGCTGGGTTGAGGCCCGCACCCTCAAACGGATGGGAGTGCAGGTATGATCTACGTCCTCTTTGCCGCTCTGATCTGGGCTATGGGCTGGGGCCTAAACGCCGTGATCGCCAATGGCCGCGCCGCGAAAACGCCTGCCGCGCAAATCGGTGTTCCGCTGATTTTCGGCGCCACCGTTCTGATCATCTGGGAGCTTTTGGTCACGGGCCTGAATATCTCTGCCGTGATCTTGCCTGCGCCCACCGCCATCGCAGCGGCCTTTGGTGCAAACCTCGCGATCCTCTGGGGGGACTTCTTCCAAACCTTCGTCAAAGGGGCGTTCAGCGGATATGTCATCGGCTGTGGCGCGGCCTTCCTCGTGGCGATTGTCGTCGACCGCTTTGATTTCCTGCGCCGTGGCCTTTTGCCCGTCGGGAACTTCGTCGCGGCCCTGCCCATCGTGGGCACCGCACCCATCCTCGTGATGTGGTTCGGCTTTGATTGGCAGTCGAAGGCCGCGGTCGTCGTGGTCATGGTGTTCTTTCCTATGCTGGTGAACACCGTCGCGGGTCTGCGCGATACCTCTACCATGCAGCGCGACCTGATGCGCACCTACGGCGCGTCCTATACGCAAACGCTTTTGAAACTCCGCATCCCTGCCGCCATGCCCTTTGTTTTCAACGGGCTCAAAATTGCGACATCGCTGGCGCTAATCGGCGCGATTGTAGCCGAATTTTTCGGCTCACCTGTTTTGGGGATGGGGTTTAGAATTTCGACATCGGTCGGTCAGTTGGCCCTTGATATGGTCTGGGCAGAGATCGTTGTCGCCGCAATAGCGGGTAGCCTGTTCTACGGGCTGGTCGCCAAAATCGAGCAATGGGTGACCTTCTGGCATCCATCGCAACGAAAACACTAACCGGCGCAAAAGTCGGATCACCACCAACAAGGAGTAACCCAATGAAGACCTATATGATCGGCGCAGTGGCCGCCCTATGCACCGCCACCACAGCCTTTGCAGACGATGTGACGCTTCAGTTGAAGTGGGTCACCCAAGCCCAGTTCGCAGGCTACTACGTCGCGCTGGACCAAGGCTTTTACGAGGCCGAAGGGCTTAACGTGACGATCCTCGCAGGTGGCCCCGACATCGCACCGGGTCAGGTGCTCGCTGGTGGCGGCGCTGACGTGATGATCGACTGGATGCCGTCCGCTCTGGCAGCGCGCGAAAAAGGCCTGCCGATCGTCAACATCGCACAGCCCTTCAAATCCTCTGGCCTCATGCTGACCTGCTGGAAAGACAGCGGCATCACCGGCCCAGCCGATTTCGCAGGCCATACTCTGGGCGTCTGGTTCTACGGCAACGAATATCCGTTCCTGTCGTGGATGAGCCAAGAGGGCATCTCCACCGATGGCGGCGAGGGTGGCGTGACCGTCCTGAAACAGGGCTTTAACGTGGACCCGCTCTTGCAGCGTCAGGCCGACTGTATCTCTACCATGACCTACAACGAATACGGTCAGGTGCTTGAGGCTGGCGTCTCTGCCGACGAACTCGTCACCTTCAAATACGAAGACGTGGGCGTCGCAACCCTTGAGGACGGCCTCTATGTCCTCGAAGACAACCTCAATGATCCGGCTTTTGCTGACAAAATGGTCCGCTTTGTCCGTGCGTCGATGCAGGGTTGGAAATGGGCTGAAGAGAACCCAGAAGACGCAGCCATGATCGTTCTCGATAACGACGAGACAGGCGCACAGACCGAAGAGCACCAGATCTACATGATGGGTGAAGTTGCGAAACTGACCGCTGGCTCGAACGGCGCGCTGGATGAGGCCGACTACGCCCGCACCGTTGCGACCCTGCTGGCTGGCGGCTCTGATCCTGTGATCACCGCTGAACCGTCGGGCGCATGGACCCATGCGATCACTGACGCAGCGCTTCAGTAAAACGAAAACGGGCAGGAGAGTGATCTCCTGCCCGACTTTTTATCCGCGTGACGCCTTTTCGGCGATGCCAGACTGCGACGTGCGTTTGTCCAGCTCTGCCTCAATATCAGCGAGCGTCACATCGCGGGCCGCACACATCACCAGCAGGTGATAGAGGCTATCCGCCGCTTCCCCGATCAGCTTTTCACGGTCGCCTTTGACCGCTTCGATGATCGCTTCCACAGCTTCTTCGCCGAACTTCTCAGCGCATTTTTCAGGGCCTTTGGAAAACAGCTTTGCCGTCCAAGAGCTTTCTGGGTCCGCGCCTTTGCGCGACTGGATGGTTTTATCGAGATCGTAAAGCGACATCAGAGCCTCACTGGAATGCCGGCAGCGGCCATGTGTTCTTTGGCCTCGCCGATTGTGTAGGTGCCGAAGTGGAAGATCGACGCGGCCAGCACAGCCGACGCGCCACCCTTGGTCACACCTTCCACAAGGTGATCAAGGTTCCCCACACCGCCCGAAGCGATCACAGGAATATCCACCGCGTCCGAAATGGCCTTGGTCAGGGGCAGGTTAAAGCCCGCCTTGGTCCCGTCGCGATCCATCGAGGTCAGCAGGATTTCCCCTGCGCCTTTCTCCATCGCGGTGATCGCAAATTCGACCGCATCAATGCCCGTGGGTTTGCGTCCACCGTGGGTGAAAATCTCCCAACGGCCAGGTTCAACGGTTTTCGCGTCAATCGCACAAACGATGCACTGCGATCCAAACCGCATCGCCGCGTCCGTCAGCACATCAGGGTCCGCCACAGCCGCCGAGTTGAACGACACCTTATCCGCACCTGCCAACAAAAGCGCCCGAACGTCATTGTGCGTCCGAACACCGCCGCCGACCGTTAGGGGCATGAAACAAGCCTCAGCCGTGCGGGTCACCAGATCGAACATCGTGCCACGGTTTTCATGGGTCGCATGAATGTCGAGGAAACACAGTTCGTCCGCACCTGCGGCGTCATAGGCCTTTGCGGCTTCGACGGGATCACCGGCGTCGATCAGGTCAACGAAATTGACGCCCTTGACCACGCGGCCATCAGCGACATCTAGGCAGGGTATGATACGGGTCTTAAGCATGACCTTTCCTTACGCGGGCAGGGCGCAACGGGCAAGTTGTCGTTTGCGTTCTCCTGTGAAATGGTCTGCGCAAACACGGAGGACATCATGACATTCGCAAACTACCCCAGCCTCAAAGACAAAGTCGTTTTCATCACCGGCGGCGCGTCTGGCATCGGTGCGGATATTGTGCGCGCCTTCGCGGACCAAGGCGCGCAGGTCGGCTTTATCGACCGCGACGAGGACGCCGCAATCAAACTGATGAACGAAATTGACGGCGATGTGACCTTTGCCGCTGCGGACCTCACCGACATCGACGCCCTTCGTGTGGCCTTTGCCGCGCTCGAAAACGAGGTGGGACAGGCGGATGTGCTGGTCAATAACGCCGCCCGCGACGACCGCCACACATGGCGCGAAGTGACGCCCGAATATTGGGACGAACGTCAGGCAACAAACCTGCGCCACATGTTCTTTGCGATCCAAGCGGTCGCAGATGGCATGATCGCCAAAGGCGGCGGATCCATCATCAACATGGGGTCAAACAGCTGGTGGGAAGCCGTGGGTGGTATGCCCTCTTACACCACCGCCAAGGCCGCCGTGCATGGCCTGACCCGTGGCATGGCCCGTGACCTCGGCCCGCATCGCATCCGTGTGAACACCGTTGTGCCGGGCTGGGTGATGACCGACCGTCAAAAAGAACTCTGGGTCACGCCCGAAGGCATCGCGAAACAAAAAGACCGCCAGTGCCTGCCTGATCTGATCGAACCGGTCTATCTGGCACGTATGGTCCTGTTCCTTGCATCAGATGATGCAAAGATGTGCACGGCCAACAACTTTATCGTGGATGCGGGTTCGATCTAACCGATCACCCGCGGCACATCGTTTCGGCGGTCTGAGCAAAGTTCTTGTAGCGCAGCCAAAACGCCTCGGTCGCGGGGTTGTTGGACTGGCGCGTGTCTTGGGCTTTCTGTGGATCGCCGAAGAGTTCCGCCGCGCGTGACTGGTCCGACCCGCGCAAGGTCTGGTTCGCAGCCCGCTGGATGCAGGAACACAGCGAAGAGTTCGCAGCCGTGCGATGGCTCGACATACAGGCCCGTGCGACATCACCAGACGCGCTCGAGCGTCCACCACCACATGAGATCAGTGTTAAACAAGCCAGACTGGCCATCACAAAACGGACCATAAAACCCTCTGCCGATTAGACGCCCTACCCATCACCGTGGGTTTGTCAGGGCTGATTTGCCTCTGGTTGTAGACTGCCAGAGAGGGGGCCGAATGTCCACGTGGCATAAGGCCCAAACGAAAACGGGGCGCAAATCCGCGCCCCGTTCCGATCCCGAAGGATAAAGTCGACTGACGATTAGGCCAGAACGAGGTTCGTTGCGGACTCGCGACCGTCACGACCTGCTTCGATGTCGAAAGTGATCGCTTGACCGTCTTTCAGACCAGTCAGACCAGCGCGCTCAACAGCAGAGATGTGCACGAATACGTCGTTACGAGCGCCTTCAACTTCAATGAAGCCGAAACCTTTGGTTGCGTTGAACCATTTTACGTTACCATTAGCCATGGTGATGTTCCTTTATGTTAAGGCGCCCGCAAAACGCGACGCCGCCGGCAGCTCAACGTCGAATAGCTGGGCCGGTTAGGAACAGTGTCGAAATTCAGAATGCTCGCGCCACCTATCAGAGCGCTATTCCTGACGCAAACGAAAAGGGCCATCCGATGGAATGGCCCTTTTGAGAGATGTGGTGACGGTCTGAAAGGTTCAGAGCGTGGCGAGGAAGTGGTCGATCCCCGCCTGTGCGACCTCGCGGTCTTGGGCTGGGGTGCCCGACGACACACCGATGCCGCCCACAACGTCCCCGTCCACGACGACAGGCAGACCGCCGCCGACGACCATCAGACGGCCCCCGATTGCAGAGTCGATGCCATAGGTCGGGCCACCCGGCTGGCTGAGCGCGCCGTAATCATGCGTCGCTTTCTTTGCGGCAGAGGCGGTAAAGCTCTTGTCGATGGCGATGGTGATCGAGGTGACCTTGCCACCGTCCATCCGTTCAAACGCCACCAGATTACCGCCTTCGTCGGTGATCGCGATGCACATCGGCACGCCGATCTCTGTCGCTTTGGCCCGCGCACCCTCAAGGAGGATACGCGCGTCGTTCAGGTCGATCCGTTTAATGATCTGCATGATGCTCTCCGATCACTTCGCCGCAGCTTTGACGCGCAGACGCGCCTTATACAGAAGCGGCTCGGTGTAGCCCGACGGCTGCGAAATGCCTTCGAGCACCAGCGCACGCGCCGCATTGAACGCTTCGCCATCGAACGACGGTGCCATCGGCGAATAGGCCGCATCGCCCGCGTTCTGCGCGTCTACCTTCGGTGCCATACGGCGGAACGCCGCTTCGACCTGATCGACGGTGCAGATGCCATGCTCGATCCAGTTGGCGAGGTATTGCGACGAAATCCGCAGGGTCGCGCGGTCTTCCATCAGGGCCACATCGTCGATGTCTGGCACTTTGGAACAGCCGATGCCCTGATCAACCCAACGCACCACATAGCCCAGAATGGACTGGCAGGCGTTGTCCAACTCGCGGGTTACATCCTCGTCCGATACATTGCGGCCGATCATGACGGGCGGTGTGAGCAGCGCGTTCTGCGAAGCATGGTCACGCGACCGCAATTCATTCTGAACCTCGGACACATTCACATGGTGGTAATGCGTCGCGTGCAGGGTCGCAGCGGTGGGCGAGGGCACCCAAGCGGTATTCGCACCCGCCTTCGGGTGACCGATTTTCGCCTTGAGCATATCCGCCATATCGTCAGGACGCGCCCACATGCCTTTACCGATCTGCGCTTGACCCGTGAGGCCAGCCGC
>JAYPVO010000024.1:0-7868 GCA_038134645.1 Paracoccaceae bacterium
AAACCGCTGTAGATATCAGGGAGTGCCGTTTTGGCTTCAAGCGCAACGGACAACGCGTTCGTCGAATTCGAACGCGTGCAGAAAAGTTATGATGGCGAATCTCTCGTCGTTAAAGATCTCAATCTGAGCATGCCCAAGGGCGAGTTTCTCACCATGCTTGGGCCGTCTGGTTCGGGTAAGACCACGTGTCTTATGATGTTGGCAGGGTTTGAGACAGCTACGCACGGTGAAATCCGTCTTGATGGCGTGTCGATCAACAACATTCCGCCGCACAAGCGCGGTATCGGGATGGTGTTCCAGAACTATGCTCTCTTCCCGCACATGACGGTTGCTGAAAACCTCGCTTTCCCGCTTGAGGTTCGCAAAATCGGCAAATCCGAGCGCGAAGAGAAAGTGCAGCGTGCGCTTGATATGGTGCAGATGGGTCGTTTCGGTGGCCGTCGTCCAGCGCAGCTTTCGGGCGGTCAGCAGCAGCGTATCGCTCTTGCACGTGCGCTCGTGTTCCAGCCTGAACTCGTTCTCATGGACGAACCGCTGGGCGCGTTGGATAAACAGCTCCGCGAACACATGCAGTTCGAAATCACGCGTCTGGCGCACGAGCTGGGTATTACGACCGTTTACGTGACCCACGACCAAACCGAAGCGCTGACCATGTCGGACCGCGTTGCCGTGTTTGACGATGGCCGTATTCAGCAGCTCGCGCCGCCAGATCAACTCTATGAATCGCCGCAGAACAGCTTTGTTGCCCAGTTCATCGGTGAAAATAACACCCTCACTGGTGTCGTGAAAGAAATCAGCAACGGCAAATGCCTCGTCCAACTGGACGGCGGTGCTTTGATCGATGCGAAGCCAGTGAACGTCAAAAACGTCGGTGATCGCACCAAGGTGTCGATCCGCCCAGAGCGTGTTGAAATCAACAAAAACCGCCTGTCCCCCGATGCACACACCCTCAAGGCTGAGGTTCTGGAGTTCATCTACATGGGCGACATTTTCCGCACACGCTTGCGTGTCGCCGGACATGATGATTTCGTGATCAAAACACGTAACGCACCTGATCAGGTTCGTTTGCAGCCCGGCACGATGATCGACATCGGCTGGTTGCCAGAAGATTGTCACGCACTCGACGCTTGAGTTCGTGATTAATGAATGCGGGAGGCCCCACCCGGGCGGGCCCCTGCAAAATCAAATCACCGGGAAACCACGGGAGAATAGTATGAAACTTACTAAAACACTTCTTGCTACTTCGGCACTTACACTTGCCGCTGGTGCTGCAGTCGCAGACGCACACATGGCATCTGACATGACCCTCGTAAGCTGGGGCGGCGCATACCAAGCTTCGCAAACCAAAGCTTACTCGGACCCTTACACCGCTGCTAACGCTGGCGTGAACATCGTTTGGGACGAGTCCTCTGCAGAAGCAGTTGCGAAACTGCGCGCGATGAACGAGTCGGGCAACATCACTTGGGACCTCGTTGACGTAGAAGCAGCTGACGCGATCCGTCTCTGCGACGAAGGTCTGGCGATGGAAATCGACCACGACGCGATGCTCGCTGCTGGTGCAGACGGTTCGACCGCTTCCGAAGACTTCGGCGACTCGATCATCTCCGACTGCTTCATCCCGCAGATCGTGTTCTCGACCACTGTTGGCTACCGCGAAGACATGGTTGGCGCAAACGCACCTGACTCGATCTGTGCGATCTTCGACACCGCAACCTACCCGGGCAAGCGCGCACTGAACAAGCGCCCGCTGGCAAACATGGAATGGGCTCTGCTCTGTGACGGCGTTGCAAAAGACGACATCTATGACGTTCTCGCAACTCCAGAAGGTCAGGACCAAGCGTTCGCAAAACTCGACACCATCAAAGACGACGTGATCTGGTGGTCGGCAGCTGCTGAAACTCCGCAGCTTCTCGCTGACGGCGAAATCGTAATGGGCTCGACCTACAACGGTCGTCTGTTCGCTGCGATCGCAGAACAGGGCCAGCCGATCGGCATGCTCTGGGACGCTCAGATGCTCGACTTCGACGGTTGGGTAATCCCAGCTGGTCTGCCGGAAGATCGTCTGGCACGCGTTCTGGACTTCGTATCCTACGCAACCGACACCCAGCGTCTTGCTGATCAGGCTGCATACATCTCCTACGGTCCGGCTCGTGCATCGTCCGCTCCGCTCGTAGGTAACCACGCTGAGCTGGGTATTCCTATGGCTCCGCACATGCCGACCGATCCGAACAACTCCAAGAACGTCTTCGTCACCCAGTACGACTTCTGGGCTGACTACCGCGACGATCTGGACGCTAAGTTCCAAGCCTGGCTCGCCCAGTAATCGGACCTAGTTTGGCCCTGTTGTCAGGGCCAGACAAAAAATTGCCACGGCCCCAATTGCGGGCCGTGGCCTCTCGGGACGGGACCATTTTATGACTGACGCGACCACCGACGCCGGTAAGCTGACGACAGCTGACGGCCAAAGCCTCAAAAAAAGTTTGCACAAAGCTCTACGCCGCCAAAAGATGCGCGCGCTGATGCTTATTGCACCGCTACTTCTCTTTATTCTGGTGAGCTTTATTGCTCCCATCTTCGACATGCTTTTGCGGTCGGTCGAAAACGATATTGTGCCAGACACGATCCCGCGCACGATCGTTGCTTTGGACGATTGGGATGCAAATTCGGGCGAAACGCCAGGCGAAGACGTCTTTGCCGCGTTCTACACCGACTTTGCGATCGCCGAAGAATACAAGAGCCACACTCGTCTGGGTTCGCGCCTGAACTATGAACTGACTGGTATCTCGTCGCTGTTCCGTTCTACTGGCCGCAAAGTCGGTAAGTTCGAGACGGACTCTTACACAGAACAATTCACTGCTGCTGACGCTGCGTTCGCAGATCCCGCTCAGTGGGCTGCATGGATGGCGGATGATGCGGTGCGTGCCGCTCTGCCGCAGACCGCTGATGCTTATGACGCTTGGTCGAAAATCGTTGTCGATCTGAACAACGATGTCCCAGCAGAAGAAGACCCTGCGGACTTTGTTTATACAGGCCTCTACAACGACCTGTTGGCTGGCGCTTCGGTCGCATCGATCCCGTCGGTTGATGTATCGGGCTGGGAACCTGTGTCCCTTCGCGATCAATTCATCGACGCGAATGACGGCTGGGCAGATCCTGCTGTTTGGTCGACGATCAAAACCTATGGCGGCAACTACACCAGCGGTTACTTCCTGAACTCTGTCGACATGCAGTTGTCAGGCGAAGGCGTAACGCAGCGCCCTGATGACGAGCGTATCTACATCACCTTGTTCATTCGCACGATCATCTTGTCGATCGTCATCACTTGCTCGTGCATCTTGCTCGGCTACCCGATCGCATTCCTACTGGCAAACCTGCCACTGCGGAGCGCGAACGTCCTGATGATCCTCGTTCTGCTACCGTTCTGGACCTCGCTTCTCGTGCGGACCTCGGCTTGGAAAGTTCTTCTGCAGAACCAAGGTGTGATTAACGATATCCTCGTTTGGCTGCACATCATTGCTGACGACAACCGTCTTGAGCTGATCAACAACGCAACGGGCACCATCATTGCGATGACCCACATCCTGCTGCCGTTCATGATCCTGCCGCTCTACTCGGTGATGAAAACGATCAGCCCGTCCTATGTTCGCGCTGCGAAATCGATGGGTGCGAATGATTGGACTGCCTTCTGGCGCGTCTACTTCCCGAACTCGGTTCCGGGTATTGGCGCGGGTTCGATCCTCGTGTTCATCTTGGCTATCGGCTACTACATCACCCCCGAGCTGGTTGGCGGCACCAAAGGTGTCTTCATCTCGAACCGGATCGCATATCACATCTCCAGCTCTTTGAACTGGGGTCTGGCAGCGGCTCTTGGCTCTATCCTGCTCATCCTCGTGCTTGCGCTCTACTGGCTCTACGACCGTATCGTTGGCATTGATAACGTGAAACTCGGAGGCTGATCACAATGGCACTTCCCGCATATGCAAGCACCGCTCAACGGGTTTGGCACTACAGCTACCGGACGATCTGTGGACTGATCTTCTTCTTCCTGATCGCACCGATCCTTGTGATCATCCCGCTGTCTTTCAACGCGCAGGACTTCTTTACGTTCACGCCTGAAATGCTGCGTCTCGATCCGGCTGGGTATTCGCTAAAGCACTATGACGACTTCTTTAGCAACTCCGACTGGCAGTTGGCGCTGAAGAACTCTCTGCAGATCGCACCTATTGCGACACTCTTATCGGTGAGCCTTGGCACGCTGGCTGCTATTGGTCTTTCGCAGAGCCACGTTCCAGGTCGTCGTGCGATTATGGCGATTATGATTTCGCCGATGATCGTTCCTCTGATCATCTCTGCGACGGGTATGTATTTCTTCTACTCGAACCCATACATCCCTGTTCCGTTCTACGGAAAGCTCTACCTGCCGTTCACTCTAACCGGCACACGCGCTGGCGTTATCCTCGCACACGCTGCACTGGGTATCCCGTTCGTCATCATCACCGTGACAGCGACGCTGGTGGGCTTTGATCGCTCGCTGACCCGTGCCTCTGCAATGATGGGTGCGGATCCTGTGACCACGTTCTTCCGTGTTCAGATGCCGCTCATTCTGCCGGGTGTGATTTCGGGTGCTCTGTTTGCCTTCATCACGTCCTTCGACGAGGTGGTTGTTGTGCTCTTCGTGGGTTCGGCTCAGCAAAAGACGCTGCCGTGGCAGATGTTCATCGGCCTGCGTGAGCAGATCAGCCCGACAATTCTCGCTGTGGCGACGATCCTTGTGGTGCTGTCGATCATGCTCTTGACCACGCTGGAACTCCTGCGTCGTCGGTCTGAACGCCTGCGCGGCATGTCACCGGGTTAAGGCAACTGGCATTGATATGAAAAGGGCGGCCATTGAGCCGCCCTTTTTTATGGAAGAATGGCCAGCCAGAAAGAGGCGGTAAGGACCGACACTGCGGTGCCCAATAGCACAGCTGATGCGGCTACGCGTCTTGCCTGCCCATACATGTTTGCAAAGAGAAACGCGTTTACGCCCGGTGCCATTGCAGATGTTACCACAGCAGAGCGGAACGACGACAGTGGCAGGCCCAGCATCTTACCCATGCCCCAAACGACAAGCGGGTGCACGATCAGCGATACAGCGATGATAAAGCCCACAGTGGGGAGGTCACCGTCAGGACGGTAACGGAATAGGATACCACCCAAACCAAACAGTGCTGTTGGCAGGGCAGCCCGAACCATCAGGTCGATTGCTTCTGTCAGGACCGAGGGAAGTGTGAAACCGGATAGGTTCACAATCACACCGCAAATGATGCCGATGATCAGCATGTTGCGGAACATTGCGCGGAACACCTTGGCGGGGAGTTGCGCGACCGAACCACCGCGGTTTTTGACGATCTCCATCGCGGTGATACCAACGGCGTAACAGAACGGCGAGTGGATCGCGATAATGGCAAAGTTGGCCGAGAGTGCATCGACCCCGTATGCGCGCTCTGTAATCGGCAGACCAAGCAGGAGCGAGTTCGAAAACAGCCCGATAAAGCCAATGGCGATGGCCTCTTCCCATGTTCGGCGGAAAATAAGTAACGCGCCTAGGATGCCTACGCCAAATCCCGTCAACGCCCCCAAATAGAACGACGCCCAAAGCGCGGCATCAAACGACCCCGCGAGGTCGAGGTTCATCATCGACCTGAACAAGAGCATGGGGATCGCAAAACCTTGGGCAAAGGTCATGAGCGCGTCCACGGCCTCGGCCTTGAACCACCCGCGCCAAGCGGCGACATAGCCAAAGGCAATGACGATAAAGACAGGTAGAACCACCTGTAGCAAACCAGACATGAGGAAGCCTTCCGAGACGGAATAAATTAGATGTCGAACGACAATGTCATGCCGTCATAAGCTGGCATGATATGGTTTGGCGTTTCCGCCGCAACCGTTTCGTAGTCAAGGTCGACATGCATGTTCGTCAACACGGCCTGTTTTGGCGCGACCCGTTCAATCCATTGGAGCGTTTGTTCCAGATGCGAATGGGTCGGGTGAGGCGTGCGACGCAGGGCGTCGACGATCCAGCAGTCGAGGTCATTCAGATGGTCCCAAGCCTCGTCATAGAGGTAGGCCACATCGGGCAGATAGGCGACATCGTTGATCCTGAACCCAAGCGCATCGATCGAGCCGTGGTTGACCCTGAACGGGGTCAGCGTGACATCCCCGCCCGCGCCAGAAATGGTCACGGGGCCATCGATCATGTTCAACTCACAGATCGGCGGGTAGGGCGATCCTTTGGGCTGAACAAAGGCGTAGCCAAAGCGCGACAGTAGGCTCTCTGATGTGTCACCATCGGCCCAGACCTGCAATCGTTTGCCCGTGTTAAAGACGATCTGGCGCACGTCATCGAGGCCATGCATGTGATCGGCGTGGGCGTGGGTAAAGACCACGCCGTCCAACTCTCCAACGCCCGCATCGACCAGTTGGTCTTTCATATCGGGGCCAGTGTCGATCAACACGCGGGTCGCTTTGTCGCCGTCCCAACGGGTGACGATGATCGAGCAGCGACGGCGGCGGTTTTTGGGATTGGTGGGGTCGCAATCGCCCCAGATGCCGCCAATGCGCGGCACCCCGCCCGACGATCCACAGCCGAGAATTGTGACCTCAAGCCGAGCCATCAGAGTTTGGCCTTTGTGAACAGGCGGTCGAAGTTGGCGGTGGTCGCTTGTGCGAAGTCCTCATAGGAAACGCCGAACACGTCCGCGCCGACTTGTGCCGTGTGGACCGTGTAACCCGGTTCGTTGCGTTTGCCTCGGAACGGTTTCGGAGCGAGGTAGGGGCTGTCCGTTTCCACCAAGATACGATCGAGCGGAGCAGACGCAAAGATGTCCCTGACCTCTTGGGATTTGGGGAAGGTCGCGATGCCAGACATCGATAGATAGAACCCCATATCCAGTGCAGCGCGGGCCAGTTCGGGGCCAGAGCTAAAGCAATGCATGACACAAGTGTAGGCGCCGTTGTCCATGCCTTCACGCAGGATTTGCGCCATATCTTCGTCCGCATTGCGGGCGTGGATGATCAGCGGCAGTCCTGTCTCGCGGGCAGCGTCGATATGGATGCGGAGCGACTGTTTTTGCAGTTCTGCGCTGTCGGGCGTGTAATGGTAATCCAGACCCGTTTCGCCAATACCGACCATCTTTGGATGGGCAGCAAAGGTCACCAATTGATCGACCGTGACGAGCGGCTGTGCCTCAACGCTCATCGGGTGAATACCCACGGCGTAAAAGACTTCAGGGTGGGCCTCAGCAATGGCGCGAACCTTGGGTTCGTTGTGCAGTTTGGTGCAGATCGTCACCATGCGCGTCACGCCCGCCTCAATCGCGCGGGCGATTACGTCATCGCGTTCCTCGTCAAAATCGGGGAAGTCGAGGTGGCAATGGCTATCAACGATTTGAGCTTTGGGGGACATATCTGCCTCAGTCTGCGACCACAGAGCGGGCCGTCTCTTCGATCCTGAAAACCATATCAAGGATGAGCGCGGCAGGGTCAAGGTTCACCGCCCTACCACGGTGCACCTTGAGCGACAGTTCTTGCTGTAGTTCTGCCCATCGACGCGCCGCAAGGTCATTCGGCGCGATCCGTGCCAAGAGGCGTGCTTCGCCCATAGCGCCTTGGGAACTTGGTTCACCGACGAGACCTGTTCGCGCCGCACGGGCGAGAAACAGATCGATTAGGTCGAGCGCCATCGGGAACCGCGCCTCGGCCCCTTTGCCTGCGCAGCTTTCGGCGAGCTTTAATGCGGCAGCGCGATCCACGTTGGGCAGTTTGTCGAACATATGCACCAGATCGTGATACATCTGCAGCCCGTCGTGGTTCATCAAACGGATCGC
>JAYPVO010000024.1:7968-18437 GCA_038134645.1 Paracoccaceae bacterium
TATGCACCAGATCGTGATACATCTGCAGCCCGTCGTGGTTCATCAAACGGATCGCCTCGCCAACGGACCCGCCCGACAAAGTGGCGAGCGCCTCTGTTTCATCCACGTGAACGTCGGCCTGCGCCAAGGCTTGAGCGACGTCATTAGGGGACAAAGGCTTGCACCGTAGTTCGCGGCAACGCGACCGGATCGTCGGCAAGAGACGCGATGGCTGGTGGGCGAGCAGCAAGAGCGTGGTGCGTGCTGGCGGTTCTTCGAGTTCTTTGAGGATCGAGTTCGCGGCTGTGACGTTCATCTCATCGGCAACGTCCACGATCACCACGCGGCGACCGCCATCAGCGGCGGACATGTGAAAGAACTTCTTTAGGTCCCGCACAGGGTCAGCGGTGATTTCGGTGCGCAGCTTGCCAGTCTTGTCATCCACGGGACGCCGCACGATGGAGAGGCGCGGGTGGCTGCCTGCACGGATCAGCGCCATGTCGGGATGATCGGCACTGATCGACAGCGATGTCGGGGCAGGGGGCGCGTCACCAAAGAGCCCGCCGTCAGCGGGTTGTTCGGTGAGCAAAAACGCAGCGATTTTGTAGGCGAGGGTCGCTTTGCCGATGCCTTTGGGTCCCGTGATCAGCCATCCTGAATGGAGGCGACCCGAGTTATAGGCTTCTAAGAACGCGGCTTCTGCATGCTCTTGGCCGAACAAGGTTTCGGTTTCGCGCGGGTGAGGTGCACCCTCGATCCGATCTGGTTCGGGGAGGTCATCGCTCATGCGCGATCCTCAAAGATAGCGAGGACCTCTGCGGCGACTTCATCTGGTGTGCGATTGCCTTCGACCACGACACAGCGATCAGACTGCGCACGTGCGATCGAAAGGAACCCGTGGCGAACGGTCTCTTGGAACGAAAGGCCAAAATCTTCAAAACGGGCCTCTGCATCGGGGCGGGCCAACCCGCGCGCCAGAGCAATTGCGGGGTCCATATCGATGATAAAGGTCAGGTCAGGCTCTTGCCCGATCATCAGGTCATGCAACTGATCGACTTTGGCCCGCAAATCCCCTCGGGTCGCACCCTGATAGACACGGGTGCTGTCGGCGAAGCGGTCACAGATAACGATCTGTCCAGCCTCAAGCGCGGGGCGGATGGTCTTTTCCAAGTGATCTCGGCGGGCAGCGGTGAACAATAGGATTTCTGTTTCAGGCGACCAGCGGTCTGTGTCACCCGTCAGGATAAGCTGGCGGATTTCCTCTGCGCCTGTGCTGCCGCCAGGTTCACGGGTGTGGATCACATCGTGGCCCTTGGCACGCAGCCGTTCGACCAGCATTTTGGCCTGCGTAGATTTGCCGGACCCGTCGATCCCTTCAAAGGTAATGAGTTGTCCGCGGGTCATTGTCGCCTCAGGTATTTTCTTCAGTCGTGGCTGTATCGGCGTTGCTCATGACTTTGTCCAACAGAACCATCACAGCCGTGCGCATGCGGACGGTGAAGCCACCTAGAGGCACGTCGGCTTCTGCAACGAGCGGAATGCGACGTTCAGGAAGGTCATCAAAGCGCACAATCAATTCGCCAAGTGTTTGGCCCGCGCTGATCGGCGCTTCAATCGGGGCATCAAATACCACTTCGGCCTCCACGTTGTCACCCGTCAGCACGGGAACGAGCATGGATACGTCTTCGGCCACTGTGAGGCCGACGGTCGGCACTTGCCCCATCCACACCTGCGCCTCTGCGACGCGGGTGCCAGTTTCGATCACATTCTTTTGGGCAAATTGGCGAAAGGACCAGTTCAGAATGCGCTGCCCCTCTTCGGCGCGTGCTGCTGCGCTCTCCAAGCCAGTGACCACAAAGATAATACGGCGGTCACCCTGTTTGGCAGACCCAACGAGGCCATAACCTGCCTCTTGGGTGTGGCCTGTTTTCATACCGTCCGCACCGAGCCCAAGGCCAAGGATCGGGTTGCGGTTCTGGCTGTTCGATGGAACGCGACCGTCAAAGGGAAACTCTTCCTCGGCAAAGATCGGATAGTATGTCGGGAAATCCGTGATCAGGTGCTGGGCAAGGATACCGAGGTCGCGCACAGACATACGTTGGTTCGGATCGGGCCAACCGTTAGAGTTCGCAAAGGTCGAGTTCATCATCCCCAAATCGCGCGCTTTGGCTGTCATCATGCGGGCAAAGCCAGCCTCTGTGCCATCAGGAGATAGGGTTTCGGCAAGAACCGCGCTCGCATCGTTGCCCGAGAGGATAATCACCCCACGGATCAGATCCTCAACACGGACGCGTTCACCGCTGCGCAGGAACATCGACGACCCTTGGTAGCTCATTGCATGTTCTGACACGAGCAGTTCATCATTTGCAGACAACCGACCATCCGAAATTGCTTCGAACGCCATGTAGAGTGTCATCAGTTTCGACATCGACGCCGGAGGCAATGGCGTGTCCGCGTTCTTTTCCAGCAGGACCGTGCCCGTCGTCATGTCATAGACATAAGCTGCGCGCGCTTGGGTCTCGAACGATTGCGCGCTGGCGAAAGTTGCTGTCAGGGCCAAAAGGCATGCGGTCAAAAGGCGGATGATCATCACAAGGCAGTCCGTTTGGTTAGTTGGTCACAGCGTAGGCGTCAGAATATCCAAGGCCTTTCACGCGTGTCAGAAGGTCAGACCGTTCAGCTGCGCTTTGGGCGGGGCCAACAACAACGCGCCAGAAGGGACGACCTTGGCTTTCTTGGGCGAGAATGGTCGTGGTGATGCCGTTCCCATTCAGAATTTCAGCGGTGCGATCGGCGTTCGACTGGATCGAGAAGATGCCGATCTGGATGTAAGGCTTCGTCAGTGCGGAGGTTGCTACCGCTGCGGTTTGCGGCGCTGGGGCGGGGGCCGATGCGGTCGTCGCCTGTTCCGCCTCTGCAGCAGAAATCGCCGCCTCAGCATTCGCAATTGGATCAAGCGAAGATGTCATGACTTCTTCGCCTGCAATTGCGGCCTCATCAAAGTTGGAGATCGGTGCTGGTGCCTCAACAGGTGCTTCTTCACGGCGGAGCGCGGTCACTTGCAGTGACGCGGGCGCACCCGCCAACATACCCAATGCCGCCGCCGTATCAGAGGACACCTGAAGCGCAGGGCCAGGTTGTTCACGTTCACGGCGGAACAAGGCACCAATCACGAATTTCCCGTTCTCAGTATTGCGGATGATCACACGCTCTGGGTCCACGACATCAGGGTGCGCGACCCAAACACCGCCAAGCGAAGGACGCCCGTCCCAAAGGCCGTTATCAGTGACTTGGAAAACCTCAGGTGCCTCGACATCACGCTCAACCAATTGAACGCTCGGGCTTGCCTGTTCAGTCGATGCCGCGCCGCCCAACTGCGGGAATTGGAATTGGCCAGTTTCATCACAGCCCGCCAGAACGGTCGTTGCAAGAAGGCCTGCCACAACCCACGAATTTTTGCCCGACATTATGTTGCCCCTATCGTTATTCGGATGTGCCGTTGCGCCTGTTTTGGCGCTTTCTGCTCTCGTTGCGAACACCATAGCGTTGCGCCATCACGTTTTAAAGCCTTCAGCACCCTTGGTCGGCGGTTTTCCGAACATTGGTTTTTAGCTTCCAGAATCAAAAGCATGCCGTTAGTCACCGCAAACGCAGGAAGTGTGGCCGAGTGGTTTAAGGCTCTAGTCTTGAAAACTAGCGTGCGGGGAACCGTACCGTGGGTTCGAATCCCACCGCTTCCGCCACCCACCCCCTAAATTCCAATCTCTGGCGGTTTTACGCTGTATTCTTACGGTTTTTCCGTGGGTTATTTTGGGCATTTCTGTTGAGAGACGCCCGTGGTCCGCCAACATGCTGGTTCTTCCGCAGAAGTCTCTGTTGGGCAAAGAGCACGGTGCGGTTTCTGGCATTTACAGGGAATTAACAGGGAATTTGTCTGTTTTAGGCCGCAAAATGAAACTTTCAGAGACTTTTCATGCCTGTAACGACCTAGATTCATTGAGAATTTTTGCGATTTCCCTGTTATCGAATTATCAGGGAATTTAAATTTTAATATCAGGGTAATTTTGTTTTAATAACAGGGATTTAAACAGGTAAAGCAGGGAATATCAGGGAGCGTCGAGTTTGTAGCGTTTCCGTTGTTCCAACCAGCTGCGAGGAATGGTCGTGCTGGTCAGCTTTTCGAGCGTCAAATCAACGGGCTGACGTCCTTGTAAAATTGCGAGTTTAAGATCAGGCGACAGAAACGCGAGCTGGATACGCTTACGGATGTAGCTTTCGTTGCAGCTTTGGCCCGCCGCAATTTCTGCAATCATGGTTCCCATCTTAAGTTGCTCAATCCATCCTTCCGCTTTTGATAAAGCCGACAACAAAGTTTGGTCAGGCTTGGATTGAAGTTCCCCCGCGATGAGTTTTGCTTCGACCCCTCGTTTGCGAAGGGTAAGTGGAACAGTGTAGCTGGTCAGATGTGTCGAGAGCCGATTTTTTTCTATGTTCAGGGCCGCGCTGAGGTGATGCGCGGAGAGTTCTAAATCAAGCTTGCCTTTGCTGAATGTAGCTTTCTCTACGAGCTTGGTTATGAGTTCATATTCTTGATCATTTAATTTATTTACAATGATTTCCGAGGCGATTTTAACCTTTTCTATCTCCTCTGAAGTTGGATTTCTTATGAGGGTAAAGTTGCCTGCAGCTGAGGTAAGGTGGCTTCCTGCTGCGGATGTAATACACCGCTCAAGCTGGTCTGCAGGGATACGCCAAGCAGATGGGTGTTTACCCCCTGAGATGAGCCGGTTTGAGACGTAGTATCGGTGGTATTTCCCTTTGCTCTTCGTGTGGCTGGGTGTGAGCCGATCTCCGGTCTCGTCGAAGAGCTTGCCCTTCAGGATACCATGCGTGGGGAGCGTAGAGGCATTCAGGTGTTGCCCTCGTCCTCGTGCTTTTGCACTGACCTCTTGAAGTTTGTTTTGGACCTTTTCCCAAAGCTGAGCCGAGACGATGGCCTCATGCTGGCCTGGGTATGTTTTGTCTTTATGTCGGATGTCTCCCTTGTAGATCGGATTGGTCAGCATGTGGTGGATCTGTCCGCGAGACAGTGGCGCTCCTCCTGTCTGCCGCCCCGTCTTATCTTGCCTCTGCTTTGATCGTATTCCCTGACGCTTGGCCTGCTCTTCTACCAGCCTGAGGTTGCCGTGGGTCAGGTAGAGATCAAAGAGCGTTCGGACGTCTTTGGCTTCAGCCTCATTGATGACCAAGCTCCGGATCAATTTGTCTGGGTGAGGGTCGTATCCCAGGGGTGCAAGCCCACCCATCCAGAGGCCCTTCTTCTTGGAGGCGGCGATCTTGTCTCGAATACGCTCTGCAGTGACCTCACGTTCGAATTGTGCAAAAGAGAGCAGTACATTCAAGGTCAACCGGCCCATGGATGTAGACGTATTGAAAGCCTGGGTCACGGAGACAAACGAACAGCCCCGCTGTTCGAGGCGCTCTACAAGGCGCGCGAAGTCCGCGAGAGAGCGTGTCAGGCGGTCGATCTTATAGATGACGACCATATCAATCAGACCGGCATCAATGTCACTCAGGAGTCGCTGTAATCCAGGGCGCTCCATCGTGCCTCCTGAGATACCACCATCATCATACCGCTGGCTGAGGAGCTTCCATCCTTCGTGCTTTTGTGACGCGATGTAAGAAGCACATGCATCGTATTGAGCATCAAGTGAGTTGAACTCTTGCTCGAGGCCTTCTTCGGAAGATTTGCGCGTGTAGATCGCGCAGCGGGTCTTTGGTTTACCCTCACTCATCTAGAGACCGAAGAACCGAGGGCCAGACCAGCGGGTACCGGTTATGGCGCGTGCTATGGCAGACAATGAGCGGTGGGTTTGACCTTGCCAAACAAACCCTGCCTCCGTGACTTCAACGATATGACTGACCCCATTCCAATCTCGGATCAGCCGCCCGCCAGGCTTTAGGGCTCCTCGTTCGCGATTGGTCGATCGGTGCCCCTCCCGTCCTGCATTCTTGATCCGCTTCAGGGCGCCTGGCTTGAGATCCCCATATTCCCGCGCCTGAAGATCATAGGCCAGGATGCTGCGCATAAATCCTTGGCTCATCTTCTTAGGTGGTGGTGTCCCAATCACCTCCACCCATGCTGCAATCAGCTCCTCGCGCCCGAGCGCTTCCACATCCGTCCATCGCATACCTGTGTCGCTACCTAAATCGCGTCACGACACACTCACGCTCGTTCCGCTAAGGAAGTCCAGTCAAAGCTAAACATGCAAGATTTTGTGTTAAGTCCCTGATTTGATGCAAAATGTAGCTCTGCGTCTTGACGCGCTAGGGGTGATTCTCGTATTTTAAGCCTGCGATCTAAGCGCTTCGTTGCTGCACCCTGCTGCAGGACAGAACGGATACCGCGACGGTCGACGAGATATCGCTTGTGAGGTCGTCTTGAGGGACCTCGGATGTCCGTCATAGCTCGAGCCGGTCTGAGCACCCCTGATGCAGGGACTCTCATCGACAGCGTGATAGTCGGACAGTGAAGCGGCTTAGAATTTCCCCCGTAGTTGCGCAAAAAAATGCGCTCCGAACACGGCATATTTGTGCCCCCTTCAATGGAGGAGTGTCCTGTATGGATACACCGAATTCGCAGATAGAGTACGTAGCGGTTTCTCAGTTGAAACCTTGGGCGAAGAACGCACGTACTCATTCGAAGAAGCAAATCCGCCAAGTTGCGGACAGCATCGAGACCTTCGGCTTTACCAACCCAGTCCTGATCGATGCAGAACATCATATCCTCGCGGGACACGCGCGGGTCGAAGCTGCAAAGAGTATTGGCATAGAGCGGATACCTTGTGTCTGTTTGGATCATATGACGCCCGAACAGAAACGAGCCTACGTTCTGGCCGACAACAAATTGGCCTTAAATGCAGGCTGGGATGAAGTGATCTTAGCCGAGGAGCTCGAAGCTCTCCTAGAGTTCGATCTCGACTTCGATGTTACGATCACGGGCTTTGAGATGCCTGAAATCGACAGTCTGCTGCTAGATCAGAATACGGAGATCAAGAAGGACAATCCCCTCGATAAATTCCCTAAAAAAGCGCCTCGGAGGTGTAACCTTGGTGACTTATGGCAGCTGGGCAAACATCGCCTCATCTGTGGCAGTGCCTTGGAGCACGCCACTTTTGAGAGACTTATGGGTGGTGAACGCGCTGCGATGGTGTTCACAGATCCACCTTACAATGTTCCGATTGATGGACATGTTGGAAACTCCGGTCAGATCCAGCACCGCGAGTTTGTTATGGCATCCGGTGAGATGTCGGTGAGGGAATTCACCGAGTTTCTAAAATCGGCTTTCAACAATATGGTATCTTTCAGTGTCGAAGGATCAATCCATTATGTTTGCATGGATTGGCGGCACATGACTGAGATGTTGGAAGCGGGGCAGGAGGCTTATACTGAGCTCAAGAACCTTATTGTTTGGGTCAAGGACAATGGAGGTATGGGCAGCTTCTACCGTTCACGTCATGAATTGGTCTTTGTCTTCAAAAAAGGGACAGCTCGTCACCAAAATAACTTTGGGCTCGGAGAGCACGGCCGCTATCGCACCAATGTCTGGGAGTACCGTGGCATTAACTCGTTGCATGCACAGCGTGGCGAAGAGCTCGCGATGCACCCAACGGTCAAGCCCGTCGAGATGATTGCTGACGCTATTCTGGATGTTTCGAGTAGGGGGGAGATTGTTCTTGATCCCTTCGGCGGCTCCGGATCCACGCTTATTGCCGCTGAGCAAACGGGGCGACGCGCCTATCTCGTCGAGTTGGATCCCCTTTATTGCGACACGATCCTGGCGCGCTGGGAGGCTGCCACGAAAAGACAAGCGGAGCAGCTACTATGTGGCTGGTCTCGTGTTGAGGGGGCTTAGATGACTAAGCTCACCAAAAAGCAATTGAGCAATCGTCTCAAGCATAATGCCGCAAACTATGACGTGGGCTATGCGAAACCACCCGCATCAGGGAAATTCCAAAAGGGCAAATCGGGCAATCCGAAGGGGCGTCCGAAGGGCGTTAAGAACAAATCTCGCCCTGCATATGATGTGCCATTTTATGAC
The DNA here is from genome assembly GCA_038134645.1 of Paracoccaceae bacterium. Taxonomy (GTDB): domain Bacteria; phylum Pseudomonadota; class Alphaproteobacteria; order Rhodobacterales; family Rhodobacteraceae; genus Marivivens. The sequence goes on from JAYPVO010000024.1 coordinate 16,049, forward strand.
GTCATATTCGAGGAAGCATATCGGGATGTGCCAATCAAAGAGGGTAATAAGATCTTAACGATTTCGACCGCAGCCGCGGTCATGCGTTCGATTGGTCTAAAAGCCATGAAAGGTGAACCGAGATCACAAAAGCTTTTTGCTGAAATCCTGCTCAGCACAGAGGCAAAAAAACAAAAGGATCACGTCGAGAATTTCGAGACGCTTCTGGATTACAAGCGTGGTGCAACTGCGGAACTTGAGCGGCGCGAAAAGCATGGACTAACGGATTTACCTCCCGTGATACCGCATCCGGACGATGTTATCCTGAACATGCGAACTGGGGAGGCAATGGTTTATGGTCCGATTTCGGAAGAGGAGCTCAAAATGTTGGAGCGGGCAAAGCGGACCAGAGCTGTTCAAATCGACGAGCTACAGTTTCTGAACGACGCCCTGAACTTGGCAAAGGAAGAAGGAAATGAGGCATCTGTGGATGACCTTAAAGGCATGATCTGGCGACACCAGGAGCTATTCGACACAGTCGATAAATTCGTGAAGATGATTGAGACTGGCTGAGCTAGTTGCTTTGGTTTCTAGCAGGTGCCGTAATAGCCTCCTGAATAGCGACAATATTCGAAGGCCAAGCCCAATCGTATCATCTCTGCAGCAATGTCCAATCCATTCTCTATGAAACATTGCCCTACGATGCGACTGTATCGATCCACATCTTTGATAAGACATGTCAGGGTCTGACCTTCGATGAGATCACTGAGCGCTTGAGTGGCAGCACTCCCACCAGCCTCATCTGTCTCGGGGGCATCTAATCCCCAAATGCGGATAGCGGGTGCGAGATCGTGCGCCCGAAATGTATCGCCGTCCGTGATGCGCTTAACCTCAGCGGAGAAACTTGGGGCCTCTGCGATACCTGATGATGGCGAAACGATACTCAGCAAGCTTGCGATGAAGAAAATATGTTTAGCCATTTTCAACTAAAACCGTGTTGTGCGTCTCTGTCTATGGCGAGTTAAGAAGTGCTATGCGTGGCGGGTTCACTGACGCGATGGGGATGCCGCCACGCATAGAAGCAACTCTGGGAGAGAGTGGCTGTTTGTGTTCGGAAGGGTGGGATCGAACACAAATCAGAAGGTATCAAAGCGATCTTAAGAGTCCAGAGCTGAGAGCACTTGTTATCTATTCGGCTGCAATAGCGCGCTTTCTGGCTTTACTCATGTGCTTGGCTTCGGTTGCTCGCCCCATTTTGACCAGCTTAGGGTGTAAGAAATCAGGTTCGATCCCTGCCAATGCACAGACTTCTTTGAAGTCTTTTGAAGGATACTCACCCACCCAGCGCTGCGCCGTTCGAAAGGGCACTGTCAGACTAAACAGCCTTGAGCAGGGTAGGGTACGTGGTTAGCGTTTTGGGATGACCAAGCGCTCTCCATTTCGATACTTCAAGACGAGCCCAGAGGTGATCCGCTTAGCGGTCATGCTCTATGTGCGGTTCCCTCTGTCTCTTCGTAATGTGTAAGATCTCCTGCATGAGCGGGGGATCGATGTTAGCCATGAAACGATCCGTTATTGGTGGAACAGATTTGGTCCGCTGTTTGCTTCTGAAATCAGGAAGCGAAGAGCGGACAGATTGAAATCCAGCTCGAATTGGCAATGGCACCTGGACGAGGTCTTCGTGAAAGTGAATGGCGTGCGGCACTACATGTGGCGTGCTGTCGATCACGAAGGTGAGGTGCTTGAAAGCTATGTCACAAAGCGCCGAGACCGTAAGGCGGCACTGAAATTTCTTAGGAAATCTCTGCGTAGATACGGAAGCCCGCAGGCAATAGTCACCGATAATCTACGGTCTTATGGCGCAGCTATGAGAGACATAGGAAATGCTGAGAAGCAGCAAACGGGCAGGTGGCTCAACAACCGCATTGAAAATTCTCACCTTCCGTTTCGACGACGAGAGCGTGCCATGCTGAGGTTTCGGCAAATGCGATGTTTGCAGAAATTCGCCGCCGTTCACTCTTCCATCCACAATCACTTCAATCAGGAACGACACCACTACAGCCGAGGCAACTTTAAGACCTTACGCGCCGCTGCTCTCGCTGAGTGGCGCCAACTTGGTGCGATCTGAAGACTTGGTTGAGCGACCAACGGAGAAGAGTTCGAATTAGTCTGACAGCACCCAGTTTGAGTCTGTGCAATGAGAACTATTATTCGGTTCCGAAGGAATTCTCTGGCCAAACAGTGATGAGCTTGAATTAGTTCGATGGACCTTTTCTCGCACTAGGCAGGGTTAGAGTTTCGTTTTCGCCACTGCAATGGCGACACTCCAAAAGCCATTTTGAAGCGGTTCGATAGGTGACCTTGGTTCGCGAAACCTGTCATTGCGGTTATTTCGCTCATTGGAAGCAAC
>JAYPVO010000025.1:0-3505 GCA_038134645.1 Paracoccaceae bacterium
ACTGGACGCGCTCCATATCTTCGGGACGGGCCTGATGAGACACGCGCACGAAACGGCGGATAGCATCGGGTAACGCTGCAATCGCTGCAGGCACCGCATCCGACAGAATACGAGCCCCCTGACTGCCGCCGATCACAAGAATAGACATCGGGTAGTCACCCGGCTCGATATATCCCGCCCCTGCCCGCGCAAGGACCGCACCGCGCACAGGGTTCCCCGTGTGCTCGCCATGCACGCCTTCGGGCAAGGTGGTCGGCCATGTGCCGCAGGCGATCTTGGTCACGCGTTTTGCAAAGACCGTGTTCACGCGCCCAAGCACACCGTTTTGTTCGTGGATCATCCGAGGACGGCGCAAGATCATCGCAGCTGCCATCGCAGGGATCGACGGATAGCCGCCAAAGCCAACGACCATCGCAGGTTTATCCCGCAACATACGGAACAAGGCCGAAAGAACACCGCCCGCGATTTTGAACGGCACCAGCGCCTTGGCCGCGGCACCGCCACGCGCAAAGGTCGCACTGCCCAGTTCGATCACCTCGACCGCATCAGGGAAACCGCCCGCATAACGCGCGCCCCGCGCATCGGTCGTTAGTTGAACACGCCAGCCCTTGGCCAGCATCGCTTCGGCGAGAGCTTGGGCTGGGAACATATGCCCCCCAGTCCCTCCCGCTGCGATAACGAGTAAAGGTTTAGCCATTATCGCCCCCGACGGCTAAAGATATCACCAATTTGGCCCTGCGGTCGTGACCGTGTGAAGGCCAAAAGCATCCCCATCACGATGCCAGATGCAATGACCGACGACCCGCCATAGGACACGAACGGAAGCGTCATCCCCTTGGCTGGCAGCAGACGCACCGCAACACCCATGTTGATCATCGCCTGAACCGAGAACATGCAAGCAAGGCCGGTGCCCGCCAGACGAATGAACGGATCACGCTCTTTGGACAGACGGTGCAGCGAACGGATCACCACAGCCGCATAGAGCGCGACCACCAGCAGAACCAGAACCAGACCGTATTCTTCGGCAGCAACCGCAATGATAAAGTCAGTATGCGCGTCAGGCAGGCTCATCTTCACCTGACCTTCGCCGACACCCACGCCGAACAGACCACCCTCGCGGATCGCGTTGGTCGCGTAACCCAGCTGCGTGCGCGGATCGACCTCGGGGTTCAAGAACCCGTCGATACGACGCGCAAAGTGTTCGGAGTTCATATAGGCAAAGGACCCCGCAAGGGTCGTCATCCCTGCCACGCCCACCAGCAACAGCATCGGCGCACCAGCCACGAAATAGATCACACACCAGCCAAACAGAACCAGCGACGCCTGACCAAAGTCAGGCTGCAGTGCGAGGATCAAAACGATCATTGCGGTGAGGACAAAGGAATAGAACTTACCCGGAGGACCACCAATTTCTTGGCTCGCGGACATCAGCCACGCTGCAACCACGATGAACCCAGGCTTCAGGAACTCGGACGGCTGCAGCGACAGACCACCCAGCGACAACCAGCGCACCGCGCCCTTGCCAAAGTCGGTCCCGATAAACGGTAGAGCCAGAACAGCAATAAAGGCCGCGATAAAGCCCAAGGTCGCCAAACGGCGCACCACTTTAGGCGTCATCATCGACGTGACAAACATCACGATCATCGCAAGGCCGCCGAACTGGGCCTGTTTGATCACGTAATAAAACGGTTCTTTATCGTTGCGTTCAGCAAGAGGCGGAGAGGCCGCAAGGCCCAGCAATAGCCCAATCGCAAAGAGGGCCAGAACGCAAGACAGCGTCCATTTATCAATTGTACGCCACCACCGTGGGAGGATGGGATCGCCGGTTTGCACCGGAATCGATCCATAGACCATCTCTGTCATGGAACTCTTACCGCTAACTGCCTCAATATCGTCCGTTTGCCGGATCTAAGGCTGATACTAATCAGGACCCTCTAAAAAGGCCAGCAAAATAAGCTGAATCGGCGGAATCCTTCTGACCACTTGCACGATCAGCCAAAAGCCGTCAGGGAGGGCGCATGAAGGTTCGCACGCTCATCCTAGGCGCCGGTGCCGCCGGCCTGTTCTGCGCTGCCCATGCGGGCGGCGATGTGTTGGTTGTCGACCACGCGAAACGTGCGGGCGAAAAGATCCGCATTTCTGGCGGTGGGCGCTGCAATTTCACGAATATGGATGTGTCGGCTAAGAACTTCCTCAGCCAGAACCCCCATTTCTGCAAATCCGCCCTCGCCCGCTACACGCCGTGGGACTTTATCGGGTTGGTCAGCGCCTATGGCATCGACTGGCATGAAAAGACGCTCGGCCAATTGTTCTGCGATAATTCCGCCAAAGACATCGTGAATATGCTGGTCACTGAGGCGGAAAAGGCAGGCGCGAAACTCTGGCTTGAAACCGAAATCGTCGAGGTGCGCCGCACCGACCGTTTTATCGTGTCCCTGCGTCGCAATGGCAAAGACATCACCGTCGAGGCCGACCATCTGGTCGTGGCCACGGGCGGTAAATCGATCCCAAAAATGGGCGCCACGGGCCTTGCCTATCAAATCGCGGAACAATTCGGCCTCGCGGTCACCGAAACCCGTCCCGCCCTCGTGCCCTTTACCTTCTCCGACAGCCGCTTTGCCGAAGTGTCAGGCATCGCGCTCCCCGTGCTGGCCCGCGCTGCCACTGGCCCCGCCTTTGCCGAGGCGCTCTTGTGCACACACCGCGGCCTCTCTGGCCCTGCGATGCTTCAAGTCTCGAGCTACTGGACCAGCGGCGAAGCAATCGACATCGACCTGATCCCCACGATTGACCTGACCGAAACACTCCGCAAGGCGCGCAGCACCGATCCCCGCAAATCGGTGACAACGATCCTCGCCCGAGTTTTACCATCCCGCCTCGTTGATCACCTGACCGCTGAATTCGACCTCTCGGGCAATTGCGCCGAATGGTCGGACGGACGGATTGAAAACCTTCGTCTCGCCCTTTCCCATTGGCAGGTCAAACCCACGGGAACCGAAGGCTACCGCACCGCCGAAGTCACCCTTGGCGGCGTCGACACGGACGGACTGTCCTCAACCACGATGGAAGCAAAAACCGTCGACGGCCTCTATTTCATCGGGGAATCCGTGGACGTGACTGGCTGGCTCGGCGGGTATAACTTCCAATGGGCTTGGGCCTCTGCCCATGCCGCAGGCACGGCCATCGCAAATCGCGCCTAACCTGCCTTTGTGCCGTAAATATCCCGGGGTGAATTGGCCGTTAGGCCAAGCGGGGCAGCGCCCCTACCTTCACCCGATAATCGCCCGCACCTGCGCCGCGAAATCATCGCCGCGCTTTTCGAAGTTGTCATATTGATCAAAACTCGCGCAGGCGGGTGCCAACAGGACCGTATCCCCCGCTTCGGCCTCGGCACTCGCGCGAGCCACCGCAGCTTCCATCGTTGTGCAGACCTCAGCCTCAACCCCGCCGAGCTGCATCGCGAATTGCGCCGCTTCACGGCCAATCACATAGGCCTTCGCCACTG
>JAYPVO010000025.1:3605-18368 GCA_038134645.1 Paracoccaceae bacterium
GCTTCACGGCCAATCACATAGGCCTTCGCCACTGCACCCAGATGCGGCAACAGACCGTCCAAGCCGCCCTCTTTCTGCAGACCACCACAAATCCAGCGAATACGCGGAAACGCCTGCAGCGCTTTCGCCGCGCTATCAACGTTCGTGGCTTTGCTGTCGTTCACATAGCGCACACCGTCTTTTTCGCCGATCAATTGGCTGCGGTGCGGCAGACCGGGGTAGGTCTTCATCGCTTCTTCAATCGTCTTGGGGCCGATACCCAAGGTCCGACAGGCCGCATAAGCCGCGCAAGCGTTCTGGTGGTTATGCGCCCCCGGAAGGCCAAGGATACCGCGCATATCAATCGACGCCACCTGACGCCCCTTGCGCCATTCAGCGAGGAACCCTTTGCGCGCAAAGACCGTCCAGCCTTCGCCATCCAGTTTTCGTGCAGAGGAAATACGGATCACTCGATCATCCGCCTGCCCTTCGGACAATTGATTGGCGAGGTAACGCCCCTCAACCTCGTCCACGCCAATCACGCAGCGATCAGGGCCACCTTCGGCGAACAGTCGGCGCTTGGCCGCGAAATAGCCACCCAGTCCCGCGTGCCGATCCAAATGGTCAGGCGACAGGTTGGTAAAGACACCCACATCCGGCGTCATCGCACGGGCAAGGTCGGTTTGATAGGACGACAGCTCCAGCACGACGACCTCACCATCGCGGGCGGGATCAATGTCCAAAACGCCACGACCGATGTTGCCCGCCAATTGGGTCGGGCGACCTGCTTCTTTCAGGATATGGTGGATCAAGGCAGAGGTCGTCGATTTCCCGTTCGACCCAGTGACCGCAATCACCTTTGGCTGTTGGTCAAAATCGTCCCATGCGTAGGTCGCAAAGGATCGGAAAAAGAGGCCGATGTCATTGTCGACCGCAACGCCAGCATCCCAAGCCGCTGCGATCACAGGGTTCGGCGTAGGATAGAGATGCGGAATACCGGGCGATACGACCAGACAGGATACGCCATCAAAGGCTCCCTGCCGCGTCATGTCGCGCAATTCGATCCCTTCGGCCTCTGCCGCATCACGGGCCGCAGGGTTATCATCCCATGCCACCGCATGCGCCCCGCCCGCATTGAGCGCAGCCGCCGTAGCCCGCCCCGACCGACCAAGGCCAAGGACAGCAACGGTCTGATCTTCGAAACCGAGAACGGGGATCATGAGAACCTCAGTATCACAAAGGAATTAGCGGACTTTGAGCGTCGCTAGACCGATCATCGCAAGGATGAGCGAGATAATCCAGAAGCGGATCACGATCTGCGGCTCTGACCAGCCCTTCTTTTCGTAGTGGTGGTGGATCGGCGCCATCAGGAACACGCGTTTGCCCGTGCGTTTGAAATAAGCGACCTGAATGATGACCGAGAGGGTCTCCATCACAAAGAGGCCGCCGACGATCGACAGAACGATCTCGTGTTTTGTTGCCACCGAAATAGCGCCCAAGGCACCACCGAGCGCGAGCGACCCCGTGTCGCCCATGAACACAGCCGCAGGCGGTGCGTTATACCACAGGAACCCAAGACCGCCGCCGATGAGGGCCGCACAGAAAATGGTGATTTCGCCTGCTTCGGGGACATAGTGCACTTCGAGGTATTCGGTAAAGTCGACGCGACCAACCGCATAGGCGATGATCCCAAAGGTCGCCGCCGCGATCATCACAGGCATCACAGCCAGACCATCCAAACCATCGGTAAAGTTCACAGCGTTCGCGGCCCCCACGATGACGAGCATCGCAAAGGGCACAAAGAGGAAGCCCAGATCGACCAAAAGGTTCTTAAAGATCGGGAAGGCCAGTTCGTTGGTCAGCGCATCGGGGTGGAAGTAGGACGCCCAGAAGCCAGCCAATGCAGCAACGACAAAGCCAAGGACAAGACGAACCTTGCCCGACACGCCATCGGTGCTTTGTTTACTGACCTTTGCATAGTCGTCGGCAAATCCGATCAGCGCATAGGACAGCGTGACAAAGAGAACCATCAGAACAAAGGGGTTGTCCATCCGCGCCCAGAGGATGGTCGAAAACGCCAAGGCCCCAACAATTAACAGACCGCCCATCGTCGGCGTACCTGCTTTGACAAAGTGGCCCTCAGGTCCGTCAGAACGGATCGGCTGACCCTTGCCCTGTTTGCGACGCAAAACGTTGATCAGGGGTTTCCCGAACATGAAACCAAAGATCAGCGCAGTGAGGAACGCCCCACCCGCGCGAAAAGAGATGTAGCGGAAAAGGTTAAAGAAATCGCCGCCATCGGACAGGTTTGTTAACAAATACAGCATAAAAATCAGGCCTCTTGTTCGGACTTGGCTCTGCGTTGCCCCAATTTACGGAGCGCGTCAACGACTAGGCTGACTTTGCTGCCTTTGGACCCTTTAACCAAAACAACGTCCCCGCTGTCTACCAAACGGTTAATATCGGGGATGAGATCTTGGGCGGTTTCTTCCCAGTGGCCGCGTTTCCCTTCGGGGAGTGCTTCCCACATGTGGCGCATCCGATTGCCGACGCAATGGACGACTTGGATGTCAGCCATCGACCGATCATTTGCCATGCCAGCGTGCAGCGCCATTTCATCTGGACCCAGCTCTAGCATATCCCCGAGGATCGCGACGCGGCGACCTTTGGCATAGCGGCCAAAGCCATTACGCGGCTTGCGCGCGGCCAGCACTTCGAGGCTGGCAGAGAGCGATGTTGGGTTCGCGTTAAACGCATCGTCGATCAAATCGAAATACTGACCATCACGGGCAGGATCGGTGACAATCTGTTCAGAGAGGCCACGTCCGGCAGGAGGCGACCACTGGCCAAGGTCGAGCATCGCCTTAGTCCGATCCGCGCCGAGCGCCTGCACCACAGCCACCACGCCCAAAGCGTTCATCGCAAAGTGACGGCCTTCGGTCGCGACCTTGAGCAAGACAGGCGTGCGCCACGCACGCGCCTGCGCCACGGTCGCACCTTCGCAAATCCGCAGGTCGAGCATACGGTGGTGACACCCGTTCGACTGACCAAAGGTGATGACCTTCGCGCCTTTGGCACGAGCGGCATCGATCAAAATTCCCGAATTCGACAGATCACCGTTCAGAACGGCGGTGCCTTTGGGCTCTAGCCCTTCACAAATCGCGGCCTTCTCGCGGGCGATCCCGTCGATATTTTCAAACGCTTCAAGGTGCGCAGCCGCTACGGTCGTGATCATGACCACATGTGGACGCGCCATTTTGGCGAGCGGCGCGATCTCTCCGGGGTGGTTCATCCCGATTTCGATCACCGCGTATTTCGTATCCGCAGGCATCCGCGCCAAGGTCAGCGGAACGCCCCAATGATTGTTGTAAGACGCTTCTGCCGCGTGAGTTTTACCTTGGGTGCCCAAAACATCGCGCAGCATTTCCTTGGTCGATGTTTTGCCGACCGACCCCGTCACAGCAACAACCCGCGCCTTTGTCCGTGCCCGTGCGGCGCGGCCCAAATCCTCTAGCGCGGTCAGAACATCATCAACGATCAGCAGCGGCGCATCTTCTGCAACACCTTCGGGACGGTGCGTGACCAGTGCGGCCCCTGCCCCAGATGCCAGCGCTTGTGCTACGAAATCATGCCCATCCCGCGCCGCTTTGAGCGCGACAAAGAGGTCGCCCTCTTGCAGGGTTCGGGTATCAATCGACACGCCAGTGACCGACCAGTCACAGGTCGCCTTGCCACCCGTTGCGGCCACAGCATCACGCGAAGTCCAAAGCGGCGTTGTCATCAGATTTTCCCATCCAGCGCGAGGACCGCTTGGGACGCGACCTCTACATCATCGAAATGCAGCACATCGGTGCCAACGATCTGGCCCGTCTCATGACCCTTGCCCGCGACGAGCAGCGCATCACCTGGCTGAAGCATGTCAGCGGCGCGTAGGATCGCTTCGGCACGGTCACCGACCTCGTAAACATCTTTGGTCCGAACACGATGCGCACCTTCAATCACGGCAGCGCGGATCAAAGCGGGATCCTCGGACCGGGGGTTATCGTCGGTCACAATCACCACATCCGCATTCTCAGCCGCAGCAGCACCCATCAACGGGCGTTTTGTGGTGTCACGATCACCGCCTGCCCCAACAATCGCGATAATGCGCCCCATCACATGCGGGCGAATAGCCTGAAGCGCGGTTTCCACTGCATCGGGCGTATGTGCGTAATCCACATAGACCGCCGCGCCGTTGTCGCGCGTGGCGGCCAATTGCATACGACCCCGCACCGTCGTCAGATGCGGCAGGGTGTCAAAGACGTCCTGCGGGTCGGCACCCGCGCCGATCACCAACCCAGCCGCAAGCAGAACGTTTTCCGCCTGAAACCCGCCGATGAGGTTCAGACGTGTCAGGTGAATTTCACCCTGCCAGTCGAACCGCAAATCCTGACCCGTCGCATCAAACCGCTGCGACAAGAGCCGCAAACGGGCCAGATCAGAACGCCCAACGCCCAGAACTTCATTTCCGCGTTTTTCCGCGAGGTGCAGAACCTCGATCCCTTTTGGATCATCAAGGTTAATCACCGCAGTCCCTTCGAGGGGAAGAACACGGTTAAACAAGCCCATTTTGGCTTCGAAATAGGCCTCAAAGGTCTTGTGATAGTCGAGGTGGTCTTGGGTGAAATTCGTAAACCCAGCCGCCGCCAGAATCACGCCATCCAAACGCCGCTGATCCAAACCATGCGAGGAGGCCTCCATCGCGACATGTGTCACGCCTTCGGACGCGGCAGAAGCCAGCACCCGCTGCAATGTGATCGGATCGGGGGTCGTGTGGCGGAGCGGATAGGTCCACGCCCCTTCAACACCCGTGGTGCCAAGATTTACAGCCTCTAGGCCCAATTCAGTCCAAATCTGACGGCAGAATGTAGAGACCGAGGTTTTCCCATTGGTTCCTGTCACCGCAACGGCGACCTCTGGCTGCGCACCAAAGAACAGAGCCGCCGTTTGCGCCAAGGTCTGGCGCGGGTCCTCAGAAATAATCAAACACGCGCTGCTATCAGCCAGAACATCAGCGGCCAGTTCAGCCCCTGCACGGTCGGTCAAAATCGCCGCTGCGCCATTTTCCAGAGCCGTGCCGATAAAAGACGCGCCGTGCACATTGCTGCCGGGCATTGCGCCGAACAGGGCGCCTGGCATGACTTCACGGCTATCAATGGTGATCGCGTTAACCCGCGCATCGCAGGCCCCCTGTGCCGTCAGTCCAAGGTCTGACAATGTGACCGTCTTTTGCGCAGCGCCTGCCATATGTAATGCCCCTTTTATTCTGTAGCGAGCGATACACCCGTCACGAGGGGAGTTTCAATATTCGGTCTCAACCCTAGCAAGGGTGCCACGCGACGGATCATCTCTGCTGCGACTGGAACAGCTGTCCAACCTGCGGTGCGGCGCGGCTCTGATCCTGTTGTATCGTTGGGTTCATCCAAGGTCACGACCAGCACGTATTTCGGATCAGACGCAGGAAAGACCGAAGCGAATGTCGCGATCACTTTGTCCTCGTAGTAGCCACCCGTCGGGCGCACTTTGTCGGCGGTCCCCGTTTTACCAGCAACCTCATAGCCCGCGACCTCACCAAAGGACGCGGTGCCGCGTGTCACAACTTGACGCAACATATCGACCGACTGGCGGGCGGTGGTTTCGCTGATCACCCGTTCGCCTACCGTGTTAGAGGCATCGTGGATCAACGTCGGCGTCACAAGGTGACCGCCGTTTGCAAGAGTAGCATAGGCCGACGCGAGGTGGAGCGGCGATGCCGCCACGCCGTGACCATAAGAAATGGTCATCGTGTTGATCGGCGTCCAATCGCGGGGATACTGCGGACGGCCTGCGCGCGCCTCGCCCAGTTCAACGGGCGACACATCTAGGATACCCAATGACCGCAGGAACTCTTGCTGACGCTCGCCACCAATCATTTCCGCGATATGCGCGGTGCCGATGTTTGACGATTTCGCGATCACGTCGGTAACGCTGTTTTCGCGGCCATAGCTGTGGAAGTCGTTGATCGCAAAGCCACCGATGCGGATGGCAGGCTGTGTTTGGATCATCGTGTCAGGATTGACCAAGCCAAGCTCTAGCGCCTGTGCGACGGCCAAAATCTTGAACGTAGAGCCCAATTCGTAAACGCCCTGCACCGCGCGGTTAAACAGCGGGCTGTCGGACTGGTCGCCTTGGGTCAGGATGGGTGGACGGTTGTTCGGGTCAAAGTCAGGCAGTGACGCCATCGAGATGATCTCGCCCGTGTGCACGTCCATCAAAACAGCAGCAGCGCCTTTGGCGTTCATCAGCATCATACCGCCCGCAAGAACGCGTTCGGTCGCGGCTTGAATGGTCAGGTCGATCGACAACTGAAGCGGCGCACCGCCGTTGGCGGGATCACGCAGGTAATCGTTGAACTGACGCTCAACCCCCGCAACACCTACGATCTCTGCTGAATCAACGCCTTCACGACCAAAGTTCGATCCACCGAGGATATGGCTTGCAACTGGACCGTTCGGATAAAGGCGCATTTCACGCGGCCCGAACAGCAGGCCCGGCTCACCGATATCAAAGACCTCTTGCATCTGTTCGGGGCTGATCTGACGGCGGATCCAAACAAAGCTACGGTTGCCCGTAAAATCTTTGAGCAGGCGCTCTTCGTCCAGTTCAGGGAAAATCCGCGCAAGTTCAGAGGCGGCCACCTCAGGGTCGATCATGTCACGCGGGTGCGCGTAAACTGCATAGGTGTCAAAGTTCGTCGCCAGAACGCGACCCTCGCGGTCGACGATATCAGACCGCATCGACAGGATAGGATCACCGCCCCGCGACACTTGAGGTTCTTCGGGTAAGGTCGTTGCGATAACACCCATTTTCAGGATGATCGCTGTGAAGGCGAAAAAGAAACAACCACCCAAAATGTAAAGACGGCTCTCTGCCCGCACACGATCTGTGTCGCGCATAGCTTCGTGACGGATGCGTTTGTTTTCGGCCTCAATCGCGTCAGGATTTTCACCTGCATGACGGGCGTTGAGAATGCGAGCCAGTGGACGAAGCGGGGTGCGGATCATAGCGAACCCTCCGCATCACCATCGCTCGAAACTTCGATGATTTTGCCCGACACGGGCAGAAGCGGCAGCGACGGATAAACAACTTGATCCACCCGACCAAAGCCATCGGGCATCAGAGGCAACAGGCCCAAACGGTCAAAGTTCAGATCAACGAGGTCGCGCAAACGGTCGGGGCGGTTCAGATAGGCCCACTCTGCCCGCAGCATACGCAGGCTCGAGTTCGCCGATGCAATTTCGCGGCTCAACTGACGGACATGTTTGATGGAATCTTGAGTGCGGTAGTTTTCCTGATAGGCCCAAAACGCCAATGCAATGACCCCAAGCGCGGACAAAACATACAACAGGCTACGCATTACCGATCCCCTTTACGCATAGGCATACCAAGCGCCTTGCGATCCATTTCTCCCGCTGGCGCATCGGTGCGGCGCGCAACACGCAACTTTGCCGACCGAGACCTCGGGTTTTCCGCCAATTCTTGATCATCCGGACCGATGGCCTTTTTCTCGACCATTTCAAACGCCGGTTTCTCTTGCGCCAATTCAGGCGCGTAACGGTTCGCATTTGCGGTCCTGCCCGACCGCGATTGGAAGAACCGCTTTGTCATCCGATCTTCGACCGAATGGAAGGTCACTACAGCCAACAGACCGCCCGGTTTCAATGCCCGTTCGGCAGCCATGAGGCCCTCGGCCAATTGGCCGTATTCATCATTCACCGCAATGCGCAGCGCTTGGAACGTGCGGGTCGCGGGATGGCTCTGCCCCGGTTTCGGACGCGGCAGGCAGCTTTCAACGATTTTCGCCAGCTGCAGCGTGGTCGTCAGCGGACGCGCCTTCACGATGGCTTTTGCGATACGACGGCTCGCACGTTCTTCGCCGTAGAGATAGATGATGTCGGCGAGCTCTTCTTCGTCCAGCTCATTGCAAAGGTCCGCCGCAGAGGTGCCCGACTGGCTCATCCGCATGTCGAGAGGGCCTTCTTTCATGAACGAAAAACCGCGCTCCGCGAGGTCCAACTGCATCGACGACACGCCAAGATCGAGCACAACCCCATCAAGGTTTTGCGCATATTGATCCATGTCCGAGAAAGTGCCCTGCACAAATTCGATCCGGTCGCCGAAGTCCCCGATCCACGGCTTTGCCATCTCAAACGCCAGCGGATCCCTATCAACGCCGATAACCTTATCAGCACCCGCTTCTAGCAGTGCACGGGTATAGCCACCCGCACCAAAGGTCCCATCAAGCCAGACACCAGAAACAGGCGAGACCGCCCTAATGAGCGGCCTGATCAGAACGGGGATATGCGGGTCGGTCGGAGAGGACATCAGCTCCCTCCGAGCAATGACAACGGATCAAAGTCATCGTCCATGCCTTCCAGCCAGTCATCAATGTCTGCATTGACTGTGGACTGGAAGATATCGTTGTTCCACATCTCGAACGTGCCAACGAGACCGCGGAAATAAACGTCCCCCTCTTCGATCGACAGCTTATCGCGGATCGACTTTGGCAGGATCACGCGACCATCTTTATCGACATCGAGCGTGATCGACTGCGTCACATAGAGGTGCGCCAGACGTTTTTGATCGGCAGAGCGTTCGCGCGGCATCGCATAGATATCATCAATGACGCGCTGATATTCATTGATCGTATAGGCTTGCACGCAGTTCTTGAGGTGCTGACCGTAGACGATTTTCAGACGGGGGTTGCCGCGGGCTTCGGCTTCGGGATCACCAGAGAGCAGGACACGACGAAAATCGGCGGGGATCGACATGCGTCCCTTTTTATCCACCCGCTGGGTGTATTCGCCTTCAAACGCCTGAACCACTTGTGCGGTCCCTCTTACCTGCCCCCGATTTCACCAACCCCGAAAAGGGAACGGCGGATCGAACTGCTGCCACTGTTCGATCCGCCGCCACCGTCCCTTTCGGGAAGTCCAGCAACGCGCGCCACCTGGGGGGATGTCTGCTCGCTCGCGCGCCGGATCTATTATTCGGAAGAAGCGTGTGCCTGTATGAAACCTGCTATTTTCGCCTCTGGGCTCTTTTTAAGTTCGGCCCTTGGTATTTGTTATCACTCTGCTTCCGATGACCTGACTATGCCGTTTGAGACGGAGTCTGGCAACAACTTTCTGGAACCTTATGGAACTTATTGGGGATAGCTGGGCGATACCAATGGTAACTCAGGGGTCACGCAGGCGTGATCAAACGCAGTTTATGGCGGCGTAAGCCGACAAGACCACAAGATATAGTTACAGAAGCATCTTCAACACTAGTTCCATGGGATTCACAAAAAATTCCACCCCTCCGCCAAACAACTGAATTGAGGGGAAAATGTTCTATTTATGTTCTGAAATATCACCCAAAATCACGGCCAAGTGATTCGGAAACCTCGCAACCGCAAGACGGATTCCGCCCGCGACCACAGTTCAGTTCCATAGGATTCCATATTGGCAACACAAAGGGCCGCCCGATGAACAATCGAACGGCCCTCAGAACCAAAAGGTTCGAAAAGTGATATTATACGAGACCGCCCTCGATCAACCGAGAGGCGAGGTTTGCGTAGGCTTCAGCCATTGCGCCACTGCCAGCAGCAACAGGTGTCCCCGCGTCGCCAGCCAGTCGGGTATCAAGGTCAATCGGCAGCGAGCCCAAGAACGGAACCGATAGCTCTTGGGACGCCGCAGCCACGCCACCATGACCAAAGATATGCGCTTCATGGCCGCAATTCGGGCAATGGAAGGTCGACATGTTTTCAATCAGACCCAAGATCGGCGTCTTAAGCGTGTTGAACATATCAATTGCCTTACGCGCATCGATCAGCGCCACGTCCTGCGGGGTCGACACGACAATAGCGCCCGTCATGTGGGTCTTTTGGCAGAGTGACAGTTGAATATCGCCCGTCCCCGGCGGCAGGTCGATCAGCAGCACATCCAGCTCGCCCCAGTTCACCTGACCGAGCATCTGCTGCAACGCGCCCATCAGCATCGGACCACGCCAGATCACCGCTTTATCGGGGTCGACGAGTAAACCAATCGACATCACCGTGACGCCATGCGCGTGGAGCGGCTCTATATGTTCACCGTCAGGCGACGATGGCCGCCCTGTGATGCCCATCATCCGCGGCTGGCTGGGACCATATATATCGGCATCTAATAGACCGACCTTTTTACCAGCCTTCGCCAAAGCAACGGCGAGGTTGCTCGATACGGTGGATTTCCCAACGCCGCCCTTCCCCGATCCGATCGCAATGATCCGTTTGACACCAGGTACACCCTGCGGACCAGCTTGAGGCGTCGGGTGACGACCGACCTTGAGGCTTGGCGCGGGCTGTGCGGGCTTCGACGGGCCATGCGCTGTGATCACCGCTTGCACGTCCGTGACACCTTCAACGTCGCGCAAGGCCGCGACCGCCGCGAGACGGACAGGTTCCAGCGCACGTGCTTCGTCTGGTGTGGGCGCCTCAAGCACAAAGCGAATCTGACCGCCATCAACCGTCAAGGCCCGAACAAGGTCTTTCGACACAAGCGTCCCGCCGTCAGGCAGCGCAATTCCGTTCAATATCTCAAGAACCGTATCTTTCCCTAAGGTCACCCGACCCTCCTGTCCAAACTCTGCCTAATTCAGCGGCAAAACATGTCACGGAATAGGCAAATCACAAGCCAAATCCCCTGCAATGTAACGCCTATGTGAAATAGGTCAGCACTTCGTATGCATTTGCTGCATGGCGGCATTGACGAAAGTCCCAATTGTGCATCCGCAGCATTAGCGCCAAATTAGGTCCAACGGCAGCAAGATGCCACGGCGAACTACGACACGCCGAAAGATGAAACAGACCCGCCCGATGCGGGACACGATGAAAAGAGAATAAAATGGCTTACGCAAACGACGTCCGCACTGGTTACGCCCCCGCATTCGGCGGCATCTTCGCAACCCTCGCTGATCGCTATGCCAAATACAAAGTATACCGCGCGACAATCAACGAACTGTCGCAGCTGTCTGGCCGCGAACTTGCTGATCTGGGCATCTCCCGCTCGATGATCAAAAGCATCGCAATCGAAGCTGCCTACGGCGCCTAAGACATAGAATACGACGGTCCCTCTCCTCCTCCCTGGGACCATCGACAACGATCTGCTCTCTCCTCCTCCCTGAGCGGATCGTGACTAAAGCGGCGGCCCCCTTCTCCTCCTCCCTAGGGGGCTGCCGCAAAAGAATAGAGTTTACGGACCCTCCTCCTCCTCCCTGAAGGTCCGTGAAATAGCGGCGGGATCTCTCCTCCTCCCTGATCCCGCCGCACCAAATTCAGATACGGGACCTTCTCTCCTCCTCCCTGAAGGTTCCGCATAGAAGCAGACGGTCTCTCCTCCTCCCTGACCGGACGCTTCGCCAAGCGAATGCTCTCTCCTCCTCCCTGAGCGTTCGCCGAATAGCACGGCGGCACCCCTCCTCCTCCCGGGTGCCGCCGTTTGCTTTTTCAGCCCTTACGATTTCGATTGCAGCGACCTGAGACATTTGTCACAGCACGAGGCATGACTTACGAATTGATCCTCGCCCTTATCGGCTTTGCCTTTGTCAGCTCCATCACTCCGGGGCCGAACAACATGATGTTGATGGCCTCAGGGGCCAACTTTGGCATTCGCCGATCGATCCCGCATATTCTGGGAGTGGGCCTTGGCCATTCGTTCATGATCGTTGTTCTGGGCGCAGGGCTGGTTCAGGTGTTCGACACCTTCCCGATCATGCTGGTCGTGATGAAGTGGGGATCGGTGGCCTATCTGCTGTATCTGTCGTGGAAGATCGCGAATGCCGCGCCCAAATCGCCTGACGCGCCAGAAACCGAAGGCAAACCACTGACATTCCTTCAGGCCGCAGCGTTTCAATGGGTCAACCCCAAGGGCTGGTTCATGGCCCTGACCGCAATCAGCGCTTACACAGCGGACCATTCGTTTCCGCAGGTCCTATTGGTCGCACTGACATTCATGTGCACGAACCTGCCGTCGATCTTTTTCTGGAACGCATTGGGCCAACAAGCACGTCGTTTCCTGAATAATCAGGGCCGACTGCGAGCGTTCAACATCACCATGGCTGTGCTGTTGGTGTTGACCCTAATCCCGATTATTCGCGGTCACTAAAACGCGGTTGCCGCACGACCTGCCGCAAAAACGGGCTTGAGCATCGCCAAAGGCATGCCCTGCCCCGCAAGCGCCGTGACCAAGGTCATCACCCCAACCGCTTGCCACGCCGCACCCGCTGGGTCCTTATGGTGCCCTTTCAAGGACATCATGATCCCGCGCTGAATGGTGGACAGGTGTTCCGTATACATCTGCCGCGCCTTTTCATCGTGGCGCAACTCCCCCGCCGCGGACCGCAATAGGAAACACCCCTGCCATTCGGGGACGACCGCAGCCTCGAGCGCATCCCAAAACCGTGTCACCGCCGCTGGACCAGGTGTTTTGAAAATCTCGCATTGATCAATGAGAACGGATTTGCGGTAACGATCCAAGGCATCATGCACCAGCCGCGTTTTGTCAGGCCACTGCTGATAGAGCGCCTTGCGGCTCAGCCCTGTGACCTTGACCAACTCTGGATAAGGGGTCGCTTCAATACCGACGGCCCAAAACTGTTCCATCGCCTTTTGTAATGCGTAGTCTGCCCGTTCGGCTGCCAAAGCCATACTCATACCCCATAACTCACTCGGGTTTCCGAGCAAGCTACGCGATACACGCTAAAGGCGAAACCCTAAAATGGAACGTCGTTTGCCTGCGCCGCAGAGACGATGAACTTTGCCACGACCTTCTTCGAACCCGCCTTATCGAATTCGATATCGAGCTTATCGCCCTCAATCTCCATGACTTCGCCATAGCCGAATTTCTGGTGGAACACGCGGTCACCAATTGTGAAGGACGACACAGCGGTCGCATCGATCGTCAGACCGCGCATCTCTGACGGCTGAGCCATGCCACGGCTCTGGCTCCGTGCTTGCATCCGTTTCCAACCGGGGGAGTTGTAGACATCGGCCTTACCAACGCGCTCTTCGATGGTGGATGCGGATTTCATCGCATAGGCGGGTGACGCGCTCGACGACATGCCAGCGGCGCCATAGCCCCCACCATAGAGCCCCGGAGGCGTCAGAATCTCCACGTGATCGACGGGCAATTCGTCGATGAAACGACTAGGAAGCTGGCTCTGCCACTGGCCATAGACCCGACGGTTCGCGGCAAAGGAAATCGTGCAGACCTCTTCGGCACGGGTGATGCCGACGTAAGCAAGGCGGCGTTCTTCTTCCAACCCCTTTAGCCCGCTTTCGTCCATACTGCGTTGGGACGGGAACAACCCATCCTCCCACCCAGGTAGGAACACGGCAGGGAATTCCAAACCCTTTGCCGCGTGCAGGGTCATGATGCTGACCTTTTCCTCAGCATCCTCGGAATCATTATCCATGATCAGCGCGATATGTTCGAGGAACCCTTGCAGGTTATCGAAATTCTCGAGCGCTTTGACCAATTCCTTAAGGTTCTCCAGCCGCCCCGGAGCCTCTGGCGTTTTGTCGTTCATCCACATCGTGGTGTAGCCAGATTCGTCGAGGATCATTTCGGCCACTTCGATATGCGTGTCCGCCTCATCCCGAAGCTGCTGATACCAACGGTCGAGCCCCTGAACCAACTCGCCCAGCGCTGCGCCGCCTTTACCTTTGATCGCGCCCGTGTCGACACAGAGCCGTGCGCCTTCAACGAGGTTCACACCGTTATCACGCGCCTTACGCTGAATGGTCTGGATCGCCTTATCCCCCAGCCCCCGTTTCGGCGTGTTCACAATCCGCTCGAACGCGAGGTCGTCGTCTTGCGAAACGGCGAGACGGAAATAGGCCATCGCATCGCGGATTTCCAAACGCTCGTAGAAACGCGGGCCGCCGATGACGCGATATGGCAGGCCGATGGTCAGGAAACGGTCCTCGAATGCGCGCATCTGATGGGAGGCCCGCACGAGGATCGCCATATCGTCGAGCGACCGAGGGTCCATCCCACGGGTGCCGCGCTGCATCGCTTCGATCTCTTCACCGATCCAACGGGCCTCTTCTTCGCCGTCCCAATGACCGATCAAGCGAACGCGTTCACCCTCTTCGCGGTCGGTCCAAAGCGTTTTACCCAATCGCCCCGTGTTGCCTGCAATCACGCCTGATGCGGCAGCAAGGATATGCGGGGTGGAACGGTAGTTTTGCTCCAGTCGAACGACCTTGGCCCCGGGGAAATCCTTTTCGAACTTGAGGATGTTGCCGACCTCAGCGCCGCGCCAGCCATAGATCGACTGGTCGTCGTCACCCACGCAGCAGATATTCTTGTGACCACCCGCAAGCAGGCGCAGCCAGAGATACTGCGCGACGTTGGTATCCTGATATTCGTCCACCATCACATAGCGGAACCAGCGCTGGTATTGATCCAGCACGTCCTGATGGGTCTGGAAAATCGTGACCATGTGCAACAGCAGGTCACCGAAATCGACGGCATTCAGTTCCAGCAAACGGCGCTGATATTGGTCGTAGAGGTCAATCGCTTTGCCATCAAAGGCAGCGGCCTCGCGGGTCGGAACCTTATCGGGCGTCCATGCGCGGTTTTTCCAGCTATCAATGATCCCCGCCAGCATCCGCGGCGGCCAGCGTTTGGCATCGATGTTATTCGCCTCGATCAATTGCTTGAGCAGACGGATCTGATC
>JAYPVO010000026.1:0-18319 GCA_038134645.1 Paracoccaceae bacterium
CAGACAGGGCAATGTCCAAAACACGTGGGTCGTGGTCGTGGAAATAGCGGAAGCCGCCTAACCCGTCCGAATGTGCCTTGATAGTATCAATCAGGTGGTTTGCATTTGCGTCTCGCTGCGCCTGAGAAACACCCAAGATATTGTCTTTGTTTGGGTAGCCAATGAAGTGCGGGTTAAACGCCTCGCCATGACACACGATGCCATCGAAGGCGTTCAAGTTTGCTTCGAGGAAATTCGATCCCGTCCGCATTTCAGCAAAAACAACAAAGTAATCGAATTTCGACATAAATTACCGAACCAAATAGGGTTTACGCGCGCTGCGCGGTTCATTCGTAGCCACAGGATCGACTGGAAAATCGCCCATGAGGTAGGGGTGCATCCCCTGATTTTTCAAATTCTGTAGGAACTGCCCAAAGCCAGTCAAATCGACCATCCGAGGAGCTTCGGTCAGACGGCGGACGTTCTTGCCCGTGATCTCATCAACCGCCGTTTGAAGTGCTTCCATCGGCGATTCAATGAACTCGGCCATGGTCCAAATACGGACCCGCGCCTTTGTATAAATTGCACGCAGCGCCAGCAGGTGTTCGCTTTCGATCCGCTGAAGCCGCGCGGCTTCTTCGCGGAGGTCAGCAAAATTGCGGTTAGACTGGAACAATGGCACCGCCCATGCACCCGAAATCACGCTGATCTGAGCGTTAGGATCACGCGCAACGTCCCAGCTAAGGTCTTGGGTGTCATGCGGGCCGAATTGGAAGCACTGACGTTCGCCCCGCGTATTCCAAACGAGGCTCCGCAAGAAGCTGCGCGTGTTGTAATCCCGCAATTTCGGGCAGTCCGAAAGCGCACCCACAAAAGTCGCCTGCCGCCCCTCGAATTCAGCGCGCTCAGGCGCAAACAGATGGCCATGCACCCGTGCACCTGTTGCCTTGGCCAACCACGGTTCGAAATCCTCGAACAACTCTGTAAAGCCTTCGAACATCGAATACGGGCCGCAGGTTACGCCATTTTCCCAGTCTTGGTTCGGGAAACGGCTCTGCATGTAGAGACCCGCACGACCACGGGTTCGACGATCAACCGCTCGGGCGAAAATTCGGTCGATTTTACCGGGGTTCGGTTCAGCTGCCTTTAGACCTGCCGACGGGCCAAGGAACGCATCGTACAAACGGTTCGCATGTGGCCAAATTTTACGCGCCACAAAGCAATCAGACCGCCGCAAAAGTTGCAGGTGGTCGTCATAGAAGATGTGCGGCTTCCCTTGGAAATCGAATTTCGACAGGGTCAGTGAGCGGCTCTCAACATTCGGTGAATACAAACGAGACAGCGTCTGGAAATAGCTCTCGTCGGGAATCCAAACCTTCTTGAAATACCGATCGTAGGTTGGCCGATCTGGGTCTTCGAGGATCGCAGACAACGTCTGGCGCGTCAGGCACCACCATTGCGAGCCCATGTGCGGGACGATGCCCTTGGGAATTTTGCGTTTAAATTTTACGCGGCGCTGTAGGTCCACGTAGAAATCGAACAGATGCCGCTGGGTTTTCCACGAGAACGGAAACCGAAGCGTGAAACGTTCGTGGTCAAGCCCACCGACTGTCCAAGGGACATCAGCGGTGGTCGCACTTTCGATAAAATCAACGCGCGGACGTTCGGACAGATAGTCGTGCAGTTCATCGACGGGTCGCAATGGAAGGCACGAACCCGACGCCAAATATACATGCGTCACTGACGGATGGTCCCGCAGGAGTTTCTCGCTAGCCTCTTGGGTCGCCGCGACGATACCCCACGTTCCCCATTCACATTTGTGACGGGGCGAGAACGTCACTTCTGGCATGTCCGACACGGCACTTACGAATTTGTCGTAGCGCGCCTTGTTCACCTTGGCGTCGACATGGACAACGACTGGGCAACCGCTTTTCACCCAATTGCGGATCACCTGCTCTGCACGATGCAGTGCGGTGTGAACCAGCATAACTACCCCAACCTGCGTCATGCCCAGTTCCCCTTGGACATGAGCCCCAGAATTTCGAGCTGGCGCCAGTTGATGTATTTCTCGGACCACTTGCACCACAGATCTGTGTTGTCCTGTAGCCCTGCAACATAGGCCTTATATTCATGACTCGCCGCGTAATGTTGTTTACGCGCAATTTCCTCGTGGGCCTTTACGGTCAACGTATCGAGGAACTTAGTGTGGAGCAAAATGCCCGACGCCTTTTCGCCACCCCATTCGTCGTAAACGAGGTTCAGGCCACGCGGCAGCAGCATGTGCGTGCTACTGACATAGGCATATCGACGATCCCATTTCACCAACGGGACCTTGTTCAACGCCGGCGCACGCTCTGGGTTATCTTGGAAAAACGCCCGCGCCCGTGGACCACCTTGGATCCAGAGGTTGCCAAACGCTGGGTTCCGCTGAATCGCATAGTTCCCGCTATCAAACCAGTTTGCGATATCGAGAGGGTCATCACCACGGCGGTATGGGATCGCAGAAATGGGACCCTTTGGATACATATCCAGCAACATGGCTGAGAATGATTTGATCGACGACGCGTCGAGCCAATCTGTCAGGGCTCGGATCGGTCGCGTGTCGCAAAACGGGAAAACAAACAGCTCATCGGGATCGACAACCAAAGTCCAATGCCCATGACCATATCGCATCAACAACCAGTTGACCCAGTCGATGCCAAAGCGGGACCGTTTATAGCTTTTGCCCGTCGACCACAGAGAAACGTCCGACTGGTCCGCAAGGTATTCTCGCCCGCCATCATCGCTCTCGTTGTCGATCATCAGAAAGTGGTTAACGCCGAGATCGCGATAGTACTTCAGGAAATACGGCAAACGCACGTCTTCGTTGCGCAGGGTCGAGACAAGCAGAATGTCGCTTTTACGAATTTGGGACGTTCGATCTGCAATAGGCGTAAGTTCGTGCCGCTTACGTAACGCACGAATGAGCCAGCGTCGCCGCTGCACTCTTAGCCTGTATGATCTCCACAGCCCCAATACGGCCCCTTTACCTAATCAGCTTTCCGACGGAGCCGCTGCCACCCCCAACACAGCCGCAAAGTGATCTTCCCACTTTGGCAATGATACGTAGGCGACCCGCTCCTCATCTTCGTTTGTCTTTAATTGGTTAACGGTTTCCCGCCAAGAATAGTTATCTTGTGGGTCTAGGTAAACAATCCGATCACCTAAGGTTTCGCGGTAAACGGGTAAATCTGCGCAAACGACGGGTGTGCCCAGCGCGGCAGCTTCGATTGGAGGCATCCCAAAACCTTCTGCAATCGATGGGAACAACATCGCCTTTGCGCCGTGCATAACAGCCGCGAGAGCTGCGTCGCTGAGGTTGGGAACTTCGATCACGTCATCCACACCCCGATCTAGAGCGTCAAACACCATCTGGTTCAGCCATCCACGGTTACCGCAGATCAGCAAAAGCGGCCTTTCTTCGGCATCGAGCGATTCCCAAACCTCGAGCAAGAGTGAATGATATTTCCGAGGCTCAATCGTTCCGACCGTTACAAAATAAGGCCGAGACAAATCGAGGTCTGGTGGGATTTCCGCATAGCGCGGCATGACTGGGTCGATGCCGGGATGCGCGACAACAATCGGTGGAACACGCCCATGACGCTGCAAATGCGGCTTCAGAGTATCGCTTGTGACCTTCGAGACCGCAATGACGCGGGCGGCTTCCTCGGATACAACGCGCAACTGTTTGTTGAAGTCCGACACCGTTTGCGGACGCTGCACTTCGGGAAAATCCAATGGGATCGTATCGTGGATCATTACATGGACCCGTGCATCGATACTCAACTTAAACGAACTTAAAAACTCGGGCTCTAAATTCGTATGGCCAACGAGATAAAGATCGGCCCCTTTCGGCAAATGCTCTGAGAGCATCAGCGCCAGACGACCACGACTGCAACGCGCAATGCGGTGTTTACGAACAAAACTCTGAGCAACTTGAACGCGCTTAGGCATGCGGAACCGAAGAAGCGACAGAATATCCGCCTTCCCCCAATCGCCCTTTAAGGTCGCACGCAAAACAGATTGCCCGCCTGAGCGATCCAATAAAACATATCCGTAGGATGTTCGTGCGATGAAGAAACAGGGGACATCGTCGGCCAAAAATCGACGCAGATAGGCCAATTCGACGCGATCGACTCCGGTCAGAACCCTACCCGCACGCCCAACAAGTCGCGTGAGATCAAGAACCCTAGCTGAAATGCTATTTGTTATAGTGTCCACTTTGGTGCCAACGCCACGCGTCTGTAATCATTTGACGAAGTGTAGACCGAGAAGGCTCCCAACCCAACTCCTCAATTGCGCGCGTGCTGCCTGAGACCAATTTCGTTGCATCACCGGGCCGACGATCACCTTCGACCATCGGAACCTCTTTGTTCGTAACCTCGGCTGAGTGCGCAACAACTTCACGCACTGAGAAGCCGCTACCTGTGCCAAGATTGAATACGCGGCCGTCTTTCCCATCTTCGAGCCATTTGACGCCCAGCACATGCGCATCAACGAGGTCGCAAACATGGACATAATCGCGAATACATGTGCCATCGGGTGTATCGTAATCTGTCCCGAAAATGGTCAACGCCGCACGCTTACCGTCGATCGCATCCAGCATGAGCGGAATGAGGTGCGTCTCTGGCTGGTGGAATTCACCCACTTCGCCCTCTGGATCAGCACCAGCGACATTAAAATATCGAAAGATCACTGACCGCAGACCATGACTCTGGCCGAAATTGATCAACATGTCCTCAATGGCTCGTTTCGATGCGCCATAGGCGTTGATTGGCTGCTGAATACAGGTTTCGTCGAGCGTCACCCCATCCTGTTCGCCGTAGGTTGCACAGGTCGAAGAGAACACAAACTGCATGCATCCCGCATCAACAGCGGCCTCGATGAGGTTCAGGGAGCCACTGACATTATTACGCCAGTAGCTACCTGGGTCTTTCATACTATCGCCAACTTGGCTCAGCGCCGCAAAGTGCATCACAGCAACGGGTTGATGTTTTGCGAACACCTCGTCCAAACGAGCGCGATCCAACAAATCGCCGCGCTCAAATGGACCGAATTTTACGGCATCTTCCCAGCCAGTGACCAAGTTATCAAAGGTGACAGGCGTATAACCTGCCGCCTTGAGCGCCTTGCATGCGTGCGAGCCGATATAACCCGCGCCACCCGTCACCAGAACAGTAGTCATATGTCTTGCCGTTAAAGTTGGGCCTGACGAACCGCGTAGAGATCATCAAGATAGGTTTCGAATTCGCCCCGAAGATCGGACCGCGCGAGACCAAACGCAACAGTTGCCTGCAAGAATCCAGCCTTGGAGCCGCAATCGAAACGCTGACCTTCGAAACGATATCCGAAAACGTTCCGATTCTGGCGAAGTTCTTCTGCGATCGCATCGGTCAGCTGCAATTCACCACCCGCACCGCGATCGATGGTTTCAAGGTTCCGCATCACGTCGGGGGTCAAGATATAACGGCCAATGACAGCGAGGTTGGACGGCGCATCCTCGGGCTTTGGTTTCTCAACCATGTTCTTGACCGAAACGACCGCCCCCATGTCAGCTTTGACATCTAAAAGTCCGTAGGACGATGCTTTCTCCTGTGGGACTTCCATCGCAGCCACCATGCAGCCGCCGGTTTCTTCATAGGCGTCAACCATCTGCTTCAAGCAGGGTTTGTCGGCCGCGATCACGTCGTCAGGCAACATCACAGCAAAGGGTTCGTCGCCAATCAAACGGCGGGCGCACCAGACCGCGTGGCCCAGACCCAAAGCACGGTGCTGACGGATATACGCAATCGCGCCGCTTTCCATGTAAGTGCTCTTCAAAACATCGAGTAGCTCGTGCTTGCCCTTTGCTTCAAGGTCAGTCTCAAGCTCAACAGAGCGGTCAAAATAGTCCTCAAGCGCCGATTTCCCTTTGGATGTTACAAAGATGAAGTCGGTAATCCCTGCTTCGCGGGCCTCATCAATCGCGTATTGGATCAATGGGCGATCCACGAGAGTCATAATCTCTTTCGGGACCGATTTTGTCGCGGGCAAAAACCGCGTTCCGAGACCAGCAACCGGGAAAATCGCTTTGGTTACTTTTCTGCTCATGTCTTACTCCAATTAACTTGGCTAAATTTTTTAACAGCTGCCGCCTATCACAACAAAAATGCCGTTCACATCGCATTATTCACAATAAGTAACAGGATCGATACGCTCGGCACATTTCAGCCCAATGCTACGGAAATTTGTCCCTGATCCCAGACAAGCGGCTCAATTCATGTGCGGTTCGTGACTTTTTTGTCCAAAGTCGAAACACTGGGTCTGACCGATCCGAACGACCAAACAAACCGCCTTTTTGAATCCAAATACCGTCTTCCTGAAACCGAACATGATGGAAAAGGGCCGTTAAACTGTAGCGAAAAAGGGTTACTCGATACCCTTCGGATCGCGCCATTTGCGCGGCGGCTTTCACTTTGGCCCAAGAATACCAACGCCCGACAAACGCCATGTGCCCCGCATCAGGCACGTCCTTTTCAAACCGTAAAAAAGGTTCTTTTGACGACGAAATCGGATCAAGTGGCGCAATCGTGGCGGTTTCACCTTCATGCAAGCCTTGTGTCATTGTCGCCATCAGCACAGAGACATCTCTCGGCTCAATCCGACCAGAAACCATGTGTTCGATCAGTCGGCGGCGTTGCGCTTTGACTTCGGAATCGATGACAGGCGCATGTTTCGATTCAGCCAAGTGTTTACGCAGGTAAATCTTCAAGCTCCGCCCAATTGGGAAAAGCGTTGTCGGCGCACGATCCTCACGGCGCTTATCACTGGCCGCAAAACCATGGTGGACCTGTGCTCGAGGCACAATTGCGGTCGTCATTTCCAACCCAGCCAGGCGCATATTCAGGTCTGTTTCGTCGAGGTAGAACTGAAACGCAGGATCGAAACCACCTAGCTTGCAGAGAGTTGCCCGATCAAAGGCCATATTCGTGCCTTCGGTCTTAACCCCTTGATGAGCCGATCCTTCGACACAAATCGGGTCATCACTGTCGAGAAGCAGATCTTCGGACCACCCGTTCGGACGCACGTCACGCGCTTTCCATTGAAAGGAAATTCCGTTGCGACCGCGC
Organism: Paracoccaceae bacterium; assembly: GCA_038134645.1. Classification (GTDB taxonomy): domain Bacteria; phylum Pseudomonadota; class Alphaproteobacteria; order Rhodobacterales; family Rhodobacteraceae; genus Marivivens. The sequence goes on from JAYPVO010000026.1 coordinate 7,128, forward strand.
ACATACCCGCCAGCTGCAACGGCCTGACGGCTCGCAATTGGAGCAACGAGGTGGTCGAGCCACGTCGGCTCTGGGATCGCATCATCATCGATAAAAGCGACAATGGTGCCAGCCGCCACTTCAAGCCCCGCATTGCGTGCTGCGGCAATGTTGGCCTCATCGAACGGGATCATTTTGATGCTCTTAGAGATGCCGCCCGCAGCCATCTCTTCGCAGCCGCGCTGATCCGCGACCACGATGATTTCGAAGTTCGGGTGCAAGAGCTGCATCAGCCCCTTCACGCACCGCCGCAAATGCTGCGGACGATCGCGGCTGACAACAATTACGCTGACTGGGGCCGCGCTCACGCTGCTCCCATTTTCTTGAGCATCGCTTCGATGCGCGGAACGTCTTCGGGGTTGTTCAACTCCCAGAATTGGCGACCACGGGCTTCGACCTCGACGCAAAGCACATGCACGCCACGCTCAAGGAAACGAAGCTGCTCAAGCCCTTCCAGTTTTTCCAACGGGCCAGCAGCCCAACGCGGATACGCCGCCAAAGCCGAAGGACGATACGCATAGACACCAACGTGGTGGAATACAGGCGTTTCCTCATCATCGGCATAGGTCTTGCCAGTGTAGGGAATGACCTCTTTGCTGAAATAGAGCGCGTTGTAGTCGATGCCGAACACAGCGGTCGTGCCACCAACGCGCCCAGCGCGACGATCCTCAAGGAACCCGTTGAGGGCTTCACCTTCGGTCCGCAGAACAGGTGTCGCAACTTCAGCAACGGGGCTCGCCTTGAGACCTTTGATCAGCTCTTCGACGAACCAATGTGGGGTCAGGGGTGCGTCACCTTGAAGGTTCACAACAACATCGTAACCGCCGCCCAGTTTATCAAACGCTTCCGCACAGCGCTCGGTGCCGTTTTGGCAGGACTCAGAGGTCATCACGACCTCTGCGCCGAATGCCTCTGCAGCCTCGCGAATACGATCGTCGTCAGTTGCAACGACAACCTTGTCCACGCCTTGAACCATCATCGCAGCTTCCCAGCTGCGCTTGATCAGACTTTTCGCTTCACCCGTTGCGCCCTTTAACTCAACAAGAGGCTTCCCTGGATAGCGGGTGGACGCAAAACGTGCTGGAATTACGATGAGTGTGGACACTTAAGCCTCCTTGAGATCAACGCCCGGCGCATAGGCGATAAAGAACGGGTTCGCGAAGCCCTCTTTACCATAGCGAAGCGGCTGATGGTTATCGAAACGCACAACGTCGCCACCTGCTCCGACCAAGACCGCATGACCTGCTGCCGTATCCCACTCCATCGTGCGGCCTACGCGCGGATAGAGATCGGCCTCACCCGTCGCGACAAGGCAGAACTTCAGCGACGAACCTGCGGACTTCAAATCCTTGGATTTGTATTTCGCCAAATAGTCATCCGTTGCCTGATCTCTGTGCGATTTCGAAGCGACGACGAGAAGCGCCTCATTATCGGGTTTTGACACACGAATGGGTTTCAGTTCACCGACAGTCTCTTTGTTGAACGGGCCGATTTCTTCGACCGCATTTCCGCCAGCATCGGTGTAGAACAGGCGTTCTTTTGCAGGCGCATAGACGATACCGCGCACAGGCGAACCATCCAGAACATAGGCAATGTTCACAGTGAAATCGCCGCGGCGGTTGATGAATTCTTTGGTGCCGTCGAGCGGGTCAACGATCAAGAAAGTCGAAACATCTTGGCCGTGGCTGTCCGCTTGCTCTTCGGTGACAAGGGCCACATCGGGGAACGCCGCGCGCAATCCAGCAGCGATGATCGCATCGGCCGCTTCATCTGCTTCGGTGACGGGGCTTTCGTCGCTCTTTGTCTTAATTTCAAAGTCAGGGCTGTTGTAAACTTCCATGATCTTGTCCCCCGCTTCGAGCGAAAGTTGACGCATCACGGTGACTAGTTTTTCCAAATTCATTAAATTCTCCTGCCGGACTGCCCGTATTTACCGTAAAATTGATCGGCAAAGTCGCGCCTCTTATGGTAGAGCCTTAGGCGAACGGCAAGAAATTCGTGTATATTCGGGCGAAAGACCCGGCCAGTCACAGGCAAGATAAAGATGTTCCAAGTCAAGCAACCACGCACAATGCTGGGGTCCCTCGGGTCCATGCTGGAACTCATCTTCCATTCGACCGTCCGCGAAATCCGTAAAAGCCACCGCAACGCCATTGTCGGCCTGTTGATGAACATGGTGCAGGCGCTCATTTTTGTTGGTGCGTTTTACCTCATGTTCCAACTCTTGGGCATGCGCCGTAGTCAAATCCGCGGCGATTTCCTTCTCTACATCATGTCTGGGGTGTTTCTGTTTCTCACCCACACCAAAGCGATGGGTGCCGTTTACGGCTCTGGCGGATCAACGTCGGCGATGCTCAAACACGCACCGCTGAATTCGCTGATTTTGATCGCCTCAGCTGCATTGGGCGCACTTTACACGCAGATCCTCTCGCTCCTGACGATCCTGTATCTCTACCACGTGGTCGGGAACCCGATCTCGATCGATAACCCCGTCGGCGCGATGGCCATGTTGTTACTCGCGTGGTTTTCAGGCGTGGCAATCGGGGTGATCTTCCTGTCGATCAAGCCTTGGTTCCCCGAATTCACAGGCATCGCGCAGCAAATCTACGCACGCATGAACATGATCGCTTCGGGCAAGATGTTCGTCGCCAACGCAACGCCGAGCTACATCCTCGCCATGTTTGACTGGAACCCGCTGTTCCATTGCATCGATCAGGAGCGCGGCTTTGTTTTCGTGAACTACTACCCGCACCACAGCAATTACACTTACCCGATCGTCGTCAGTGTCATTTGCATCACCATTGGTCTCATGGCCGAATTCTTCACCCGCAAATACGCCTCCGAAAGCTGGGGCGCCGCGCGGTAATCATGTGACCACTCGAAGGGTAACGTTGATCCGGCCTCCGTTGGTCAGCAACGTCGATGTGTTCGGCTTCACCCGATCAATGCCGTGAAACAAAAGACGCGCAGGCCCTCCGAGGACACAGACATCGCCGCTTTCCAGCCAGACGCTCTCTGTCGAACCACCGCGTGTTTCGTTTCCGATGCGGAACAAGGCAGAGTCTCCCAAAGAGATCGAAACCACAGGAGCACTGAAATCCTTTTCGTCCCGATCCTGATGCAAACCCATTTTCGCGGACGAAGAATAGTAGTTGATCAGGCAACTTTCAGGACTTCGCTCTGACCGAGAGACTGCGTTCCAAACGGAAAGAACCGATTGCGGGATCTCAGGCCACGCGACACCTGAGGGATGCTGCGTTTCATAACGATAGCCCTTTGCATCAGACACCCAACCGAATCGACCTGCCGATGTCATCTTTACGCTCATCGACTGCCCGCTTGCAGTTTTTGGCGTAAAAAACGGCGCGGCTTGAGCGACAGCCCGCAAATCCTCGACCATCGCCAATTGTTCATCTTTGGACAAAAGCCCCTTGAACACGTTGACGCCGCGAACATTCAGGGTTGGCTCTGATTGATCCTGCATATCTTCGTTGCCCACGTTGTTTTTTACCATCTTTGCGGCCTTGCCCCCGTTGCAGGCGGCAATTGTCAACCTTATATACCCGTTGATCCACGGTTCGGACCACTTTCCGAGCCAGATTTAACTCCAGATGGTTCAGGTGCCGTACACCGGGCCTGGGCAGCTCAAACCGCCTAAGAAGAGGGATTTGAAAAATGGGAAAAGTCATTGGTATTGACCTTGGCACCACGAACTCTTGCGTAGCTATCCTTGATGGCTCCAAACCGCGCGTTATCGAAAACGCTGAAGGTGCGCGCACCACGCCGTCGATCGTCGGTTTCACCGAAGACGAACGCCTTGTTGGTCAGCCGGCAAAACGCCAGGCCGTCACCAACCCTGACAACACCGTATTCGCTGTTAAGCGTCTTATCGGTCGCCGCACCACCGACGCTGAAGTCGAAAAAGACAAGAAGCTCGTCCCCTACGCAATCGTAGACGGCGGCAACGGCGACGCATGGGTTGAAATCCGTGGCGAGAAATATTCGCCGAGCCAAGTTTCGGCTTTCATCCTGCAAAAGATGAAAGAAACCGCTGAGTCCTACCTCGGCGAAGAAGTGACCCAAGCGGTTATCACCGTTCCGGCATACTTTAACGACGCTCAGCGTCAGGCAACCAAAGACGCTGGCAAAATCGCTGGCCTCGAAGTTCTGCGTATCATCAACGAACCGACCGCAGCGGCGCTTGCCTACGGTCTGGACAAAGATGAAACCAAAACCATCGCTGTATATGACCTTGGCGGCGGTACATTCGACGTTACCATCCTCGAAATCGACGATGGTCTGTTCGAAGTGAAATCGACCAACGGCGACACCTTCCTCGGCGGTGAAGACTTTGACATGCGCATCGTCAACTACCTTGCTGACGAGTTCAAAAAAGAGCACGGCGTCGACCTGACCAAAGACAAGATGGCTCTCCAGCGTCTGAAAGAAGCTGCTGAGAAAGCCAAAATCGAACTGTCTTCGTCGCAGCAGACCGAAATCAACCAGCCGTTCATCTCGATGGGTTCGAACGGTCAGCCTCTGCACATGGTCATGAAACTGACCCGCGCAAAGCTGGAAAGCCTTGTTGCTGATCTGATCAAAAACTCGATCAAACCGTGTCAGGCTGCTCTTAAGGACGCTGGTCTCACCACTTCCGACATCGACGAAGTCGTTCTGGTCGGTGGTATGACCCGCATGCCGAAAGTTATCGAAGAAGTAACCAAATTCTTCGGTAAAGAGCCGCACAAGGGTGTGAACCCGGACGAAGTTGTTGCGATGGGCGCTGCAATTCAGGCTGGCGTTCTGCAGGGCGACCTGAAGGACCTCGTTCTTCTGGACGTGACCCCGCTGTCGCTGGGCATCGAAACGCTGGGTGGCGTGTTCACCCGTCTGATCGACCGCAACACCACGATCCCGACCAAAAAATCGCAAGTCTTCTCGACCGCAGAAGACAACCAGAACGCTGTGACCATTCGTGTGTTCCAGGGTGAACGCGAGATGGCTGCCGACAACAAAATGCTCGGTCAGTTCAACCTCGAAAACATCCCGCCAGCACCGCGCGGTATGCCGCAAATCGAAGTGACCTTCGACATCGACGCAAACGGTATCGTGTCCGTTGGCGCGAAAGACAAAGGCACAGGTAAAGAACAGCAGATTACAATTCAGGCCTCTGGCGGTCTGTCGGACGAAGACATCGAAAAGATGGTCAAGGACGCAGAAGAAAACGCAGAAGCCGATAAGAAGCGTAAAGAGCTGGTCGAAGCGAAAAACCAGGCTGAAAGCCTCGTTCACGCAACCGAGAAATCGATCGAAGAGCACGGCGACAAGGTTGACCCGTCGACCATCGAAGCAATCGAACTGGCACTCGCTGCCCTCAAGGACGAACTTGAAGGTGACGACGCTGGCAAGATCAAGTCGGGCATCCAGAACGTAACCGAAGCGTCCATGCGCCTTGGTGAAGCCATCTACAAAGCCTCGCAAGAAGGTGGCGACTCTGACGCTGCTGACCACGATGGTGCAGATGACGACATCCTCGACGCAGACTTCGAGGACCTTGGCGAAGACAAGCGCGGCTAATCATAGCCCTGCTGTGAATAGGCCGGCCCAGACTGACTGGGCCGGTTTGTTCCTTTCCCAAAGGGGGAACGCATGTCAAAACGCGATTATTACGAAGTTTTAGGTGTATCCAAAGGCGCGACTGCGGAAGAGCTGAAAAAGGCCTACCGCACGAAAGCCAAAGAACTGCACCCAGACCGTAACTCTGACAATCCAGACGCAGAATCCCAGTTCAAAGAAGTGAACGAGGCTTATGACGTCCTGAAAGACGCCAACAAAAAAGCAGCCTATGACCGTTATGGCCACGCTGCGTTTGATGGTGGCATGGGTGGCGGCCCACGTGGTGGTCACGGGCAAGGCGACTTTGCCTCTGCCTTCTCTGATGTCTTTGACGATCTGTTTGGCGACTTCATGGGTGGTGGCCGTCAAGGCGGTGGCCGTTCGCGCGCGCAACGCGGCAACGACCTGCGCTACAACCTGCGCATCACGCTCGAAGAAGCCTTTGGCGGTCTGCAAAAGACCATCAACATTCCAGCATCGAGCCAATGTGGTTCGTGTAACGGAACGGGCGCCGAAGGCGGCAGCGAACCCATCACCTGTCCGACCTGTTCGGGCATGGGTAAAGTTCGCGCTCAACAAGGCTTCTTTACCGTCGAACGGACCTGTCCGACCTGTAACGGCATGGGCCAGACGATCAAGAACCCGTGCAAATCCTGCCACGGTGCAGGCCGCGTCGAAAAAGAAAAAGCACTGTCCGTCAACATCCCGGCAGGCGTTGAAACTGGCACTCGCATCCGTCTCGCTGGCGAAGGCGAAGCTGGTCTACGCGGCGGCCCATCGGGCGACCTGTATATCTTTATCGAAGTGGCAGAGCACGAGCTGTTTGAACGCGAAGGATCGTCCCTGTTCTGCCGTGTTCCAGTATCGATGGTTGATGCGGCTCTCGGCGGTGAAGTCGAAGTACCGACGATCGAAGGTGGCCGTAGCCGCGTGAAGATCCCTGAAGGCAGCCAATCTGGTCGCCAGATGCGTCTTCGCGGTAAAGGTATGCCCGCTCTGCGCGGTGGCTCGACCGGCGATATGCTGATTGAACTGGTGGTTGAGACACCTGTCAAACTGACGTCCAAGCAAAAGGAACTCCTCCACGAGTTCCAAGAGCTCAGCACCGAAAACAACCCACATTCGTCGAAATTCTTCTCGGCGGTCAAAGGGTTCTGGGACTCGATGAAAGGCTAATCCAGCCATCATCCCAACGAACAAAGGGCGGCCATCACGGTCGCCCTTTTTCGTTTACTCGGTCTTAATTGGTCATAGGCGATGTTTGATGTCATGACCCAGACCCCGCACATGGCCGAGGCGCCGCTCCCGTTTTTCGATCTCAATGACGAGGTCGTTTTGCCTGCTGAGGCAAAGGGCCAGCCATCCTACATCAAGGATCACCGCACCCGTCTAAGGGAACGGTTCATGACGGGAGGTGCAGCAGCGCTCCCCGACTACGAAATGTTGGAACTCGTGCTTTTTCGCGCCATCCCGCGTCAGGACGTGAAACCTCTGGCGCATGCGCTTTTGGATAAATTCGGGGATTTCGGTCGTGTCGTCACTGCACCGACTTCTACCCTCAAAGGGATCAAAGGCGTCGGCGATGCTGTCGTCGTTGAACTCAAGATCATTGAAGCTGCCGCCCATAGGCTCGCGCGGTCAAAGATCATGCAGCGTCAGGTGATAAGCAGTTGGAACGAGGTTCTCGATTACTGCCATACGGTCATGGCGCATCGGGAAACCGAACAATTTCGTATCCTGTTTCTCGACCGAAAGAACGTCCTCATTGCCGATGAAGAGCAATCCAAAGGAACAGTCGATCATGTTCCCGTCTATCCCAGAGAAGTCGTCAAACGGGCTCTGGAATTGAACGCCTCCGCTCTGATCCTCGTCCACAATCATCCGTCTGGCGATCCGACACCCTCAGAGGCCGACATAACCATCACGCATCAGATCGAGCAGGCGTTAGCCGTCATGGGGATCACGCTCCACGACCATCTGATCATTGGCAAATCTCGGGAACTCAGTTTCCGCGCCGAGGGCCTGATCTAATCACCGACCCACAGTTCAACACGGCGGTTCATACGGCGGCCCCATTCGGTTTCATCGCAGCCCATTGGCAGGGCCTCTCCAAACCCGTTTGCGGTAATGCTCACGTCTGAGGGAATCTCACCGCCCAGCGCGATTGTTAGCTCTGCTAACACGGCCTCCGCTCTCGTCTGGGACAAGTTTTTGTTCACACTCGCCGCCCCAGTGCCATCACTAAAGCCCGCAAGGGTCAGACGTCGACCGTCAAATTGACCATCGCGGATCGCTTGAGCAAGGAACAATAGATGCGATTCAGAAACGGGCGTCAGGGTCGTCGCACCTTCGGCAAAACGGAAGGTGGTGGACAACCGAGCTTGACCATCCAACGTGCGCAACATCCCCTGCAGCTCGGTCAAGGAAACCTCGCTCCCCGCCTGCAGAATGGCGTTTGCCAGCCGTTCACCCTGTTCATCCCAGCCAATCGGGACGACACCTTGATCCACAAATCCCGCCCGCCGAATAACGGCTTGTGCCTCGTTGCTACGCAGCCAAGCCAGAAAATCCGCCGCCTGCGGTGCGATACGGTATTCAGGCAGATAGAGGTAAAGCGGCATCGTCAGCGGATAATCACCCGTTTTCAGTGAAGTCCGACGGGGGATCGATCTTAGCCCACACACATCCTGCAAGATCATTGGCGCGGCTTTACCAAAGGCACCCATCGGAACCACACCAATAGCCAGCGGGTCCTCAGCCACGACATCCGTCATGTCTGGCCCAATTTCTACGCGAAGAGCATCCTCGACAGCATCGGAATCGCCCAAGACCATCGATTGGAATCCATGCGCCTGATCCGAATTTTCCGCTGCTAACACAGGGTGGATTGCCCCGTCGTCACCGCTCAGTTCGGACCAATTCACAATCTCGCCGCTAAACACCGCCGACAAAGAATCCAATGAAATGGACTTCACGGGTTGAAGTGGCGAAACAACAGGCACCAATGCGTCGAGCGCCAAAATCCGAGCACGACCATCTGCGTTCAGCGCACCCAAGCCCGCCGCCACTGACGCTGCATTTTCCTCTGCGGTCGCAGGACGGGCGGACATGACCACATCCGCCGTTCCCATGCGCTGCCGATCAAACCCAACCGATGTTTCGCTCAGCGCGAAATAGACTTGAAGTTCAGGCGCACCGAGAGGTCCAATCTGATATTGCAGAGCGTTTTCACCCTCAACCGCGGTGATGTTCAGTGTCCGCTGACGGCCATAGGCCTCTACCAAAGCAGGGAGAAGCACCTCTCCGATCCGTGGTGACCCTGCAAACCGCAATTCCGCTGCACCGTTGGGCATAGGGCATCGTAACCCCTCACAGGTGACACCCGCGTAGGCGACGGTGACAACGCCGTAATCGGTGCGCAGTCGCATGTATTCGCCATCAAAGCTAAGGACATCACCGCTTATCGACAGACCACCATCGGTTCGCAAATTAACAGGTTCAGCGCAGGCAATATCATACGCAAAGAGCGCGGCCAGAACGGCCGCGCCAATGCGTTTGTTCATCTGTGTTCTACAACTTACACGCGTCATTTCGCGGCGAGTGTTAAGTCCGTGAACATATTTTTCAACACAAGAAAGTCTCCAACCGCATCGCAGTCCGGCATAGTGACTTGTAGGTCAACGGCTTCGGCGTCGTGCTCTGGCCCAATCTGGATGCTTTGCGCTGCGACCTCACGACCACAGTTGCGGATTGTGATTGATGCTTCGACGCTAAGCTCAATCGCTCCACCAGCAGATGACTGCGCTGAAGGATAGGTATAAACCTCCGCAATCAGCGGTTCTGGGAGGTCTGCGTTGCCCAGTTGGACAAGGAAACCACGACCTTCGCTAGCCGCACTTGGGGACCGCGGAGCTTCGGCCCAAACATGGCCCTCTGTTCCGAATTCTGCACCAAACTCAAAGGCATGAATTCCGACCGCCGCATTGCCCTGCCACTGCAAGACAGCGCGATCAAGCTCTGCAACATCTGGGACAATAACGCTCGCGACAGCGCCCATGCCGTCGTCAAATGCCGCGATGAATACCGCGTTTTCGGTGAGTGCCGGCACTTCAGCTTCGAACTGACCGACTTCGTCAGTCGCGACCGAGAACATCATGCCCTGATGGTGCACGGTGAATCGCGCTCGGGAATAACATGAGGCATCCACTGTTAGATTAACCATGCCATATGCGGTTGCTTCGGCAGCCATTTCAGGGACGCAATCAACATCCATTGCCACCTCATCGGCTGGCTCTGAAATCGGTTCGTCAGGAACGGTCGCAGCGACCAAAGTGGGAACGATGTCAGTAACTACCGGATCAATGCTGGCAGGCACCGTCAATTCAGCCACTTCGACTGTCGGCGCGACCATCGTAGGGCCATTATCTGCGGGTAGCGTCACATCGCGCAACGCAACGGACGGCTCAACCAAAACGGTGGTCGTTGTGGGGGCTGGAATCGCCTCAACATCCGTTGAGCGTTCGGCGAATGCATTGCCGTTTTGCATAACAAAACCAACGGCAAGAGCAGCCGAAAACGTGACACCAGCAGTCATCATTTTTCTAGAGCGGGACAATTCACCCTCCACCAACACTAAAATTCAAAACTCAACCTAAGGGTGTAAGATGGTGTTAGCTGGACCCGAACAGGGAAAGTTCTGGGCTGAATTGGGGCACAATTGGTCGATGGACAGAAAAAGGGCCGGCGTCATCCCTGACACCGGCCCCGAATTTCACCAGTCGCTAAAGATCAGAATTTGCCGTGGCAATATTTGAACTTTTCACCCGAACCACAGGGGCAAGGGTCATTGCGGGATGGGTTGCCCCAAGTCGTCTGATCGTTTTCATCGAACCCAGGTTTTGCATTTGCCGCGGGGTGCTTTGGCTGTTCAGCCGCTGCAGCTGCTGCCTGCGCCTGACGCTGCTGTTCCACCATCTGCCGCAACATCTGTTCTTGTTGCTCTTTGGACATCGGCTGAATACGCGAAAGTTTCTGAGTCACGTCCTCACGCAGGCCATCCAAGAGGCTTTCGAACAACTGGAACGCTTCGGTCTTGTATTCGTTGAGCGGGTCACGCTGCGCATATCCACGGAAGCCAACCACCGACCGAAGGTGTTCGAGCGTCAAAAGGTGCTCACGCCATTTACCGTCGATTGTCTGAAGCAGGAGCTGCTTTTCGATCTGGCGCATGGTCTCGGCACCAAAGGCCTCTGCCTTTTCAGCCATGAGAGCATCGGTAGCCTCATAGAGACGGTCGCGGATATCGCTGTCGTCCACGCCCTCTTCGGCAGCCCATTCAACAACAGGCACATCAACGCCCAGCTTGTCGAGACATGCAGCCTTGAGACCTTCAGCGTCCCACTGATCCGCATAGGAGCGCGCAGGAATGAACTCGTCGACCAGATCGTCAACAACGTCCTGACGCATATCGCCAACGATCTCGGACAGGTCCGCCGCTTCCATGATTTCGCGACGCTGCTTAAAGATCACCTTACGCT
>JAYPVO010000027.1:0-17850 GCA_038134645.1 Paracoccaceae bacterium
GATCGCAGACCTCTGCCGCATAAGGCGTGCCGATGATGTCGAGCCAGCTGAACGGGCCGCCTGACCATGGTGCAAAGCCCCAGCCGAGGATCGCGCCCACGTCACCCTCGCGGATGTCTTCGAGAACACCTTCTTCCAGCGCGCGGACCGCTTCGAGGACCTGTGCGAAGAGCAAGCGGTGCTGAACGGTGTGCAGGTCTGGCTGTTCGTCGGCCACAGGGTATTTCGCAGCGAGGCCAGTCCACAGGCCCTGACGTTTGCCCTTTTCGTCGTAGGCGTAGAAGCCTGATGCGGATTTGCGGCCCAGACGGCCTTCGTCGGCCATCCAGAATAGAACCTCGTCCACAGCGCCATCAGGGTAAGCATCGCCCATCGCGGCCTTGGTCGCTTTGGCGATTTTGACGCCGAGGTCGATGGAGGTTTCATCCACCAACTGCAGCGGGCCGAGCGGCATGCCGACCAGTTTCGCGGCGTTTTCGATCAGAGCAGGCTCAACCCCTTCGGCGACCATGCGGATGCCTTCGTTGATGTAGGGGATGATGCAGCGGTTTGCGTAGAAGAACCGCGCGTCATTGACCACGATCGGGGTTTTGCGGATCTGGCGCACGTAATCGAGAGCCTTTGCCACGGCGCGTTCGCCCGTTGCTTTGCCCTTGATGATCTCAACCAGCATCATTTTCTCGACAGGCGAGAAGAAGTGGATGCCGATGAACTGCTCTGGACGTTTGGACGCCTTTGCCAGCATCGAGATTGGCAGGGTCGAGGTGTTGGAGGCAAAGATGCAATCCTCGCCCACGGCGGCCTCAACCTTGGCCGTCACGTCAGCCTTCACGGTCGGGTCTTCGAACACGGCCTCAATGATCAGGTCACAGCCAGCGAGCGCGGCATAATCTGTGGTCGCGGTGATCAGCGACAGAACCTGTTCTTTCTTCTCTGGCGTGGCTTTGCGTTTGGCGATGCCCGCGTCCATGTATTTTTCGGTGTAGGCTTTGCCACGGTCTGCGGCCTCTTGGGTCGCGTCGATGAGCACAACCTCCATGCCTGCCTGAGCCGAAACAAGCGTGATGCCCGCACCCATCATGCCCGCGCCAATCACGCCGAGTTTCTTGACCTTCTGGTCCTCGACCTTCGGACGGTTCGCGCCCTTTTCCAGTGCTTCTTTGTTGATAAAGAGGCTACGGATCATCGCGCCAGACGACGGGTTCATCAGGACGTTGGTGAACCAACGAGCTTCGATTTTCAGGGCCGTGTCAAACGGCACCATTGCGCCCTCATATACGGCAGAGAGCATAGCTTTGGCGGCAGGGTAGACGCCTTGGGTCTTGCCATTCACCATTGCAGAAGCACCGACGTAGGTCATGAAGCCAGCGGGGTGATAGGGCGTGCCGCCCGGAATCTTGAAGCCCTTCTGATCCCACGGTTTTACCAGATCAGCGTCTTTGGCTTCTAGCACCCATGCCTTGGCTGCGGACAAGAGGTCCTCGGCTGGCACTACTTCGTCGATGACGCCAGCGGCCTTGGCTTTCTTGGGATCGTTCAGTTTACCTTCAAGCAACAACGGCGATGCCGCCATTGCGCCGAGCTTGCGCGACAGACGTGTGGTGCCGCCAGCGCCCGGGAAAATACCGACGAGGATTTCAGGCAGGCCGATTTTGGCCTTTGGATTGTCCGCCGCGAAAATGCGGTGGGTGGACAGTGGCAGTTCGAGGCCGATGCCAAGCGCGGTGCCAGGGAGGGCCGCTGCGGTTGGTTTGCCGCCCTTCTGGGTTTTCGGGTCCATGCCCGCCAGTTCGATTTTGCGCAGGATCGCGTGCATCTGCATCGTGCCTTCAAAGAGGCCCTTTGCTGGATCGTCGCCTGCGCTTTCTTTCATCTTGGCGATGACGTTGAGGTCCATGCCGCCCGCAAAGGTGTCTTTGCCAGAGGTGATCACGATGCCTTTGACGGCTTCGTCTGCATGAGCTTGATCGATCAGATCAGAAAGGAGCGCCAAACCTTCGAGGCTCAGCACGTTCATGGATTTGTTGGGAACGTCCCAAGTGATGACAGCAACGCCGTCGGCGTCGGTGATCATAGTGAAATCAGTCATGGGGTTACTCCTCCGTAACAAAATGCGGGAAATCGGCCCGCGCATTGGCTGCGCGGGTCGATTTGCAATGGTGATTGGCCCCGTTGATGCGGGGCGTTATGCGATGAGCGGCAACTGGGCGATTTGCGTTTCTGGCCACACTTCGATCACATGCATTTGCGTGATCTTGAGGCTGCCGCGTTTGGTTGAGATGACATGCACCTTTTGAAGGGAACGTTGAACTTCCTCTCCCTCCGCGTTGGTGAAAACCCACTCCAGATCGGTGATCCAACGGCGTTTGCCGTTTGGTTTGACGTGAAAGACGTTGATGACCTCGGTGAGGTCGGTGAGGTTCACGCGACAGCTGCGAAAGTGGTTTATCAGCATTGAGTAGGTGTTGACCTGCATATGTGCCGTCCCGAAACGCACTATCGCGGGGAGTTTGAAGCACAAGATCACCTTCTCGAACGCACCGTTTCGCAAATGCGCCGACAGGTCGTCGAAGAACTTTTGAAAGGCAAGACCCGTCAGCATTTTGTCTGGTGGTCTGCCGTCCATGTGTCCGTAACGATTGAGTGCTCTGAAGCCTGGAGGGGTCATTAACATATCTTTCCGACCAGCACTGGTCGGTCGGGCAAACCATAGGTCCGCTCCTTAAGACAAATGATGAGGTCAATGGTGTGGAGGGTGCGGTAGTAGGCTGCGACGATGCTGCGCTGTGGGGTTTAGTAGTGGTCTCACATTCGCAATTATGAATTGAACCGTCGGTCCGCAAGTCCTTTAAAATACCACCCTCAACCATTGTATTTGAAAACCGCACCATCGCCCCGAGTGGGGGCGCTGGCTGTGCGGAATTTTGGAACACTTGCTCCATGGATCGGCTTAAATCCGCTCAATGATGGTTGCTGCACCCATGCCGGATGCGATGCAAAGGGTGGCGAGGCCAGTGCCCTTGCCCGTGCGCTCTAGTTCATCCAGCAGGGTGCCGATGATGATCGCGCCTGTCGCGCCCAATGGGTGACCCATCGCAATCGAACCGCCGTTGACGTTCACGACCGACGGATCGACGTTGAACGCCTGCATGAAGCGCAGGACGACCGACGCGAAAGCTTCGTTCACTTCGAACAGATCGATGTCAGAAATCGACATGCCGCTATCAGCGAGGATCTTTTCGGTCACAGGAACGGGACCTGTCAGCATGATCGTTGGATCGGTGCCGATTTTCGCAGTGGCACGGATGCGGGCACGCGGTTTGAGGCCGTATTTTTCGCCAAACTCTTTGTTGCCGATCAGAACACCAGCAGAGCCGTCCACGATGCCCGAAGAGTTACCTGCGTGGTGGATGTGATTGATCCGCTCCAAATGCGGGTATTTCATAAGGGCCACTTTATCAAAGCCCGGCATCACCTCGCCCATATCCTTGAACGAGGCCTTCAGCGCGCCGAGCATCTCTGCGGTCGTGCCAGGGCGCATGTATTCGTCGTGGTCGAGGATGGTCAGACCGTTTTGGTCGATCACAGGCACCACGGATTTGGCAAAGCGGTTGTCGTCCCACGCGGCCTTTGCGCGACGCTGGGATTCCACTGCGAGTGCGTCGGCGTCCTCACGGCTAAAGCCGTATTCGGTGGCGATGATGTCTGCCGAAATGCCTTGGGGGACGAAATAGGTGTCCATCGCGATCGAAGGATCAACCGCAATCGCAGCACCATCGCTGCCCATCGCAACACGGCCCATCATTTCAACGCCGCCCGCGATATAGGCCATGCCTGCGCCGCCTTTGATCTGGTTGGCGGCAAGGTTCACCGCTTCCATGCCAGAGGCGCAGAAACGGTTGATCGCGAGGCCTGGGATCGATTGATCAAGGTCCGAGGCCAAGACCGCAGTGCGCGCCAAACAGCCGCCCTGTTCGCCAACTTGGGTCACGTTGCCCCAGATCACGTCCTCAACCGCGTGACCGTCGAGGCCGTTGCGGGATTTCAGGGCGTTCAGAACATTTGCCGACAAACGGACCGAGGTCACTTCGTGCAGGCTGCCGTCTTTGCGGCCTTTGCCCCGCGGAGTTCGGATCGCGTCGTAAATATAGGCTTCGGTCATTCAGTCCTCCTCAGGCCGCAGGAAACGCGCGGCGCATCAAATCGTATGGGTGTTTCCAACCGGGCAGGGCCGCGATGCGGTCGAGCCACTGGTCGATATTGGGGTAATCCTTGCGGTCGAACCCAAAGTTTTCGGGGTAATAAAGGTAAGCACAGCAGGACAAATCAGCATTGGTGATCGTATTGCCCACGATCCACTCGCGGTCCTCAAGATGTGCCTCAAGCGTTGCAAACGCCGCCTTTAGGCGACCGCTGACAAATCCGATGACCTCTTGTGGGCGTTTGTCCTCGGGCAGGAAGTTCATCAAGAACCGCAGCATGCCCACTTGGGACGAAAACTTGTGGTTGTCCCACAGGACCCAGCGCAGAATTTCAGAGGCTTCACGATAATTCGCGCCACCGAATTTACCTGTTTCATTCGACAGGTGGTCCAAAATCGCGCCCGATTGTGTGAGCACCAAATCGCCATCCACATAGACGGGACATTCGCCCATCTCGTTCACAGCGCGAAACTCTGGGCTGCGTGCGCCGCCCGCGAAGAAATCAACAAAAATGGGTTCCCATTCGACCTTGGCCAAGGTCAGGCCCAATGCAACTTTGTACGAATGGCCACTCTCCCCAAAACAATAGAGCTGTTTTGTCACTGTCTCGTCCTCCTCTGATCGCCGTCAGTGCCGGGGGTTTTCCACCCCCGGACCCCCGGAGAGTTATTGCAGCAAGGTGAACTGGCCACCTTTATCCTTTTTTAACGCCACCCTTTTACACAGGCCCCAAGGTACAGGTTGGAGAACCCAGGGCCCTGCAAGGTGAAGCCCTGTTCCGCGTCCTCCGAGAGAATGTCGCGGGCAGGGTGGAACTTTCGTTTCACCTTGCCGTAACAACTCCCGCCGGAGGCTCCGGCCGCGGGGCAGGGCGGTAACATGCCAAACTCTAGAACTGGTCTGCCGACAAATCCATGACAGTCTCTGCACCCGTTTCAATGCGAGCCAAGTGCATTGCGCAGGCGGGCAGTTGGCGTGCCATGTAGTATTTGCCCGTTGCGATTTTGCCTTCGTAGAACGCGGTGTCAGAGGCGCCGTTATCGAGAGCGGCATACGAGGCCGCAGCCATACGGGTCCACATCAGGCCGAGGCAGACATGACCCACGAGGTGCATGAAGTCATAGGAGCCAGAAAGCGCGTTGTTCGGGTTCTTCATGCCGTTTTGCATGAAATACATGCCCGCCGCTTGCATCTGTTTCGACGCGTTTTTCAGCGGCTCGACAAAGGGTTGCATCCGTTCGTCGGTGTGGGCTTTGCACTCTGCCTTGACCATCTCAAAGAAGGCCATGACGTGTTTGCCGCCGTCTTGGGCCAGTTTGCGGCCAACGAGGTCGAGCGCTTGGATGCCGTTTGCGCCTTCATAGATCATGGCGATACGCGCATCGCGGGCGAATTGGGACATGCCCCATTCTTCGATGTAGCCATGACCGCCGTAGACCTGTTGGGCCTGCACGGCCATTTCAAAGCCTTTGTCGGTCTGGAAGCCCTTGATCACTGGAGTGAGCAAGGAGACGAGCCCGTCGGCTGCTGCATCACCAGAGCGGTGCGCGCGGTCGATGAGGTTTGCGCCCCAGTAGGTCAGTGCCCGCGCGCCTTCGGTAAAGGACTTTTGGTCCATCAGGTTGCGGCGGATATCGGGGTGCACGATCAGCGGGTCTGCGGGACCGTTGGGGTTTTCAGCGCCCGTGACAGCGCGGCCCTGAAGGCGGTCTTTGGCATAGGCGACAGCGTTTTGGTAGGCGGCCTCGGATTGGGCATAGCCCTGAAGGCCCACGCCCAAACGGGCCTCGTTCATCATGGTGAACATGGCGCGCATGCCTTTGTGCGCCTCGCCCACCAGATAGCCCGTTGCACCGTCGTAGTTCATCACGCAAGTCGCGTTGCCGTGGATGCCCATTTTCTCTTCGATTTTACCGACCGAAACCGCGTTACGGTCGCCGAGTGAACCGTCATCGTTCACCATGATTTTCGGCACGATAAAGAGCGAGACGCCTTTGATGCCTTCGGGGCCACCGACGATTTTCGCCAGCACAAGGTGGATGACGTTCTCGGACAGATCGTGGTCGCCCGCCGAGATAAAGATCTTTTGGCCGGTGATTTTGTAGCTGCCGTCGTCCTGAGGCTCTGCCTTGGTCCGCATGAGGCCCAGATCGGTGCCGCAGTGCGGTTCGGTCAGGTTCATCGTGCCAGTCCAGTCGCAGGTAACCATCTTGGGCAGGAATTTCGCCTTGAGATCGTCCGATGCGTGGGCGTGGATCGCAGAGTATGCGCCGTGGGTCAGGCCCTGATACATGTTGAAGGCCATGTTGGCCGACACGAAGGGTTCCATCACGGCGGTGTTGAACACGTAAGGCAGACCCTGACCGCCGTATTCGGGGTCACAGTCGAGGGCGGTCCAGCCGCCTTCTTTCATTTGGTCAAAGGCCGCTTTGAACCCTGTCGGAGTACGGACCACGCCGCTTTCAAAGGTGCAGCCTTCGGTGTCGCCAACCGCGTTCAGCGGGGCCAAAACTTCCGACGAAATCTTGCCTGCTTCTTCGAGCACAGCAGACGTGAAATCGCGGTCCAGCTCGTCGTATCCAGCGATATCCTGTTCCGAGACCTTCAGCAGATCGTGCAGGACGAATTGGATATCTTTGATAGGGGCGGTGTAGCTGGGCATAGTGCGGTCTTCTCCTCCGGTGGTGTGGAAGGGTGCCTTATGCCACCCGTTCCGCGCGTAATTTTGCCAGATGCTGGCGGCCCCATTCGATCTGCTGACGAAGATCGTCGATGGCGGTTTCCAGCTCGGCCTTTTGCTGTTCCATCTCGGCCAGATGTTTTTGGGCCACTTCGTAGGTCTTAACCAGCTGGGTTTCCTGCTGGTCGTCCAGTTCGTAAAGGTCGAGGAGCTGCCGGAGTTCCTCCAGCGAGAAACCGAACCGCTTTCCGCGCAGGATCAGTTTCAAACGTGCCCGATCGCGTTTTGTGAACAGGCGCTTTTGCCCGTCACGGATCGGAAACAACAGCTCTTTGGCCTCGTAGAACCGCAAAGTGCGAGGTGTTACGTCGTAGGCGTCACACATCTCGCGGATGGTCATGGTCTGGTTGTTCGTTTCGTTCATGTTCGTCTCACTCATGCGTTGACGTAGTGGTAGCGCAATCTGCAAAGACACTCTCACCTTACAAGCCAAGTTTACCAGAACGTAAACGAAACGCTGCGTCATTTAGGAGTATGACGAAAGGTCATTAAAAGTGCCGTTACGTAATGAGAAATAATGTAAACGTGTGAAAAATCCATTTCCACACGTAAAACAAGAACGATCGTTTTAAGAGGCGTTAGCGCAGCGAGGCGAGCGTATCGTCGCGAAGTGATTCCAGCTCTGCGATTGTCTGTTCGAGCTGAACCTTTTGTTCCGCCAGTTCAGCGAGCTGACCATTGGCCATTTCGACCCAGCGGCGCATCTGCGCATCGGTGCCTTCTTTTTCGTAGATCAACAGCCATTGGCGGATGTCTTCGAGGGAAAAACCGAAACGGCGGCCACGCAGGATCAGCGTCATACGGGCGATTTCGCGGGCCCCGTAGAATCGCGACCGACCTTCGCGAAGAGGGGAGATAAGTTCGATATATTCGTAATACCGTAAGGTGCGCGGCGTCACATCGAACTTCGCGCACATTTCTTTGAATGTCAGACGTGTATCCGGCATTTATCTCTCCCTTGACGCTACAGTAGGGCGAAAAAAAACGATGGGCAACATCTGCTGACGCGACGGTAAATTTGCGACCAAGACTTGCGTGTTTCATCGGGATCGTGAACCAATGGACCAAGCCAAAGGATTGCCCATGACAGATGCCCCTCAAGATCACCAAGATCGCAAAGCTCGGCTTGCCGATCAGTTCATCGCGACCCTGCCTCATGCAAAGGCCTTGGGGATGCGGATGACGGCCATCGGGGATGGGATGGCGACGATTGAAATGGATTATGACACGCGGTTCATTGGCGACCCTGAAACGGGCGTGATCCACGGTGGTGCGGTGTCCGCGTTGATGGACACCTGCGGCGGGGCAGCCGTGATGAGCCATCCGTCCTGTGCGGGCGGGACGGCGACCTTGGATTTGCGGATTGATTACATGCGCCCCGCGACCCCCGGTCAAAAGATCACAGCAACGGCGGAATGCTATCACGTGACCCGCAGCGTGGCCTTTGTGCGGGCGACAGCGACGGACGAAGACACCGCGCGGCCTGTGGCAACGGCAACAGGGGCCTTTACGGTCGACGGCAGTAAGGGGGGCAAGTGATGCGCAAACCAGAACCCGTTCAAGTGATCAAACAGCGGCGCGATGCGGCCTTGGAAAAGCTGGTCAGCGGCGTGCCTTACATTCAGTTCCTTGGGATCCAGTTTGACCGCCGTGGCGATGAATTGACTGCTGTTTTGCCGTTTGAGGACAAACTGATCGGCAACCCGCTTTTGCCTGCGATTCATGGCGGCGTGACGGCTGCGTTTCTTGAAACCACGGCGCTGATTGAATTGGCGTGGGGGATGATGTGGGACGAGATGGAAAACGGCTCTGCCCCAGATTTCCAGCTAGGAGACGGGCCGATCCGCTTGCCAAAGACCATCGATTTCACCGTTGATTACTTGCGGTCGGGTCTGCCGCGCGATGCCTATGCACGGGCGACGATCAACAGGTCGGGCCGCCGTTACGCGAGCGTTCATGTTGAAGGCTGGCAAGATAATCGGTCGCGTCTCTTTGCGCAGGCCACGGGCCATTTCCTCATGCCGTCCCGAGATGGCTGACCTGAGCCATCGGCGCATCCTCAAGATCGCCGTTCCCATCGTCCTCGCCAATGTGACGGTCCCTTTGCTGGGGCTGGTGGATACAGGCGTGGTCGGTCAATTGGGCGCGGCAGAGCCTATTGGCGCCGTGGCCATCGGCGCGATGATCCTCACCTCTATTTACTGGGTGTTCGGGTTTCTGCGGATGGGCACCACGGGCCTGACGAGCCAAGCCATCGGGGCAGGGCACACGGGCGAGGTTTCGGCGCTGCTCTTCCGTGGGCTACTGCTGGGCGGTGGATTTGGGGCGGTCATCATCTTGCTGCAAATGCCCATCTTTGCGCTGTCGCTCTACCTTTCACCGGGGAGCGACGGGGTAGAGGCGCTGGCCCATGATTATATGTCGGTGCGTGTGTGGTCGGCCCCTGCAGCGATCGCGCTTTATGCGGTGAACGGCTGGTTGATCGCGGCTGAACGGACGCGGGCGGTTCTCCTCCTGCAGATCGTGATGAACGGGGCGAATATCCTGCTCGATGTTCTGTTCGTCTTGGGCCTCGGTTGGGGTGTGGCTGGCGTTGCTGGCGCGACCTTTATCGCGGAATGGCTTGGGTTGGCGCTGGGCCTGTGGCTTTGCCGTGATGCGCTACGGACCACGGTCGGTTGGCCTGCGATCCTCGATCCTGCGCGGTTACGGAACATGGCGGCGGTGAACACCGATATTCTGATCCGCTCGCTGGGATTGCTTGCGGTTTTCGTGCTGTTCATTTTTTGGGGCGCTGGGTTTGGCGATGTGCCACTGGCCGCGAACCAAGTGCTGCTGCAGTTCACTTCGGTCACAGCCTTTGCCTTGGACGGGTTCGCTTTTGCTGCGGAAACGCTGGTGGGCAAAGCCTTTGGTCGGCGTGATCCGTCAGAGCTACGTCAGGCCGCGTTGCGCAGTTCGGCGTGGGGGCTGGGGGCGTCGGTCCTTATGGCGGCAGGGTTCTGGCTGGGCGGTGGCACAATCATCGACATTTTGACCACCGCGCCTGATGTGCGGGAGGAAGCGCGGATTTACCTGCCCTATATGGCGGTTGCGCCGATCCTTGGCCTGCCTGCTTTCATGTTTGACGGCATTTTCATCGGGGCAACCCGCAGCCGCGACATGCGCAACATGAGTATCCTGTCGCTCGCGTTTTATCTGGTCGCCGCGCTGACCTTGATGCCTGTTTTTGGCAATCACGGGCTCTGGATGGCGATGATGGTCAGCTATTGTGCGCGGGGGCTGACGCTTGCGATCCGCTACCCCGCGCTGGAACGAGCCGCGGCTTAAAGGATCGAGAGCACGTTTTCGGGCGGACGGCCAAGCGCGGCGCGGCCATTGGCGAACACGATGGGGCGTTCGATCAGCTTGGGATTGGCGACCATCGCGTCGATCAGTTGATCGACGCTGGCATCGGTGAGGTCGAGTTCCTTGAACAGCGCCTCTTTGCGCCGCACCAATTCGCCTGCCGTCATGCCCAAGGTGGCGAGGGCCGACCGCAGTTCATCCGCCGTCGGCACATCGTCGAGGTAAAGGCGAACCTCTGGCGTGATCCCTTTGTCGGTCAAAAGAGCGAGCGTCTCGCGGCTCTTACTACAGCGGGGATTGTGCCAGATGGTGATCATGTCCAGTCGCCCCGTCCAGTGCCAACAGCATCCGCAACATTGGCAAAGCCGTCGCGGGCCAGAAGTGCGTCCAGACCGCGCGCGATGTCATCCGCGAGGCTGATGCCGCCGTAGACCAGCGCGGTGTAGAGCTGCACGGCAGACGCGCCTGCGCGGATTTTCTGATAGGCTTGTTCGGCGCTGCCAACACCGCCGACACCGATGATTGGTAGGGTGGTCAGGCCAGACAGACGCGCCAGCAGGCGGGTTGATTTTTCAAAGACGGGCTGCCCCGAGAGGCCACCTTTTTCGTCCTTGTGAACGCTGCGCAGACCATCGCGCGATAGCGTTGTGTTCGTCGCGATGATCCCCGCGATGCCAGAGGCATTGGCGACTTCGGCCACGTCGTCGAGTTCCTCGTGGGTCAGATCCGGAGCGATCTTGAGGAAGATCGGCAGCGGTTTTGCCAGACCAGCGTTCGTCTCAATCACACCAGCCAAGAGCGCGGCGAGCGCGTCCTTGCCCTGCAAATCGCGCAGCTTTTCGGTGTTCGGGCTGGACACGTTGACCGTCGCGAAATCGAGATGGGCACCACAGCGGGCCAGAACGCGGGCGAAATCTGCTGCGCGGTCTTCGCTGTCTTTGTTGGCGCCGAGGTTGAGGCCGATGATGCCGCCACGCGGACGGTTGGCGAGGCGGGTCGCGGCGGCCTCCATGCCTTCGTTGTTAAAGCCAAAGCGGTTGATCGCGGCCTGATCCTCGGTGAGGCGGAAGAGGCGCGGTTTCGGGTTGCCTGGCTGCGGGCGCGGCGTGATCGCGCCGACCTCAACAAAGCCGAACCCGCATTTCGCCAAGGCGTGCAGCGCGGTCGCGTTTTTATCGAACCCAGCGGCCAGACCGACAGGGTTCGGCAGCGACATGCCAGCAACCGTGGTCGCAAGGCGCGGCGTGGTGAACGGGCCAGCCTTGGGGCCGAGGCCGAGGTTCAGCGATTTCAGAGCGAGGCCATGCGCCACTTCGGGGTCGGTGGAGCGCAGGACGCGCATCCCGATTTGTTCAAGTAGGGTCATGCGAGCTCCGGAAACTGATGTGCGCCGTCAACAAGCGGCAGAGGTTTGTCCCACAAAATATCGGTCATCCGCAGGGGGCGGTAGAGATGCGGGAACAACTGACCACCGCGCGAAGGTTCCCACACCAGCGGATCGAGGCTGTCTGCCTCGAGCGCAAGCAGCACTAGGCCGTCCTCGCCAGCGAAGTGTTTCGCGGCGGTTTCTTGGGCCTGTTCAGCGGTGGAAAAATGCACATAGCCGTCGATCACGTCGATCGGCGCACCGAGGGTTTCGCCCTTGGCCTGCAGCTCTGCCCACTCTGGGGCGCGGAAGATTTTGTAGATCAGCATGGCGCGGTGATGCCTTTGTCCCCCGATTTGGTCAAGAGTGCATCAATTTCGGGCAGGCATCTGACACCAGCCTGTTACGTCGCGGTAATAGGTCGAAAGGATGCAGGCAATATTTGACTCAATAGTCAGTTCTGCCCAAGCTGATTGAATATCAACCAGGGGGATCCCAATGATTACACGTATTTTAGCATCGTCTTGTGCTCTTGCGCTGTCTGCCGGCGCTGCAATGGCGGACTATTCGCTGACCATTCTGCACACGAACGACTTCCACGCGCGCTTTGAGCCGATCAGCAAATACGATTCGACCTGTTCTGCTGAGGACAACACCGCTGGTGAGTGTTTCGGCGGCACCGCGCGTCTTGTGACTGCAGTTGCCGAAGCCCGCGCACGGTCGAACAACTCGATCCTTGTTGACGGTGGCGACCAGTTCCAAGGCACGCTGTTCTACACCTTCTATAAGGGTGCTATGGCGGCGGAGTTCATGAACCTCTTGGGCTACGACGGCATGACCGTTGGTAACCACGAATTCGACGACGGCCCCGAAGTTCTGCGCGGCTTTATGGATAGCGTTGAATTCCCTGTGCTGATGTCGAACGCTGACTTCTCGGGCGAGGCGCTGCTGTCGGACAAACTGCTGAAGTCCACCGTGATCGAACGTGGCGGCGAAAAGATCGGTCTGATTGGTCTGACACCGCATGACACGGACGAACTGGCCAGCCCCGGTCCGAACGTGATCTTTACCGATCCCGTGGATGCGGTTCAGGGCGAGGTCGACAAACTGACCGCTGAGGGTGTGAACAAGATCATCGTCCTGTCCCACTCTGGCTATTCGGTGGACCAACGCGTTGCGGCTGAAACCACGGGCGTTGACGTGATCGTTGGTGGTCACTCGAACACCCTCTTGGGTGACATGGACAAAGCCGAAGGTCCGTATCCGACCATGGTGAACAACACCGCGATTGTGTCGGCCTATGCTTACGGCAAGTTCCTTGGCGAATTGAACGTCACCTTTGATGATGACGGCAACCTGACCGAGGCTTCGGGTCAGCCGATCCTGATCAACGGCGAAGTTGCAGAAGACGCAGCGGTTGTTGCGCGCATCGGTGAACTGGCGGCTCCGCTCGAAGAAGTGCGTAACCGTGTCGTCGCCGAGACTGCAGAGGAAATCGTTGGTGTCCGCGAGGACTGCCGTGCTCGTGAATGTGCGATGGGGTCGTTGATTGCTGACGCGATGCTCGAGCGTGTTGCAGATCAGGGCATCCAGATCGCGATCCAGAACGGCGGCGGTATTCGTGCGTCGATCGATGCTGGCCCTGTCACCATGGGTGAAGTGCTGACCGTTCTGCCGTTCCAGAACACTCTTTCGACCTTCCAAGTGTCGGGTGAGACGATGATTGCGGCTCTCGAGAACGGTGCGAGCCAGTGGGAAGAGGGCGCAGGCCGTTTCCCGCAGGTCGCAGGCATGACCTTCACAGTTGATCCGTCGAAACCAGCGGGCGAACGTGTGTCTGACGTGATGGTTGCGGGTGCTGCGATTGATCCAGCAGCGACCTACGGCGTTGTGTCGAACAACTACGTGCGTAACGGTGGCGATGGCTATGGCATGTTTGTCGATGCGGCAAACGTCTATGACTTTGGCCCTGACCTTGCTGACGTGCTGGCCGAATACCTCGCGGCACGGTCGCCGTTCACACCATATACCGACGGTCGTATCTCTGTCGTTGGCGAATAAGCCTCGGCTGATTGTCTGAATGATTGGCCCCTGCCGCATGCGGCGGGGGCTTTTCGTTTGCGGGGGAGGGTGGCACACTGTGGCTATGGATCATCCCTTGCTCGACCTGATCAACGCCCGCATCGCCGAAGCGGAAAAAGACGGTGCCTTTGACAACCTCGAAGGCGCGGGGAAACCTTTGCCGCCCTGTGATGATCCGGAAAACGCGCTGATCAATCGGGTGATCCGCGAAAACGGCGCTGTGCCAGAGTTCGTCACCTTGGGTCGTGAGTTGCGCAAACTGCGCGAGGAATTGGCCGAAGAGTCGGACCGCACGCGGCGGCATCAATTGCTCAAGGATATGTCGATGCTTGAGGCGCGGATTGACCTGTCGCGCAAGGCCTTTGCCCGCTGATGTGTGGGCGTATGGCGATCACGCTGCCCCATGACGCGATGGCGCAGATGTTCTCTGCGGCAAAGGTCAACACATTGCCCACAGACGAGCCGAACTGGAACGTATGCCCGACAACGACCATCGCGGCGGTGACCAGCCACGACAACGTGCGCCATTTGAGGCCGATGCGCTGGGGCTTCATTCCGTCGTGGTATGACAAACCGAACGGCGGCCCATTGTTGATCAATGCCCGTGCAGAGACCATCGCAGAAAAGCCCGCCTTTCGCGAGGCTTGCCGCCAAAGGCGCTGCCTCATCGCCGCGGATGGGTTTTACGAATGGCACCGTGATGGCGATACGCCGCTGCCCTACTGGGTGACGCGCACAGACGGCGCGCCGATGGTGTTTGGCGGGATTTGGCAGACGTGGGGCGATCAGGCGACCTGCGCGATTGTCACAACCGATGCCAATGCGGATATGGCGCCGATCCACCACCGTTTGCCACTGATCCTGCCGCCTGATGACTGGGCGCTATGGCTCGGTGAAGCGGGACATGGCGCCGCAAAATTGATGACACCCGCCAAAGAAGGGGTTCTTTCCCTTCGGCGGGTGTCCAAAGCGGTCAATTCGAATCGTGCGACTGGACCAGACCTGATCGAGCCACTGATCGAAGAGGAATGATCAGTTGTTGCCGCTCGACATGGTGGTGTCTGGCGCTTCTTCGATCGGGGGTTCATCAAAGCTAAACGCGCCGTGCTGTTCTTCTTCTTCGAGCGAAGAGGTGAACTCTAGCACGGTGTCTTCGTTAACTTGGATGAGGAAGGTTTCACCCTTTTCCAATTCAGGGCTTGTCCACTGCACGATCTCGCTGTCCTCAAACGGGATCGCGCTGATCACGCGGATCGCGTCCGCTTGGTTGTTAAATTGAACCACTTCACCTGCATCAACATAGGTGATCAGCGGGAAAAACCCGAAATCGGTGATTACGACTGTTTGATACGTTTGTTCAGTATCAGCATTCAGCATCGTAGCCGTCGAGAGAACCGCCACAGACGCGAGCATAGCAATGCGAAGCATCATCGCCTCCATAAAAGAAACAAACTCCATTCGGAGTATCGCGTATACGTTTAGGTAGTCATTTCGGCGGAAATAAGGCGCGAAAAAGGCTGAAAACTGCGTCTTGAACTTCCCCTAAAGGCTAGACTATATGGTTCTGCACGCGGGTGTTGTGTAATGGTAAGACCTCAGCCTTCCAAGCTGATGACACGGGTTCGATTCCCGTCACCCGCTCCAAAATCCCCTTAGTTTTTGTCCTAATCGTCGTATGCGGCAACCCTGCGCTTGTGATTGCGCGTTGTGGTCAGTATCAACCCGACAACGACTTTGAGGGCGAGGATTCATGGCAAGATCACCAATCGATGTGGCAGGACAAGACCGCGCCCGATCCAAACGTGTTTCAGCACTGGGTGGGCTGTGGCCCTTTATTCGGCCATACCGTCTGATGGTCCTTGCGGCCTTTGTGGCGCTGTCGGTCACGGCGATGATTTCGCTGATCCTGCCTTTGGCTGTGCGCCGTGTGGTTGACAACTTTGAGGGCGGCACCTCGCCCCTGTTGAACCAGTATTTCGGCGCGGCCCTTATCATCGTAGCACTTTTGGCGATGGGCACGGCAGTGCGTTATTACCTCGTGACCCGTTTGGGCGAGCGTGTTGTGGCGGACATCCGCGAAGCCGTGTTCGACCGCATGGTCGGCATGAGCCCCTCGTTCTACGAAAACATCATGACGGGCGAAGTTCTGAGCCGCATCACCACCGACACCACATTGATCCTGTCGGTGATCGGATCGTCCGTGTCTGTCGCGCTGCGCAACGTGTTCGTGTTCGTTGGCGGCATGGTTTTGCTGATGATGACATCGGCAAAACTGACGGGTCTGGTGTTGCTGATCGTCCCCGCCGTTATCGTGCCGATCGTCGTCTTGGGCCGCCGTTTGCGCCAGTTGGGTCGTGAGAACCAAGACTGGATCGCTAATTCTTCGGGCTCGGCCTCCGAGGCGCTGTTGTCGGTGCAGACCGTTCAGGCCTTTACCCAAGAGGACCGCACCCGCGAAAAATTCCGCAAGGTGACAGAGCAGAGCTTTGCCAGCGCCAAGCGCCGCATCCTGACCCGCGCGATGATGACGATGATCGTTATTTTCCTGATCTTCTCGGGCGTTGTAGGCGTTTTGTGGATTGGTGCGCGTGACGTTGGTGCGGATCAGATGTCGGTCGGTGAACTGGTGCAGTTCGTGATCTACGCCGTGATGGTGGCTGGCGCCGTTGGCGCATTGACCGAAATTTGGGGCGAACTTCAGCGTGCCGCTGGTGCAACTGAGCGTTTGATCGAACTACTTAACGCGAACGACAGCGTGACCGATCCGGCTCAGGCCGTTGCGACGCCGAAGATGGAGAAGGGTCAGATCTCATTCGAGGATGTGACCTTCTTTTATCCGTCCCGCCCGAATGCGCCTGCGCTCAATGCGATCAGCCTTGATGTGGCACCGGGTGAAACCGTGGCGCTGGTTGGTCCGTCTGGCGCGGGCAAATCGACGATTATCCAACTGCTTTTGCGTTTCTATGATCCGAACAGTGGCGCGATCAAACTGGATGGTGTTGATCTGCGGAACATGACCCGCGCGGACTTCCGTCAACAGATCGCTCTGGTGCCTCAAGACGCGGTGATCTTTGCTGATACAGCCCGCGAAAACATCCGCTTTGGTCGTCCGTCGGCCACGGATGCCGAAGTTGAAGCCGCCGCCAAAGCTGCCGCAGCGCATGATTTCCTGACCGCATTGCCCGAAGGTTATGACACCTATGTCGGCGAACGCGGCGTGATGCTGTCTGGCGGTCAAAAGCAGCGCATCGCGATTGCACGGGCGATCCTGCGTGACGCGCCGATCCTTCTGTTGGACGAGGCGACCTCTGCACTTGATGCCGAAAGCGAACGATTGGTGCAAGCGGCTGTCGATGAACTGGCCAGCACCCGCACCACGCTGATTATCGCGCACCGTTTGGCGACCGTGAAAAAGGCCGACCGCATTGTGGTCTTTGAGGACGGTCAGATTGTCGCCATTGGCACACATGACGCGCTGGTTGCCGAAGGTGGCCTCTATGCGCGTCTTGCGCGACTTCAATTTACCGACGGTATCGCTGCGGAATAATCGGGTTTTCGCAGCGTCATACTTGCGTTCATGGGGGGGGATACCCCATCTTTCCTCTAAATCGCGCAAAAAATGCGCATAAGGGGAGGAGACGGCATGACCTATGCCACACTAGCGGACCGTGCCGCGATCATGGCTGAAAAGCCGTGGGAAGAGCGCAACGCGCCTAAAACGACCTATGAATTGTTGCATCGAACCTCCACCGCACATGGTGGTCGTCCTGCAGTGACGTTCCAAATGTTCTCTGATCCTGATGCGCCAGCGGAAACGCTGTCATGGTCGGAATTGCATGATCAGACCTGCCGCACGGCGAACCTGTTCCGTAGCCTTGGCGTCGGTGAGAACGATGTTGTGGCCTATCTGATGCCCAACAGCACCGAAACCGTGCTGACCTATCTGGGCGGTCAGATTGCGGGTATCGTGAACCCGATTAATCCGCTTCTCGATCCCGAACATATCGGGGGTATCCTGCGCGAAACGGGGGCAAAGGTTCTCGTGACGCTGAAGGCGTTCCCAAAGACCGACATCGCGCAAAAAGCGGCTGAAGCGGTCAAGCTCGCGCCGA
>JAYPVO010000028.1:0-6413 GCA_038134645.1 Paracoccaceae bacterium
GTGTTGCCCAGCGTGCCTGCCTTAATGCGGATCATCTCTGCGGTGACGGTAAAGGCGCGGACCTCGCGGAGGATCGCCATGCCAGAATCGCGCGTAATCACACGATCACCAGCGGCGAGTGTCTCAACAGGGAGTTCCCCGTCCAGCGTCAAAAGGGTGGTGCCAGCCATTAGGCCAGTCAAATTGCGAACGCCCACGGCTTGCGCCGGGCGAATCTCGATATCAGGGTGCATGGCGGTTCCCGCTCTTGCTGTGTCTGCCTCAATTGCTAGGCAGGTTAGGTAAGCTTTGCGTTAACACCAGTAAAAAAGCACCCCAGGCTGGCCTTATGCCCTGAGTGTTAACCTTTTGGACACACTTTATGCGTGTTTCGATGCATTTCAGGCGTGTGCATTTTTCGCTGGAAGCCCGCGCGAGGCTTTGCTAGACCGCCCGACAGAGCGGGTGTGGCGAAATTGGTAGACGCACTAGATTTAGGTTCTAGCGCCGCAAGGCGTGGGGGTTCAAGTCCCTCCACCCGCACCACAAATCCTGAATGAACTGATGACGTTAGATTGGCCCTTGGCCGATCCTCTCAGCCCGTTCAGGACCGTATTTTCCCGAATTCGCGCCGCTTCCCCAGAATGGACCCGAAAAACATCCCGATGGAATAGGGGGGAAAGTGCCATTTCGCCTTGCATGGGGCGCTATGCCCCAATAGAAGGACGGCTGATTTAGGGTGGCCGCCGTTGTGCGGCCTGAACGAGACGTAAAAGGACGCATACGATGCAGGTCACCGAGACCCTCAACGAAGGCCTCAAGCGCGGCTACACTATCACTGTAACCGCTGCAGAGCTCGACGCAAAAGTAAACGAAAAGCTCATCGAAGCTCAGCCCGACATTGAAATGAAGGGTTTCCGCAAGGGCAAAGTCCCGATGGCTATGCTGAAAAAGCAGTTCGGCCCGCGTGTTCTGGGCGAAGCGATGCAAGACGCAATCGACGGCGCGATGAACAACCACCTCGAAACTTCGGGTGACCGTCCGGCAGCACAGCCGGAAATGAAAATGACCAACGAGAACTGGAAAGAAGGCGACGACGTTGTTGTCGAAGTTTCCTACGAGCGCCTGCCGGACGTGCCGGAAGTCGACTTCTCTGACGTGAAACTGGAGCGTCTGGTTGTCAAAGCTGACGACGCATCGATCACCGAAGCTCTCGAAAACCTCGCGAAAACCGCGAAATCCTACGAAGACAAAGACGGCGCTGCAGAAGACGGCGACCAAGTTGTCATGGACTTCCTCGGTAAAGTTGACGGCGAAGCATTCGACGGCGGCGCAGCATCTGACTACCCGCTGGTTCTCGGCTCGAACTCCTTCATCCCTGGCTTTGAAGCTGGCCTCGTTGGCGTAAAAGCTGGCGACGTGAAAGACGTAGACGTATCCTTCCCTGAGGAATACGGCGCTGAAAACCTCGCTGGTAAAGCGGCTGTTTTCACCTGCACCATCAAAGCTGTTAAAGCAGCGAAAGACGCAGCGATCGACGACGAACTGGCAAAGAAATTCGGTTCCGAAGACCTCGCTCAGCTGAAAGCACAAGTCGCTGAGCGTCTTGAAGCTGAATACCAAGGTGCAGCACGCGCAGTTGCGAAACGTTCGCTGCTCGACGCGCTGGACGGCAAAGTTGAATTCGACCTGCCGGAATCGCTGGTTAAAGCTGAAGCTGACCAGATCGCTCACCAGCTGTGGCACGAAGAAAACCCAGAAGTGCACGATCACAACCACGGTTCGATCGAAGCAACCGACGAGCACAAAGCTCTCGCTGCACGTCGCGTGAAACTGGGTCTGTTCCTTGCTGAAATCGGCAACAAAGCAGAAGTGAAAGTTTCTGACGCTGAACTGACCCAAGCGGTCATGAACCAAGCACGTCAGTACCCGGGCCAAGAGCGTCAGTTCTTTGAATTCGTTCAACAAAACGCTCAGTTCCGTCAGCAGCTTCAGGCTCCGATCTTCGAAGACAAAGTTGTCGATCACATCTTCTCGGTCGCTGCTGTGACTGACAAAGAAGTATCGAAAGAAGACCTCCAGAAAGCTGTTGAGGCTCTGGAAAACGAATAATCAGAACATCAGTTCTGATGAGAAAAGGCGCCCTTCAGGGGCGCCTTTTGCGTTTGTGCGACGAAACAACCCGCCCAAAAAAGGTTTATCCGTTGGGATAACAGGCCTAGGCTTGAGGCAGTTAAGTCTCAACCGAGGAGTTAAACCATGAAGCAATTTGTTTTTTCTGTACTTGCTGTGTTTGGTTTGTCGACGGCTGCGATGGCGTGTCCTGATTATTCCCAGTGGGGTGACAGTTATCGTGTCACAGGTCCACAGATGCGCAGCCCTGTTCGTTTCAATGTCGTTGCGGGTGGCGAGAATTACATTTGGAACTGTCCGAATGTGCGTCCCGGAACGGATCGCGGGGCAGGGTATTTCACCACAGCGCCCGATTTTACCTTTGATATGAGCGGTATGTCGGGGTTGAAACTCGAGATTAGCGTGGTCAGCAAATGCGACAGCGCGCTGTTGATCAACACCGCATCGGCCAGCTGGTATTACGATGACGATGACAACGGCAACATGGACCCGAAAATCATTCTAACGCGACCGCTGGATGGCTATCTCGACGTCTGGGTTGGCACCTATGACGGCGATTACTGCGATGCGATCTTGGAGTTGGAGACCTTCCGCCGCTGATCACCGCATAAGAAAAAGGCCGCAGATTGCTCTGCGGCCTTTCTATTTGGTCTGACGGAAACCTTAGAGGTCTTCGTCGGAGTCCGCAGCAGCGCCACCAACGTCGTCGAACAGTTCGGCGATCTCGTCAGCTGCAGCTTGCTCTTCTTCAGCAGCCAGTTCCTGGATCGATTTACCCGATGCCTGGATCTCAGCTTCTTCGTTAGAACGTGCAGCGTTGATGGTGATGGTTGCTTCAACTTCAGGGTGCAGAACAACGGTTACGCTGTGCAGGCCCAGTTCTTTGATCGCGCCTTGCAGGACAACCTGCTTGCGGTCGATCGAGAAACCACCAGCGGTCGCAACTTCGGCGATGTCACGCAGGGAGACAGAACCGTAGAGAGCGCCCGAGTCCGAAGCGGAACGAATCACGATGAACTGCTGACCGTTGAGGTTTGCAGCCAGTGCTTCGGCTTCTTTTTTGGTTTCGAGGTTGCGTGCTTCGAGCTGAGCTTTGTCAGCTTCGAATTTCGCTTTGTTTGCTTCGTTAGCGCGCAGAGCCTTGCCGGTAGGCAGAAGGAAGTTGCGAGCGTAGCCGTCTTTCACGGATACGACTTCGCCCATCTGGCCGAGTTTGGCAACGCGTTCGAGAAGGATAACGTCCATTGATATGACTCCTTACTTCACAGCGTAGGGCAGCAGAGCCAAGAAACGTGCGCGCTTGATGGCTTGTGCCAGTTTGCGCTGGTTCTTGGATCCAACAGCGGTGATGCGTGCGGGAACGATTTTGCCGCGCTCAGAGATGTAGCGCTGCAGAAGGCGAGTGTCTTTGTAGTCGATCTTCGGAGCGTTCTCGCCCTCGAACGGATCGGACTTACGACGACGGAAAAATGGTTTGGTAGCCATGACTTAATGTCCTTTCCTGATCAACTTAGCGACGTTCGCGGCGTTCGCCACGGTCACCGCGTTCGCCACGCTCAGCGCGGTCGCCACGGTCGTCACGCTTCTGCATCTGAACCGACGGGCCGTCTTCGTGTGCTTCGACCTTGATGGTCAGAATACGCATGACGTCGTCGTGCAGGCGCATCAGGCGTTCCATCTCTTGAACAGCCGACGACGGTGCATCGGTGCGCAGGAAGGCGTAGTGACCCTTGCGGTTTTTGTTGATCTTGTAGGCCATCGTCTTGACGCCCCAGTATTCGCTTTCGATGACTTTACCACCGTTGTCAGCAAGCACTGTCGAGAAGTGTTCGACGAGGCTTTCAGCCTGTGCGTTCGACAGGTCCTGACGCGAAATGAAAACATGCTCGTATAGCGGCATGTGCACTCCTGTTTTGTTCAGCGCATTTCATAGGGTGGCAATGAGACCTTTCCGCGTCCACCCACGAGAGACTGCGCAGTTCTAACGAATTGCGGAAAGATGGGGCCTTATACATGCCGCGCCTGCAAAGGCAAGGGTGGAATGGCACTCTCTATATATACCCGCTGTCCCATAAGAAATCGGTCGCGTTTTACGAGAAATTGAAAAAGCCCGAACAACGTCAGGGCATCGCCTGTTTTCTGCCACTTTTGGTCGTCAGATTTACAACCATAGGGTCAAAAGGGTTCCAAGATGAATGCGCTGACGACGGATAAGTTATTTCATAACGGGGCAATTGAGGTTCCGATGGGGTATAGCAAGGCAGGTTTTATGCTGGACGACACATATTGGGGTTACGTCATTCGCTCTCTTGAGGGGCCATCGGTTCTCGTCAAAACGCTTCAAGGTGTGGCGGTGTTTGTCGGGGTGGTATTCGCTTTGGCCGCTGTGGGCATGTGGCTTTTGCCATCCAGCATCGTGTCAGACGGTGTGCAGGTCATTAAAATCGGCCTGACGGTTTTCCTCGCTGTGATTTCCGCATTTTGTTTCCGCTACGCGACACGCGGCTCAGAGGTTGAACTGGAGTTCGACACCAACGTCCGCGAACTGCGCGAGGTTGTTCGCAACCACGCAGGTCGTCCGTCACTCATCGGGCGCTATGATTTCAAATCCTTCAGCGGTCTATTCATCGACCGCGAGCGCGGCGAAAAGGGCCATGGTGCCTTAATGCTCCGCTATCGCAATTCGACCACGTTGCTAGAGGTCGCCTATGGTCCGCTCCCTCGGATTGAGGCGCTGCGCGATCGTCTGGGCAAAGACCTCATTGCCGTTCCTGCCTAATATTTTAAGCCATTTTCTTTAACGGGCGGCCCATTGGGTCGCCTTTTTCACGTTTACGAATTCTTGTGATGTGGCCCGCGACACGCTAAGGCAGAGAAAACGTTACCAAAGGGAAGTGACACATGCGGGCATTCGTATTTCCGGGGCAGGGCGCCCAAGCCATTGGAATGGGCAAGGCACTGGCCGATGCTTATCCGGCAGCCAAAGCCATTTTCGACGAAGTTGATGACGCGCTCGGCGAAAGCCTGTCGTCGCTGATCTGGGACGGGGACATTGAGACCCTGACGCTGACCAAAAACGCACAGCCCGCGCTGATGGCAACTTCTTTGGCGGCGATGCGCGCGCTCGAGGCTGAGGGCGTGTCGATCACCGCTGCGGATTACGTCGCGGGTCACTCGCTCGGTGAATATTCGGCGCTGGCTGCGGCTGGTGCGATTTCGGTTGCGGATACTGCTCGTCTGCTGCGCACCCGTGGCACCGCGATGCAAGAGGCCGTGCCAGTTGGCGTTGGCGCGATGGCGGCTCTCCTCGGCCTCGATTTTGAAGCTGCGACCGCTGTCGCCGAAGAAGCGGCGCAAGGCCAAGTCTGTCAGGCCGCAAACGACAACGACCCCTCGCAGGTCGTGGTGTCGGGCCACAAAGAGGCCGTTGAACGCGCGCTGACCATCGCCAAGGAAAAAGGCGCGAAACGTGCGCTTCTCCTGCCTGTATCTGCACCGTTCCACTGCGCACTGATGAAACCTGCTGCTGACGTGATGGCAGAGGCGCTGGACGACGTTCAGATCAACGCGCCCGCTGTGCCAGTTGTTGCAAACGTGCGCGCCGCTGCGATCTCTGATCCTGCGATGATCCGTTCGCTCTTGGTCGAGCAGGTCACGGGTTCCGTGCGTTGGCGCGAAAGCGTGCTGTGGATGGCCGATCAAGGCGTGACCGAGGCATGGGAAATCGGCGCAGGCAAGGCGCTGTCGGGCATGATCAAACGCATCAGCAAGGATGTCGCGACCAACAACGTTGGCACCCCTGACGATATTGCTGCCGCTGTTGAAGCTCTCAAAGGCTAATTGAACCTGCCCCAACGCGGGCGGAAGAAAGGATATAAGATGTTTGATCTCACAGGTAAAAACGCGCTGATCACAGGCGCTTCGGGTGGTATCGGTGGCGCAATCGCTAAGGCGCTGCACGGTGCGGGCGCAACGGTCACTTTGTCGGGCACCCGTCAGGGGCCTCTCGATGAACTGGCTGCTGAACTGGGCGACCGCGTTCACGTGCTGACCTGTAACCTCAGCGATGCAGCCGCCGTTGACGCGCTGCCGAAACAAGCCGCTGATCTGATGGGTTCGGTTGATATTCTGATCAACAACGCTGGCATCACCAAGGACAACCTCTTTATGCGCATGTCCGACGACGAATGGTCGAGCGTGCTTGAGGTCAACCTCACCTCGACCATGCGTCTGTGCAAAGGCGTGATCCGTGGCATGATGAAATCCCGCTGGGGCCGCATCGTGAACATCTCGTCCATCGT
>JAYPVO010000028.1:6513-17442 GCA_038134645.1 Paracoccaceae bacterium
GCATGATGAAATCCCGCTGGGGCCGCATCGTGAACATCTCGTCCATCGTTGGCGCTACAGGTAACCCGGGACAGGCGAACTATGCAGCCTCCAAGGCAGGCATGGTCGGCATGTCGAAGTCCATCGCTTACGAAGTGGCAAGCCGCGGGATCACCGTGAACTGCGTTGCACCTGGCTTCATCGCGACCGCAATGACCGACAAATTGACCGACGATCAGAAAGAAAAGATCAACGTTCAGATCCCAGCCGCACGCATGGGCACCCCAGAAGAGATCGCAGCTGCGGTTCTCTACCTCGCGTCGAACGAGGCCGGCTACACCACAGGTTCGACCGTTCACGTGAACGGCGGCATGGCGATGCTCTAAGGCGACAGTGCGCAACCTTACGTAAAGTCAACTCACCATTTACACGTATAGGGGTAGCCATCGGCTGCCCCTTTTTATTAGAATCTTCTCACAACAATAAAAGACGTGGACGGAGATTTGGGATGGGGCGCAAATCGGGATTTACCGACGAAGATGTGTTTGTGTGGCTCGCTGATCATTTGGCGACAGCACCGGGCGTTACGGTGCAACAAGTATCTAAAGGCACGAAAGTATCCGTGGGATCGCTCTATCACCGCTTTGGCTCGATGGAAGATCTCTTGGCCGAAGCGTGGGTTTGGGCGCATGAACGCTACCGTGTGTTTATGACCAAGACCCTGCAAATGGACGGGGAGGCGGGCGCGCTGCGCTCTGCGGTGAAATCCGTGCGGTTCGCCACCTTGGATCGGCCCGCTGCGATCTTGCTCTTTGCTGTGCCAAAGCGGTTCTTGGTGCGTTCGGGCATCACGGCGTCGAACCGCGCAAAGGTCAATTTTGAGGCCAGCACCTTGGCCGAAGAGATCAACGGCTATGCCGCGCGATTTGGCACCGACCCTGATTCAATCGATTTGGCGGTGATTCAGGTGCCCAAGGCGATTATTCAGAAATACCTGCCAGATGAACCAGTTCCAGCGCAGGCCGAGGTTTACGTGCGCAAGTCCTGCAAGGTGATCTTGAATAACCCAATTCACGCAACCGATGATGTGGATGGCTGAAAGCGTTTGCCTCTGCGTAATTCTCTGCTATAGGCCCTGTGATACCCGCCGGATGTGACAGATGACGTTACGTTCGTGGGCGCCCCCTGCGGGCAGTTAACCGCCCCGCGGGGCACACAAAAGAACGGGCCGAAAGCCCTATTGAACGTGAGGACTTGATATGAGCGATGTCGCTGATCGTGTGCGCAAAATCGTAGTTGAGCACCTGGGTGTTGAAGAGGAAAAAGTGACCGAGAATGCATCGTTCATCGATGACCTCGGCGCAGACAGCCTCGACACCGTAGAGCTGGTTATGGCTTTCGAAGAAGAATTCGGTATCGAAATCCCAGACGACGCTGCTGAGACCATCCAGTCCTTCGGCGACGCTGTAAAGTTCATCTCTGAAGCTCAGTAATTAACTGGATTTCAAGGTATTGATTGCGGCACCCCTCGGGGTGCCGTTTTCATTTTGGCGGACCGTTTTACCACGTTCAGACCGTTTGCGGCTCTGTTCAACCCTCGGGCCGTGGCCCAGTGTCGTGGCCAGTTCCGCCTCTGTGAGGGCGCTGCGAAATTTGATCCCGCTGACATGTGCATTGGCCCATGCAACGCGGCACAGCGCGGGCTGACCGTTGATCGCAATCGCAATCCGCTGGCCTGCTTCAATCACCGCCGTTTCGGTCAGGGCGATCTTGGCCCCCAAGCGGCTGATGTCGATGATCCGCACGGGAATCACCCTGTCAGCGTGGGTGATCGTTGTCGTGATCGCGCAGGTGAAACGACGGGCTTTCGCGTGCTGGAGCGCGATAACCCGTCCGATCATGACGCCAGCGGTGACGAGCGCGAGAAATCCCAGCACACCGTTTACCGCCGCCTTGCGCGGTGTGATCAGCGGTGCATCGGCAGTCGAATAGGACTGCGCGCGCGCTTGGCTCTCGCAGAGGTCGGACAGGCGGGGAAGGGCGGCCATCGCAGCCTCAATCACGATGCGGTTTTCCGCGATGATCGCACCACCCATCGCGGCCCGCTGTGACTGTGTCTGGGTCTGTAACCGCGATGCGATCGTAGCGCCCAGTTGCGCCGCATTCGCGAGCGCCGCGCGCGCGTCAGAATTCACCCTGTCCCCGATCATCCACCGAACCGAGGCCGCATCAAACCGCCCACCGTTTCGCGCCAAATGATCCAGCGCCGCGCGCTCTTGGGTCGGGTCGGTGAGCGCGATCTGTTGCGCCACAATGATCGTCGCGAGGTCATGAACCGCACGGCAATCCACCCCATCCTCAGCCGCAGTGGCCGAACGGAGGGGTGCCAAGGTGATAAAGACCACGCAGAAGAGGCGGAAAACGAACATCATATTGATCAAATACGCCCCAATCCCCAAGTTTTAGTAAATAACGCGGTCTGAATGGCGCGAGTTGCCTTGCCCAAAGGGGGGGTAACGCGCTATTTGGAAATGAATTGAGAACAAGAGTTGAGGGCAGAATATGCGCCGTGTCGTCGTAACCGGATTGGGCCTTGTCACACCGTTGGCGGATGGGGTTGAAGAAACCTGGACCCGCCTATTGGATGGGCAGTCTGGCGCTGGCCGTATTTCGGGCTTTGATCCCGAAGGGCTGGGCACCACTTACGCCTGCGAAGTCAAACGCGGCGACGGCTCTGATGCGACCTTTAACGCTGACAAATACATGGAACCCAAAGAGCAGCGTAAGGTCGATGACTTTATCCTCTTTGGCTACGCCGCCGCGCTTCAAGCGGTCGAGGATTCGGGCTGGAAACCTGAGGCTGACGCCGACAAAGAACGCACTGGCGTTCTGATCGGCTCTGGCATCGGTGGTCTGAAATCGATCTCTGAAACCGCTGTGATGATCGAAGAAAAAGGCCCGCGCCGCGTGTCGCCGTTCTTTATCCCCGGTGCGCTGATCAACCTGATCTCGGGTCAGGTGTCGATCAAATACGGCTTTAAGGGTCCGAACCACTCTGTCGTGACCGCATGTTCCACGGGCGCTCACGCCATTGGTGACGCGGCTCGCCTGATTAAATACGGCGCGGCTGACGTGATGGTTGCTGGTGGCGCTGAGGCTGCGATCTGCAAAATCGGTATCGCTGGTTTCAACGCGTGTAAGGCGCTGTCGACCAAACGTGCGGATGAACCGACCAAAGCATCGCGCCCCTATGACGCGGACCGCGATGGCTTCGTGATGGGCGAGGGCGCAGGTATCGTTGTTCTCGAAGAATACGAACACGCCAAAGCACGCGGCGCGAAAATCTACGCTGAAGTGCTGGGCTACGGCATGTCGGGCGATGCGTATCACATCACCGCTCCATCCGAGGATGGCGAAGGCGCTGGCCGTTGTATGGCTGCCGCTCTCAAAGACGCAGGTCTGGAACCCTCGGCGATTGACTACATCAACGCACACGGCACCTCGACCATGGCGGACACCATCGAATTGGGCGCAGTTGAACGTATGCTCGGCGATCACGCTGGCAACGTCACCATGTCCTCGACCAAGTCGATGACAGGTCACCTCTTGGGTGCTGCTGGCGCGATTGAAGCGATCTTCTCGATCCTTGCGATCCGCGATCAGGTCGCACCGCCGACGATCAACCTTGATA
The DNA here is from genome assembly GCA_038134645.1 of Paracoccaceae bacterium. GTDB lineage: Bacteria > Pseudomonadota > Alphaproteobacteria > Rhodobacterales > Rhodobacteraceae > Marivivens. Next base: position 10,184 of record JAYPVO010000028.1, read on the forward strand.
ACCCTGCTGTCGAGACCCCCGTTGACCTCGCGCCGAACAAGAAAGTCGAGCGTAAGATTGACGTGGCTCTGTCGAACTCCTTCGGCTTTGGCGGCACCAACGCGAGCGTGATCTTCGGGAAAATCAGCTAATGTGGCGTAACATCGCGTCTAACGCGCTGTCGTTCCTGATTGTTCTGCTGTTTATCCTAGGGGGCGTCGTCCTCTGGGGTAAATCGCAGTATCGGGTCGAAGGCCCTCTTGAACAGGCGATCTGTTTGGAAGTGGCGAGCGGGACGAACTTCCGTCGCGTTGCGGACAATCTGGATCAGCAAGGCGCGATTTCGTCCAAGATGATTTTCAACATGGGCGTGGATTTCACTGGTGCAGGCAGCCAGCTTAAGGCGGGCAGCTTTATCGTGCCAGCGGCGGCCTCGATGGAATCGATCATCGATATCATCACCCGCGGCGGGCAGAGCACCTGTGGCACCGAAATTCTCTACCGCATCGGCGTGAACGCTGCGACCGTTGAGGTCCGCCAGATGGACCCCGAAACCGCTCGTTACGACGAGGTTGCGGATTTCGAACTCGGCTCTGATGTGCCCGAGATTTACACCACCGTGGCTGGCCAAAACGACACCCGTTTCCGTATCGCCATCGCCGAAGGTGTGACCAGCTGGCAGATCATGACCAGCCTCAACGCCATTGATACGCTCGACGGTGATGTGGATGTGATCCCCGCTGAGGGCTCTTTGTCGCCTGACAGCTATGAATTCACCAAAGGCGCAAGCGTTGCCGACATCCTGTCCCGTATGGAGGCCGCACAGGCGACCATCCTCGCACAGGCATGGGAAAACCGCGCTGATAACCTGCCGTTCGACACCCCCGAAGAGGCGCTGACCCTTGCCTCTATCGTGGAAAAAGAAACAGGCATCGCGTCAGAGCGTCCGCTGGTGGCTTCGGTCTTTATCAACCGTCTGGAACAGGGCATGCGCCTGCAAACAGACCCGACCGTCATCTATGGCATCACCAAAGGCCAAGGCTCCTTGGGCCGTGGTCTGCGCCAGAGCGAGCTGCAACGCGAAACGCCCTATAACACCTATGTTATCACGGGCCTCCCGCCGTCGCCGATTGCCAACCCTGGCAAGGCCAGCATCGAGGCGGTTCTGAACCCCGAACAGAGCGACTACATCTTCTTTGTCGCGAAAACGCTGAACCCTGCGGACGGTCACGTCTTTGCGGCCACTCTGAACGAGCATAACCGCAACGTCGCCGCTTACCGCGAATTGGAGCGTGCAGCGAACTGATGCGAACGGTCGGTTAACCGGTCCTTCGCACCCTTCGGGTAAAGTCATCACAGGCTAGAAGACGCAGGGCGGTCCTTTTGGGCCGCCCTTTGTCGTTTCTCGATCTGGCGGGGCAACCGATAGGGAACAACCAATGATAAATCGGGACCAACAACAGGCAGACCAAAAGCGATCACGCCTCTCAGAGGTGAGCGAGGTCTACGACAGCACCCTGAAATTGCTGCACGAATTGATCGCAGAGGCAGAGGTCGGCAACACCGACGCGCCGAAAAAGGCCACCGCACAGCTTGCTGTTTTGCAAGAGATGTTCGTGCGGGTCCGCAAAGCCGAAGAGGCATTCCACGACAAATACAAAGAGGGTCCAGAGAATGGAGAAATCGACTTTGACGCCGTGCGGGTGTCGCTCGGGTGCAGACTTGATCGCATCAGGGACGCCCACAGAGCAGACGCAGTTTCTGAATAAACTCACACAGGCAGAGCTTCGCGCTCTGCCCTTTTTGTTCGACTTCTGGGCCTTGGACCATCAGGTGCCGCCTTCGGGCGATTGGCGCACTTGGGTGATCCTTGGCGGGCGAGGGGCTGGCAAAACGCGGGCAGGGGCCGAATGGGTGAGGTCCCAAGTCGAAGGCTCGCGCCCGATGGACAAAGGCCGCGCCGCCCGTGTCGCCATCGTCGGTGAAACCTATGATCAGGCCCGCGAGGTTATGATCTTTGGCGACAGCGGGATCATGGCCTGTTCGCCCCCTGATCGCCGCCCCACATGGATCGCGGGCCGCAAGATGCTGCAATGGCCCAACGGTGCCATCGCGCAGGTCTTTTCCGCCTTTGATCCTGAGAGCCTGCGCGGACCCCAGTTCGATGCCGTCTGGGCGGATGAAGTCGCGAAGTGGAAGAAGGGACAGGAAACATGGGACATGATCCAATTCGGCCTGCGTCTGGGCGATGATCCTCGGGCATGCGTGACGACCACGCCGCGCAATGCGTCGGTGCTGCGGGGCATACTCGACCGCGATAGCACAGTCGTGACCCACGCGCCGACCTCTGCCAACCGTGCGAACCTCGCCGCGGGGTTTCTAGACGAGGTGCAGCGCCGCTACGCGGGCACCCGCCTCGGTCGACAGGAATTGGACGGCGTGCTCTTGGCCGATGCCGAGGGCGCGCTCTGGACCTCGCAGATGCTCGAAACCTCGCGGGTGGACCGTATTCCGCAGTGCGACCGCGTTGTTGTCGCCGTCGATCCGCCCGTCACAGGGCATAAGGGGTCGGACGACTGCGGGATCATCGTGGCGGGCGTTGTCACCGATGGCCCGCCGCAAAACTGGCGTGCCTATGTGATCGAGGACGCGACCGTCTCTGCCGCCTCACCGTCGCAATGGGCGCAGGCGGCGGTCGATGCGCTCCACCGTCATGGGGCCGACCGTATGGTGGCCGAGGTGAACCAAGGCGGCGCTCTGGTCGAAGAGGTCGTGCGCCAGATCGACCCGCTCGTCCCATATCGCCCCGTTCGTGCCTCCAAGGGCAAGGTCGCCCGCGCCGAACCCGTTGCTGCCCTCTACGAACAAGGGCGGGTGCATCATGGGCGTGCCTTGGGTGCGCTCGAGGATCAGATGTGCCTGATGACCGCCAATGGGTTTCAGGGGCAGGGCTCCCCAGACCGAGTCGATGCCCTCGTTTGGGCGCTCTTTGATCTGATGATTGCCCCCGCCGCAACATGGCAAGCCCCCCGTGTGCGTCACCTCTGACGCCCTGTTGCGCCCCCCTGCGCACGCTGCGTTGGGGGGATGTGAACACCTTTCCTGCATATTGGCTCCAACGACGCAATTGGGGCTGAAACGAAGGAGCGATGGATGTTTGACTTTCTAAAGCGTGGCACGGCGCAGGACGCCCCTGTTGAGGTCAAAGCCTCGGCTACGGGCAAGGTGCTGGCGATGGGCGCTGGCCGCGCTGTCTGGTCCGCCCGCGATACGGTGACGCTGACCAAATCGGGCTTTACCCGCAATCCTGTGGGGTTCCGTGCGGTTCGCATGATCGCAGAGGCCGCCGCCGCGCTGCCCTTGATCCTGCAAGACCGCGACCGCCGCTATGACGCGCATCCTGTCGCTGACCTCCTCGCCCGTCCGAACGCCGCCCAAGGCCGCGCTGAACTGCTCGAGGCGGTCTATGGCTACCTCCTCCTGTCGGGTGACGCGTATATTGAGGCCGTGGGCGATGGCAGCCTCCCCGTGGAACTGCACGCCCTGCGCCCCGAACGCATGTCCATCGTCCAAGGCGCGGACGGCTGGCCCATCGGCTACGACTACACCGTCGCGGGCAAGAAACACCGTTTCACCGTGGGCGAGGGCGCAAGCCCGATCTGCCACATCAAATCCTTCCACCCGCAAAACGACCACTACGGGTTTTCACCGCTCGAGGCCGCGGCCTCTGCCATCGACGTGCACAACGCCGCGTCGAACTGGTCCAAGGCGCTCCTTGATAACGCGGCGCGTCCGTCTGGCGCGATCGTCTACAAAGGCGCGGACGGTCAGGGCAGCCTCAGCAGCGACCAATACGACCGCCTCTTGCACGAGATGGAAACCATGCACCAAGGTGCCCGCAATGCAGGCCGTCCGATGTTGCTAGAGGGTGGGCTCGATTGGAAACCGATGGGCTTTAGCCCGTCTGATATGGAGTTCCAGAAAACCAAAGAGGCCGCCGCCCGCGAGATCGCGATTGCCTTTGGCGTGCCGCCGATGCTGCTCGGCATCCCTGGGGACGCGACCTACGCCAATTACCAAGAGGCCAACCGCGCGTTTTACCGCCTGACCGTCCTGCCGCTCGCCACCCGCGTGACCTCGGTCATTGCTGATTGGCTGTCGGATTTCACGGGCGAACGGATCGACCTGCGGCCCGACCTCGACCAGATCCCCGCGCTTGCTACCGAACGCGAAGCCGCATGGCGGCGTGTGGGCGATGCAACCTTTCTGACGGCGGCGGAAAAACGGTCGCTCTTGGGTCTGCCCGCGATTGAGGTTGGCGATGCAGGATAATATCGTGCCGCTCCCCAATCGCTCCGCCCCCGTGAATGACTTTTGGTTCGCCCAACTCGAAGCCCGCCTGAGCCGGATCGAGGCCATCGTGGCCAAAGTCGAAGGCCTCTTGTGGCTGGTCATCGCGTCTTTCGCGCTGATCTTTGGGCTGGAAATCATCCGCATTGTGACAGGATAGAATGATGGAATTAGAACATAAATTCAGCCGCTTATCGGGTGATATTGCGCTAAAAGACGGCCATATCATCGAAGGCTACGCCTCCCTCTTTGATGCCGTCGATCAAGGCAACGATGTGGTCGCTCGTGGCGCCTATGATGCGTCGCTTGCGAAACGGTCGGGCGTGAAAATGCTCTGGCAGCATGACCCCGCGCAGCCCATCGGCATCTGGGACGACATCCGCGAAGACGACCGTGGCCTCTGGGTCAAAGGCCGCATCCTCACCGATGTCGAAAAGGGTCGCGAGGCGGCTGCGCTGATCGCAGCGGGGGCTATTGACGGGCTGTCCATCGGCTATCGCACGGTGAAATCCACGAAAACCAACCACGGCCAGCGCCTCTTGACCGAGGTCGAGCTGTGGGAAGTGTCGCTCGTCACCTTTCCGATGCTGCCCGAAGCGCGCGTTGCGGGCAAATCCGACGATGCGCTGACCACTGATCTGCGCGATCTGGCCGATGCGTTTCGGCAGGCGAGAACCGCGCTGATCCCCGACTAACCGACCCATCCGAGAGGACCGAAAATGACCAAACCCGAGGCCACCCCTCGGGCCGGAGAAGACATGTCTCCGGTCCAAGACCTGAAATCGGCGATCACCGATTTCGTAAGCGAATTCAAACAGTTTTCTAACGGCGTTCACGCCAAACTTCAGCAGCAGGAAGACCGCATGACCAAATATGACCGTAAATCCCTGATGGCGTCGCGCCCCGCGCTTTCGGGCGCTGAGATGATTGAGGCACCGCACCAAAAGGCCTTTGCCGCCTACCTCCGTTCGGGCGAGGACGAGGGCCTTCGTGACCTGCCCCTCGAAGGCAAGGCCATGTCGACCGCTGTTGCGGCAGACGGTGGCTACCTCGTTGATCCGCAGACCTCTGACACGATCAAATCGGCGCTCACCGCGACCGCATCGATCCGCGCGATTGCCAGCATCGTCACCGTTGAATCGACCTCTTACGATGTCCTGATCGACCACACAGAGATGGGCTCTGGCTGGGCGAATGAGGCCGCGAACCTGTCCGAGACCGCAACCCCGCAGATCGACCGCATCACCATTCCCGTCAACGAACTTTCGGCCATGCCGAAGATTTCGCAACGTCTGCTCGACGACAGCGCCTTTGACATCGAAGGCTGGCTCGCAGGCCGTATCGCTGACAAATTCGCCCGCTCCGAGGCGTCTGCTTTCGTGAACGGTGACGGCGTGGACAAGCCCAAAGGCTTCCTCGACTACCCGACCGTGGACGAGATGATCTGGACCTGGGGCAACATCGGCTATGTGGTCACTGGCACCGCTGGCGCGATTGATGACGGCGATCCGATCATCGAACTGGTCTATGCGCTGGGGGCTGAATACCGCGCCAACGCGACCTTTGTGATGAACTCCAAAACCGCAGGCACCGTGCGCAAACTCAAAGACGCCGACGGTCGTTTCCTCTGGTCCGATGGCCTGAGCCAAGGCGAACCAGCGCGTCTCATGGGGTATCCGGTGCTCATCGCCGAGGACATGCCAGACGTGGCGGCGGACGCAATGGCCATTGCCTTTGGTGACTTTGCCAATGGCTACACCATCGCTGAACGCCCTGACGTGCGCGTGCTGCGCGATCCGTTCTCTGCGAAACCGCATGTCCTCTTCTACGCGACCAAACGTGTGGGCGGCGCGGTGAGCGACTTTAACGCGATCAAACTGCTGAAATTCGGCACCGCCTAAGCGGGCTGATCCACGGGCGGCGGAGGCCGCCCCACGGTCCGCGCGGGGCTCCTGACCCCACTAGCATGTCCCCGCCCGAGAAGGGCCAGTGACCGCGCGGACCTCAACCGACCGGAATTTCGGAGAGATGTGATGATGTTAGTCGAACAGACCACGGTGCCCCTCGCGGCACTTCCGGTCGCTGAATTCAAAGACCATTTGCGACTGGGGTCGGGCTTTGCCGACGATGGTTTGCAAGACGGCGTGCTGGTCGCGGCGCTCCGTGCCGCCCTTGCCGCGATTGAGGCCCGCACGGGGAAGATCCTGATCCAGCGCGACTTTAGCTGGACGGTCTATCGCTGGCGGTCGACCTCTGACGCGGTGCTCCCTGTGGGGCCTGTCTCTGCTGTCTCATCGCTGACCTTGATCGACCGTTTGGGCGCTGAAACGCCTGTGTCGCAGTCGTCGTGGGTGCTGGTCGCTGACCTCCATCGTCCGCGCCTCGTGGCGCTGGGGCTGGCCTTGCCGATGATCGCATCGGGTGGCTCTGCGCGGATGAATTTCGTGGCGGGCTATGGCCCGAACTGGTCCGACATCCCAGATGACCTGGCCCAAGCCGTCCTCATGCTCGCCGCCCATTTCTACGACTTCCGCCACGGTGAAACCGCTGGTCGTGACCTGATGCCGCCGATGGTGGCTTCGCTCGTGGAACGCTATCGCACCCTTCGGTTGGGAGGTATGGAATGACCCTGCCGATCCTTTCGCGCAAGCTTACGCTTGAAACGCCGATCCGTGTGGCGGACGGGGCAGGTGGCTACAGTATCGACTGGCAACCCATGGGCACGCTCTGGGCCGAGGTGAAGGCCCGCACAGGTGCCGAAGGGGCGGGCGTTGCGGTTCCTCTGTCGAAATCGCGGTTCACCATGACCGTGCGCGCCGCCCCCATCGGGTCGCCCTCGCGTCCGCGCCCTGAACAGCGGTTCCGCGATGCGACACGCCTCTTTGCGATTGATGCGGTGGTGGAACGCGACGCGGATGCGCGGTTCCTGA
>JAYPVO010000029.1:0-16910 GCA_038134645.1 Paracoccaceae bacterium
GACAGGTCCGCCGCTTCCATGATTTCGCGACGCTGCTTAAAGATCACCTTACGCTGATCGTTCATCACATCGTCGAATTTCAAGAGCTGCTTACGAATGTCAAAGTTGCGGCCTTCGACCTTAGCCTGAGCGCGTTCGAGCGACTTGTTCACCCACGGGTGAATGATCGCTTCGCCCTCTTTCATGCCAAGGCCCGAGAGAACTTTCTCTAGACGCTCGGACCCAAAGATACGCATCAGGTCATCGTCAAGCGAAAGGAAGAACACCGAACGACCTGGGTCACCCTGACGACCCGAACGGCCACGGAGCTGGTTGTCGATACGACGGGATTCGTGGCGCTCTGTTGCCAGAACGAACAGACCGCCCGCCTGCTTAACCGCCTCTTCGTCGCCCTTGTGTGCTTCTTCGATCTGCGCACGGATGGCTTCGGGGTCAGCCTCGGGGTTCGCGGCAATCGCCTCGAGAACCTTATGTTCAACGTTACCGCCAAGCTTAATGTCGGTACCACGGCCCGCCATGTTCGTCGCAATCGTCACAGCACCGAGCTTACCAGCCTCTGCAACGATCTGCGCTTCTTGCTCGTGCTGACGCGCGTTCAGAACGTTGTGCGGGATTTTCGCAGCGGTCAGAAGCTGGGACAAGAATTCCGATTTTTCAATCGAGGTCGTACCGACGAGGATCGGCTGGCCCTTCTCATGCGCCTTACCGATCTCTTTAACGATTGCGTCAAACTTTTCCTGAGCCGAACGATATACCTGATCGTGTTCGTCTTTACGCGCAATCGGGCGGTTGGTCGGAACTTCGACCACGCCGAGACGATAAATTTCCATGAACTCGTCAGCTTCGGTCATCGCCGTACCCGTCATGCCGCCCAGTTTTTCATAGAGGCGGAAGTAGTTCTGGAATGTCACCGACGCGAGGGTAACGTTCTCGGGTTGGATCGCGCAGCCTTCTTTGGCTTCGATCGCTTGGTGAAGACCGTCCGACAGGCGACGACCTGCCATCATACGACCTGTGAACTCGTCGATCAGGACGACGTTGCCATCACGAACAATGTAGTCCTTGTCTTTGGTAAAGAGCTTGTGAGCGCGCAGACCTTGGTTCACGTGGTGAACAACAGTGGTGCTCTCAGGGTCATAGAGCGATTGATCCGCGGGCAGGATACCAGCGGCGCGCAGACGCTCTTCGAGGAATTCGTTGCCCTCGTCGGTAAAGGTCACCTGACGGGACTTTTCATCCATGGTGTAGTGCGTATCGACCAACTCGGGGATCAACGCATCAATCGCTTTGTAGAGCTCCGAACGGTCTTGAGCTGGACCAGAAATGATCAGCGGTGTCCGCGCTTCGTCGATAAGGATCGAGTCGACCTCGTCCACAATCGCGAAATAGTGCTGGCGCTGCATCATCTGGCTCAGTTCGGACTTCATGTTGTCACGAAGGTAATCGAAACCAAGTTCGTTGTTGGTCGTGTAGGTGATGTCGCAAGCGTATGCAGCGCGCTTCTCATCTTCGGGCTGCTGTGGAACCACAACGCCCGTAGTCAGGCCCAACGCGCCGTAAACTTTGCTCATCCATTCCGCGTCACGACGTGCGAGGTAATCGTTCACCGTCACAACGTGGACACCTTTACCTGTGAGCGCATTCAGATAGGCCGCAAAGGTCGCCATAAGCGTTTTACCTTCACCGGTCTTCATCTCGGAGATGTTACCTTGATGCAGGAAAATACCGCCCATCAGCTGCACATCAAAGGCCCGCAGACCCAATGCGCGCTTCGCTGCTTCACGACAGTTGGCAAAGGCCTCGGGGAGCAGAGAATCCAACGATTCACCGTTTTCGATACGAGCCTTAAAATCGCTCGACTTCTCGATCAGCTGCTCATCCGACAGCTTTTCAAATTCGGGCTCCAGCGCGTTGATCTTTGCGATGATCGGCTTGGTTGCCTTGATCTTGCGGTCGTTCGCGGTGCCAAACACCTTTTTGGCCAGCGTTCCGAATCCCAGCATGTTCTCTCCGCGCCCTCGAAATGGGGCCTAATGACGTCGTTATGATGAGGAGGTTGCTTGTCGCTTACGGCGGCAAGGCCTAAACAGGTGACAAGACGGCCCCCTCAATGCCTCATCGGGATGTAAGGGGAGGGCCATAAAGTGTCAACGCTGCGGGGCTTTCGCAGCTGAATTGGGAAAGATTTGATGAAGAAATTCGCTACATTCGCAGCAGTAAGTGCCCTTGCCCTCTTTGCCGCCAACGCGCAGGCCGAAGAACCGACCGGAAATACCGTTGTCGCAACCGTTAACGGCACCGACATTACACTGTCGCACATGATCATCACGATGGCTCAACTGCCCGCCCAATATCAGCAGCTCCCGCCCGAAGTTCTCTGGGACGGTATTTTAGAGCAGTTGGTGCAACAGCAGTTGCTTGCTGAGGAAATGACAGAACTGCCAGCACGCGCTCAATTCGCAATCGAAAACGAAACCCGTTCGATCAAAGCAGGCGAACGCATTTCGGCCCTGTCAGAAGCAGCGATCACCGAAGAAGCGCTTCAGGCAGCATACGACGCGCAATTCGCAAACGCAGAACCGACACCTGAATACAATGCATCGCACATCCTCTTGGCCACCCAAGAAGAAGCGCTCGCTGCAAAAGCCCGCGTTGATGCAGGCGAAGATTTCGCAACTGTCGCTACCGAACTGTCGACAGGTCCTTCTGGCCCGAACGGTGGCCAGCTTGGCTGGTTTGGACCAGGCATGATGGTCGAGCCGTTCGAACAAGCCGTCGTATCGATGGAAGTCGGCACCGTGTCGGAACCTGTTGAGACACAGTTCGGCTGGCACATCATCAAACTGAACGAAACCCGCGATCAGGCAAACCCGACCCTCGACGATATGCGCGACGAACTGTCTGCTCAAATCCAAGAAGAGATGATCACCGCTTATATCGCGCAGATTACTGCAGATGCCGAAATTACGCGCATCGAAGCCGGGTCGATCGACCCAACCACCCTGACTAACCTCGATCTGCTGGAGCAGTAAAACTATGCCCGTCTCGCCTCTTGCCCCTGCGGCTTTCCCCGACCTTCCGGTCATTGATGGCGTTCGTTTTGCATCGGCAATGGCTGGTGTGAAATACAACAACCGCACCGATGTGATGCTGGCCGAATTGGTCAAGGGCAGCACGGTTGCGGGCGTTTTCACCCGCTCGGCCACTCGGTCGGCAAACGTTCTGGACTGTCAGGCCAAGAATGGGAAAACACAGGCGGGACGGGCCGCCATTATCGTGAACTCAGGCAACTCGAACGCCTTCACGGGCGCTCGTGGTGTGGAAGCAGTTGCTGCCCTTTGCGCTGGCGTTGCCGAACAGACTGGCATCGACGCTGACCGCATCTTTACCTCTTCGACTGGTGTGATTGGGGAGCCTCTGCCCTACGAGCGCATCACCGCGAAAATTGGTGAACTGACCGCAAACCTCGACGCGAGCGGGATCGCAGCATCGGCCAAGGCGATCATGACCACCGACACCTTCCCAAAAGGGTCGGCTGCGGAAATCACCGTAAACGGTGAAACCGTGAAAATCGCTGGCATTGCCAAAGGTTCAGGCATGATCGCGCCAGATATGGCCACCATGCTCGTCTACATCTTTACAGATGCGAAAATCGGGTATGAGGCGCTTCAGGGCGTCTTGTCGAAACTCACCGATAAGACCTTTAACTGCATCACGGTCGACAGCGATACATCGACCTCTGACACCCTCATTATCGGCGCAACAGGCGCATCGGGTGTTGATGTCACTGGCAACGCTGATTTTGAGGCCGCTCTGCACCGCGTCATGCTTGATCTATCGCATCAGGTGATCCGCGACGGCGAAGGCGCGACAAAATTCGTCGAGATCCAAGTTACAGGCGCTGTGAACGATGCCGACGCAAAGCGGGTCGGCATGTCCATCGCGAATTCGCCTTTGGTAAAGACCGCAATTGCTGGCGAGGACGCCAACTGGGGTCGTATCGTGGCTGCCGTCGGCAAATCTGGCGCCGAAGCAGATCGTGACCGCCTTTCCATTCGGTTTGGCGACATCACAGTTGCCGAAAACGGCTGGCGGGCCCCCAACTATTCCGAGGCTGACGCAAGCGCCTACATGAAGAACCAAGAGCTCGTTATCGGTGTCGACCTGGGCATCGGCATGGGCGCTGCGACGGTCTGGACCTGCGATTTGACCTACGAATACATCCGGATCAACGCGGATTATCGGTCGTGACAAAGAAGATTATCCTCGTTTCAGCAGTCGCGCTCATCGATGTCGATGGGCGCGTTCTGCTTGCGCAACGGCCCGAGGGAAAATCGCTCGCAGGCCTCTGGGAATTTCCAGGGGGTAAGGTCGAAACAGGCGAAACACCCGAGGCCGCTCTGGTCCGCGAACTCCACGAAGAACTCGGCATCGAAACGTGGAACTCCTGCCTCGCGCCACTGACGTTCGCCTCGCATAGCTATGACGATTTCCACCTTCTTATGCCGCTGTTTGCATGTCGGCGTTGGAATGGCACGCCACAGCCAAAAGAGGGCCAAAAACTGGCTTGGGTGCGCAAGGATAAGCTGAACGATTATCCCATGCCGCCCGCTGACATTCCGCTGATTCCAATTCTACGCGATTGGCTCTGAGATCATCCTTTGGGATATCTATATTTCACAACTGCACCTCAGGTAGTTTTTCCGCTAGGCGACAACCTGAGGTGTTAAAAATGTACCGTACAATTATTATCGGCAGCAGTGTTTCCCTACAGGGCAAATATCTGCGCGACGCGGATAATGGTAACGTTGTGATTATCGTTGGAAACCGCACATACGTGGGGCGTCCAGCAAACGCTGCCTAATATCGGAACCTCTTCCGACATGACAAAGAAAAAGGGACGGCCCGCTTTGGACCGTCCCTTTTCTTTTGTGCGAAACGCGGCCTGATTACAGGCTGCGCTCGATTTCTTCACGTTCAAAGATCTCGATAACGTCACCCGGACGGATATCGTCATAGTTCTCGAACGCCATACCGCATTCCTGACCGGACTGAACCTCGGACACTTCATCCTTGAAGCGCTTGAGGGTCTTGAGCGTGCCTTCGTGGATAACAACGTTATCACGCAGCAGACGCACACCAGCCGAACGACGAGCCACGCCTTCGGTGACCAGACAGCCAGCAACTTTGCCGACGTTGGAAACCTTGAACACCTCTTTGATGTTCGCGTAGCCGATGAAGTTCTCGCGGATTTCTGCGGACAGAAGGCCCGATGCAGCAGCTTTGATGTCGTCAACGAGGTCATAGATGACCGAGTAGTAACGAATTTCAACGCCCTTCTGGTTCGCGGAGTTACGTGCCGGTGCGTTCGCACGGACGTTAAAGCCGATAACCGGAGTGCCCGATGCTTCTGCAAGACCAACGTCGGTCTCGGTGATCGCACCAACGCCGTAGTGAATGACGCGAACGCGGACTTCGTCGTTGCCGACTTTTTCCAGCGCTTGAACGATTGCTTCGGCAGAACCCTGAACGTCAGCTTTAACAACGACAGGCAGCTCAGAGACGTTTTCGTCTTCTTTCGCTTTCGCCATAAGCTGTTCGAGAGTGGTCGCTGCACCTGCCGCTGCGCGTTTTTCTTTCGCAGCATGCGCACGGTATTCAGCGATCTCACGAGCCTGAGCTTCGGTTTCGGTTACGTTGAGAACGTCACCTGCTTCCGGAGTGCCGTTGAGGCCAAGAACCTCAACAGGAACAGACGGGCCAGCCTCGTCTACACGCTCACCTTGGTCGTTGATCAGCGCGCGGACTTTACCCCACTGCTCACCCACAACGAAGATATCGCCACGTTTCAGAGTACCGTTCTGAACCAGAACGGTTGCAACCGGACCGCGACCCACATCGAGCTGAGCTTCGATCACAGCGCCCTGAGCAGCGCGGTTCGGGTTCGCTTTGAGTTCGAGGATTTCTGCCTGAAGCGCGATCGCTTCGAGGAGGTTGTCGAGACCCAAACCAGTTTTCGCCGAAACTTCGACGTCCTGAACGTCACCGGACATCTTCTCGACCACGATTTCGTGCATCAAGAGGTCGGTACGGACCTTATCAGGGTTCGCTGCTGGTTTATCGCACTTGTTGATCGCAACGATCATCGGAACTTTCGCTGCTTTCGCGTGTGCGATTGCTTCGATGGTCTGCGGCATCACGGCGTCATCGGCCGCAACAACGAGAACAACAATGTCCGTCACCTGAGCACCACGAGCACGCATCGACGTAAACGCCGCGTGGCCCGGAGTGTCGAGGAACGACAGAACAGCGCCAGAGTCGGTGGTTACCTGATACGCACCAATGTGCTGGGTAATGCCGCCAGCTTCGCCTGATACAACGTTCGCCTTACGGATCGCGTCGAGAAGCGACGTTTTACCGTGGTCAACGTGACCCATGATGGTGATGACCGGCGGACGCGGTTTCAGGTCTTCAGCTTTGTCTTGAACCTGTTCAATCGCCTGCTCAACGTCAGCATCCGACACGCGCTGTACGCGGTGGCCGAACTCTTCGATGATCAGTTCTGCGGTATCTGCGTCGATGGTCTGGTTCTGTGTTGCCATGATGCCGTTCTGCATCAGAGCTTTCACAACATCAGCCACACGTTCCGCCATACGGTTCGCGAGTTCTGCAACGGTGATCGCTTCAGGAAGCTGAACATCGCGAACGATTTTCTCGCGTTGCGCCTGTCCACCCATCGCTTTTTGACGAGCTTTTTCCTGCTTACGCTTCATCGACGCCATCGAACGATGACGACCGTCACCGCCTGCCAGCGCGTCATTCAGCGACAGTTTGCCAGAACGACGGCCACCGTCACGCGATGCCACTTTGGCCTTCGCATTTTTGGTGTCATCACGGTTGTCGTCACGCTGACGATCAACCTTGCGCGGGCCAACGCTTGCAGAACGACCAGAGCGGTCATCCTCTGCACCCACAGGCGCAGCAGCAGGCGCCGGCGCAGCAGCAGCGGCTTTCTTTTCTTCAGCAGCAGCGCGTGCAGCCTCTTCGGCCTCGCGCTTCTTGCGTTCTTCTTCTTCCGCTTTCACGCGAAGCGCTTCTTCGCGCTCACGCTCTTCGCGTTCTTTAGCTTCCAACTCGGCGCGGCGACGATCACGCTCTTCTTCGCGTGCTTTGTCTTCGGCCTCACGCTTTGCGGCGTCTTCGGCTTCACGGGCTTTCGCGACCGCGAGAGCCTTCATGCGGCGTTCGAGTTCAGCATCAGAAATGCCTGCCGGACGCTTGGAGGGGTCGCCTACAGTCGGTCGTGTTGTGCCACCAGTTTTGGCCGCACCCGGTTTGGGGACCACAACGCGCTTGCGCTTGGTCTCTACCACGACGTTCTTGGTGCGTCCGTGGCTGAAGCTCTGCTTCACATTTCCCGAACCGCCACGCAGACCAAGAGGTTTTTTTCCGTCGTTATCGCTCATCTAGCTACTTTTTCCTTTCCGGTGGCCGAATTGCCGCCGTCAGTTATACGCATGCTTTTCAGCTTTGCGGCTTCCTCTACAACACGGTCGCTGAGTCCGCCATAAGCGAGCGCGCCATGTATCACACTTTGACGCCCGAAAGCCAAACCCAATTCATCAGCCGTGAGGCAGTCAAAATACCGAGCGCCTTCCGGCGTCCAGAGTTTGGTTTTTCCGCGCGCGGACCCATCACTGGCCTGCAAAAGAACGCGAACACGTTCTCCGCCTGCCAACCAGTCCTTAACTTTCTCAAAACCGCCAATGGCATAGCCGCCCTTACGAGCCAGTGCGATCAAATCGGTCACACGGCGCACAAGTTGACGCTCTACTTCATCGGCGAGCCCTTCAGGCACCGTCACAGGTGCCTTAGCAGACCGTGAAAATTGACCCTTTCCGGCCTGTTCCAGAGCACTGCGAGTGGCTGACACCCACATGCCCCGACCGGGAAGTTTCTCCATGATATCAGGGTAAACCTGATTATCAGGACCAACCACAAAGCGGATCAACCCAGACACAGGCTTAACTTCGCCAGTGACGATACACTTGCGCTCAGTCTCCATATCCCGATCTTTATGTTGTCCGCCGCGGGTCATTCTCAAGAACTCCGAGGATTACTCCTCAGCCCCCTCTTCGATCTCATCTTCTGCGTCCGCTTCAAGCTCTTCTGGGTCAACCCAACCAAGCATGACGCGAGCGGTCATGATCATGTCCTGAGCTTCTTCGAGGCTTACGTCGAACTTCTCGAGGACACCATCGTCCTTGACGCGTTCGCCACCAACAGTGGTCCAGCCGCCAGCCAATTCCCAGTCCGCGCAGGTCGCGAAATCTTCGAGCGACTTCACGCCGTCTTCGGCAAGAGCTTCGATCATTTGCGGTGTCAGACCCTCGAATTCAACGAGGCTGTCCTCAACGCCCAACTCACGTGCGCGTTCCATCGCTTTGCGGTTCTGGGCTTCCAGAACATCACGAGCGCGCGCCTGCAGTTCGTTTGCAGTGTCTTCATCCACACCGTCGATGACCAGCAGTTCGTCAACGTCAACGTATGCAACTTCTTCGAGGTTGGTGAAGCCTTCGGACACCAGCAACTGGGCAAAGAATTCGTCGAGGTCGAGGTTTTCCATGAACAGCTTAGTGCGCACTTCGAACTCGGCCTGACGACGCTTGGATTCTTCTTCCTCGGTCATGATGTCGATGTCGAGGCCCGTCAGCTGCGAAGCCAGACGCACGTTCTGACCACGGCGACCAATCGCCAGCGACAGTTGCTCTTCAGGAACAACAACTTCGATTTTGCCAGCTTCTTCGTCCAGAACCACTTTCGACACTTCTGCCGGCTGCAGTGCGTTCACGAGGAAGGTTGGTGTATCTTCGTTCCACGGAATGATGTCGATTTTCTCGCCCTGAAGCTCGTTCACAACGGCCTGAACGCGGCTACCGCGCATACCAACGCAAGCGCCGACCGGATCGATCGAGTTGTCGAACGAGATAACAGCGATCTTAGCGCGCGAACCTGGGTCACGAGCGACAGCTTTGATCTCGATGATGCCTTCGTAGATTTCCGGCACTTCCATTTTGAAGAGCTCAGCCATGAACTCAGGAGCGGTGCGCGACAGGAAGATCTGCGGACCACGAGGTTCACGACGAACGTCTTTAACGTATGCACGAATACGGTCACCCGGGCGGTATGCTTCGCGGCCGATTTTCTCGTTACGACGCAGGACAGCTTCGCCAGCACCCACGTCAACGATGACGTTGCCGTATTCTTCACGCTTAACGGAACCGTTGATGATGGTGCCTGCGCGGTCTTTGAATTCTTCGTACTGCTTGTCACGCTCAGCTTCGCGGACTTTCTGAAGGATAACCTGCTTTGCGGACTGAGCAGCGATACGGCCCAGCTCAACTGGCGGAACTTCTTCAGAGAATTCGTCACCAACTTGCGGGTCAGCCATATATTGCTTCGCCTGCTCAACGGTGAACTCAGCCTGATAGTTCTCAAGCTCTTCGTCAGCAACAACGGTACGGACGCGGGTAAAGGTCGCTTTACCGGTCTTGCGGTCGATCGACACGCGGATGTCCATTTCCGAGCCGTAACGCGATTTCGCTGCACGAGCGAGCGACTCTTCCATCGCTTCGACGACCAAGTTCGGGTCGATCATTTTTTCGCGGGCTACGGCTTCGGCTGTTTGCAGCAGCTCAAGCTGGTTGGCAGAGGTAATTGCCATATCTCTTACTCCTCGTCGCCATCAATGATGGTTTCAACTTCATCATACTGGGCCTCATCGATTTGGCCCTTGTCTTTACGACCGCGCAGAACTTCGCGGATCAATTCATCTGTCAGCACCAATTTGGCATCTGACAGCCAGTCGAATTTCAGACCGATGGTGATGTCCTCGCCCTGCTCATCAAGCGTGATCAGAACTTCATCACCTTCGATACCAGCAAGCTGGCCTTTGAAACGCCGACGACCATCGATCATCTCGCTGGTTTCGATCTTGGCCTCGTTGCCAGCCCACTGTTCGAAATCCTTGAGACGTGTCAGCGGACGGTCGATACCAGGAGACGATACTTCGAGGCTGTAGGCCTCAATGATCGGATCCTCGACGTCGAGCGTTGCCGAAAGCGCGGTCGAAATCTTAGCGCAGTCATCCACCTCGATGGTGCCATCAGGTTTCTGCGCCATGACCTGCAAGGTGGTTTCCTTGAGGCTTTTCATCAAACGGACGCGCACAACTTCATACCCCATGTCCTCAATGACAGGGGTGATAATTTCTGCGATCCGGCGGTCCAATGCCGCCTTGGCGATCAGATCAGTCATCTGTTCTCCAAAAACAAAAAAACGGGCTCGCGGCCCGTCGATCTTTCCCGGTGGAGCGTCGGGTCGGAACCGTCAGCGCCGCTGTTGAGAGGCCATATAGGCCCATACCGCCGAGTCTGCAAGGGAAACTGTCAGGCGATCCACCACCGCTCTGCCATCCGCGCATTGTCCATGGGCCAAAGGTTGCCAATCGACGCTGGTCGCCCCACGCGATCCGAGGTCGCGCCGATCCAATTTGCAAAAGCAGGAATAATTGCGCTTCCCTGATCGCGCAGGATCAATTGCATTTCCGCATAGAGTTCTGACCGCAGATCGGGATCAAATTCAGCCCGCGCCGCGACAAGCAACTGCTCAAACCGACCATCGGCCCAGCGCGTGTCGTTCCAAGGGCTACCGGCGTGATAGGCCGTCGAGAACATCCAGTCCTCGGTCACGCGTCCCGACCAATAGGTCGCTGCAAAGGCTTGCTTCCCGAATGTATCACCCCAGTAGCCAACCGAAGGTGCCTCATTGATTTGAATATCAATCCCCGCAGGTGCAGCAGCCGTGCGGAATTCTTCAGCCGCAGACAAATTCATCGCAGCATCAGAGGTGAACAGATCAACCGAAACACTCGACAATCCAGCCTGACGCAAATGCCATGCTGCGCGATCCGGATCGTGAGATAAAGGCGCAAGATTGGCAAAGAACTGGTTCGCAGGTCCGATTGGGCTATCCGCCGCGACCCGTCCGTGACCATGCAGCACCCGATCAACAATCGCTTGCCGATCAATGCCATGCTTGAGCGCAAGCCGAACATTCAGATCATCAAACGGAGCGGTGTCGGTGCGCATCCCAAACGCGAGGTGCATATTCCCCGTCGTCTCAACCACGTTGATCCGAGGATGGGTCGAGAGACGCGATACGGCCGCTGGGTCCACACGATCAACGGCATCCACCTGCCCCGTAAGAAGCGCATTCATCCGACGCGCACGATCATTCATCGCCACAAATTCTACGCGGTCAAACCATCCAGCCGTGCCGTCCTTATAGTGACTCTGCACACGACGACCGACGAACCGCACCCCGGGTTCAAAGCTCTCAACACGATAGAGGCCCGTGCCAATCCCTTGGGCGATTGCTTCATCAATCTGGCCCGACGGGTAGATGATCAGGTGATAGTCGGACAGCAGATAGGGAAAATCCGCGTTCCCCGATGTCAGCGTGAACCGCACCTGATGGTCGGACAAACGGGATATGTCCTGAATGCCATCAACAATAACCCGCGCGCCTGATGACGTTCCGCGATGGAGGTTGAAACTGTCGATCACATCCTGCGCGACAAACGGTTTTCCGTTGTGAAAGGTTACGCCACGCCGAAGAGCGACAGTCCAAATGCGACCGTCTGCCGATGACTCCCAGCTTTCGGCGAGTTCACCAACCAGCGACCCATCTGCCGTCACTTCGGTCAAACAGTCAAAAACAGCGCCCTGCCCGCAGGCAATCATGAAACTATCCGAAAACGTCCGTGCATCCCAACTGTCCAGAGGTGATGCACCCGATAGTCCAACCGTGAGTCGCCCACCAACTGAACCCGCCCGCGCCGACACACCCGATGCAGTCAAAACCGCAGCGGCGATACCGTATTTCAGCAGGTTTCTTCGTTTGTAGGACTGCACCTGTGCAGACTCCGTTTGGATACAACCTACTCACCGTAGCGAAGCAAAACGCTTGGGTCCATGCCGTCCGTCAACTTGTTTCAAACGAACCCCAAATGCTCTCAAACGAATAAGAACTTCTTGAATTCGTTTACATGTGACCCATCATATGTTCTGTTTACGACATACGTTGTCGTTTTTGTGCAGCTGCAGCATTTCGACTGCGTCCGAAAGAGGGGCCGTAACGGCGACCCGTCAAAATGAAATATGACCAGGGAGACTGGACCGTTGAAAATCAAGACACTTAGCACTATCGCCGCCATTGGACTCACCGCAGGCTTTGCAAACGCAGCAATGGCCGAAGAATGTGGGTCGCTAACCATGGCTGAAATGGACTGGGCTTCGGCCGAGTTCATGGCAAACGTCGATAAAATCGTCCTCGAAGCTGGCTACGGCTGCGATGTCGAACTCGTCCCGGGTGCAACCACGACCACTTTCGCATCTATGAATGAAAAGGGTCAGCCTGACGTGGCTGGCGAACTTTGGATCAACGCGGTACGCGATCCGCTGAACGCTGCGATGGCCGAAGGTCGTCTGCATTCCGTCAACGGCGGCCCGATTGATGGACTTGGCGAAGGTTGGTGGGTTGATCCCAAATTCGCGGCTGACCATCCAGAAATCACGACCGTTGAACAACTGCTCGAACACCCAGAGTTCTTCCCATACGCCGAAGACGAATCCCTCGGCGCGTTCATGGGGTGCCCTGCGGGTTGGGGTTGCCAACTGTCGAACGCCAGCCTTTTCCGTGCCTTTGACATGGAAGAAAAAGGTTGGACACTGGTTGATCCCGGTTCCGCAGCTGGCCTCGACGGATCCATCGCCAAAGCAGTTGAGCGCGGCGAATACTGGTTCGGTTACTACTGGGCGCCGACAGCTGTGATCGGCAAATACCAACTCCAGATGCTGGACTGGGAAACCCCGTGGGGTGGATCCGAAAACTGGGATGGTTGCATTGTGAAGCCTGAACAGGAATGCCTCGATCCGCAGCCTTCCTCTTACACCGAGTCCGAAGTCCACTCGGTCATCACCGATCGCCTGATGAAAGAGGGCGGCTTGGCTGTTGATTACCTCGGCACACGCGTGTTCCCGGGTGACGTCATGAACGCGATGCTCGTCTACATGACCGAAAATCAGGCCACTGGCGAAGACGCTGCTTACTACTTCTTCGAAGAATACGAAGACCTGTGGAGCAGCTGGGTCAGCGCCGAAGCTGCCGAAGGCATCAAGTCGGAACTCTAATCGCCGATTTGACGAAAACATGCGGGGGGCCTGTGCCCCCCGTTTCCCGTTCTTGGGCAAAATTTGGGATTAAGGACACAGAATGGAATTCTTGATGGAATTTCCCGCGCTTGGCCGCCGCACATTGAGCGGCATGAAACAAGCTGTTGATGAGGCGTTCAAAGCGTTCTCGCGCACCTATGGCGAAGCGCTCGAAAACTTTTTCGACCCACTTCTGCAATTTCTGATCTGGCTGGAAAAGCTGCTCTTAGCAGCGCCTTGGCCAATCATTCTAGTGATCGTCGGCGCACTCTCGTGGCTGGGTTCGCGATCTTGGAAAGTAACAATCGGAGCCGTCGCGGCCTTTGTCGTCATCGGCATTTTCGATATGTGGGAAGACACGATGGCCACGCTCGCGATCATCTCTGTCGCGACGCTAGTGTGTATTGTGGTCGGCATCCCGCTGGGCGTCTTGATGTCCCGCTCTGACCGCACACAAGGCATCATCACGCCTATCCTCGACGTGATGCAGACCATTCCGTCATTCGTTTATCTGATCCCCGTCGTGATGCTCTTGGGCATCGGTAAGGTTCCCGGCCTTTTGGCGGTCTGCATCTACGCGCTCCCGCCAATCGTGCGCCTGACAAACCTTGGTATTCGTTTGGTGGACAAAGACGTCCTCGAAGCGGCCGATGCATTCGGCGCGTCACCGCGGCAAAAACTCTTGGGTGTTCAGGTGCCGCTGGCCCTGCCGAACATCTTTGCTGGCATCAACCAAACCATCATGATGGCACTGTCGATGGTCGTCATCGCATCGATGATTGGCGTCAAAGGCCTCGGTGTTCCTGTGCTTCGCGCAATTTCGAACCAATACCTCGCGCTTGGCCTCATGAACGGCCTCGCCATCGTTGCATTGGCCATCATCTTTGACCGCGTCACGCAGAGCTACGGCAAGCGTCTACAGGCATATCGACAGGGGCACGGCAATGACTGAGACCAAAGTCAGCATTAAAAATCTCTACAAAATCTTCGGCAAATCGCCCGAGAAAATGTTGCCGCTGGTCCAAAAAGGATTGTCCAAATCGGACCTTCTGGATCAGCACAACCACGTTCTTGGGATCGACAATGTGTCGCTTGAAATCCCTGAAAAGCAAATTCAGGTGGTGATGGGCCTTTCGGGATCGGGGAAGTCCACCCTGATCCGGCACATCAACCGATTGATCGAACCCACGGGTGGGGAAATCCTGATCGACGGCGAAGACGTGTTGGCTATGTCAGAAACCCAACTGCGCGAACTGCGTCGGAAAAAGACGTCGATGGTGTTCCAGAAATTCGGCCTACTGCCGCATCGTCGAATTGGCGAAAACGTAGCTTATGGTCTGAACATCCAAGGCGTCCCCGAAGACGAAGCGAATAAGCGCGCCCGTCACTGGATCGATCGAGTTGGATTGACGGGCTACGAGGACCATTACCCAGGGCAACTATCGGGCGGCATGCAACAGCGTGTCGGTCTGGCTCGAGCACTGGCGACGGATGCTGAAATCCTACTGATGGACGAGGCCTTTAGCGCGCTCGACCCGCTGATCCGTTTTGACATGCAGTCGATCCTTCTCGAACTTCAGGAAGAACTGCACAAAACGATCATCTTCATCACTCACGATCTGGATGAGGCCCTCCGCCTTGGCGAAAATATCGCCATCCTTCGCGATGGATCGATGATCCAGCAAGGTGACGCGCAGGAAATCGTGCTCAAACCTGCCGACGATTATATCGCTGACTTTACCAAGGATATTAACCGCGCAAAGGTCATCCAGCTGCGCGCCTTGGCCAAGCCTGTCGCAAATTTCGACGGCCCAACGTTGCGTGGCGCGACGGTTTTGGACGAAGCTCTATCGACCCTCGCACAAGCACCTGATCAAACTGTTGGGGTGGTGAACAAAGCTGGCGAATTGCTCGGCGCTGTCACTCTCAAAGACGCGATTGAGGCGTTGCACGGATAAAGACTGGCGGCCCTTCGGGGCCGCCTACCCCCTAAAACTCGGCTGCGATCTCATCCATGATCCGCACCAGTTCGCGCGTAATCCCCGGTTCAGACAGCGCATGGCCCGCTTGTGGGATCATCCGCATTCGCGAACCTTGCCATCCCTTATGCAGTTTATAGGCCGAAGTTGGCGGGCAGATCATGTCGTAGCGACCTTGGACGATGTGACCAGGGATACCGCGCAAACGATGAAGGTTATTCAGGATCGCAGTGTCTTCGGTCAGGAACCCTTTGTTGATGAAGTAATGGTTCTCTAACCGTGAAAACGCCCGCGCGTATTCCCCTGGTGCTTCGCCTGCAAAACCGTTGGATTCGATGGACGCCAGCGCGTTCTCCCAACTGGCCCAAGCCCGCGCATAACGGGTCTCCTCCATCAAGTTCCCGCTGAACAAACGGCGGTGATAAGCGCCGATCATGTCGTCCTGTTCTTCCTCGGGAATAAGGCTCGTGAACCGCGCCCAAAGATCAGGCCAGAACGCACCCGCGCCACCACCATAGAACCAGTCTAGCTCTGGATCTGTCATCAGGAACACGCCACGCAGGATCAAACCCATGACGCGCTCTGGATGGGTCTGCGCATAAATCAACGCCAGCGTCGCGCCCCAGCTTCCGCCAAAGGCAAACCAGCGCCCGATATTCAGGGTCTCACGGATCCGCTCCATATCCGCGACAAGGTCCCACGTCGTGTTCGCCTCGATGCTCGCATGAGGTAGGGATCGGCCGCATCCGCGTTGATCGAACAGAACGATACGATACACGTCTGGGTCGAAATAGCGACGCATCGCAGGGCTACAGCCCCCACCCGGTCCGCCATGAACAACGATGACAGGCACGCCGTCACGGCGGCCGCACTGTTCGACATACACTCTGTGCCCGTCACCCACATCCAGCATCTGCTGGTCAAATGGGTCGATCGGGGGATAAAGGTGCGGCACCGCGCGTCTTTGACCTGAGACTTTGTCCATGTCACCTCTATATAGCACGGTAAACCGCCAGACCATTCCCCCTTTGGAGGCAAAGATGACCCAGACGACCGTTGATCCCGCAGAAGTTGCCAAATTCGAAGCTATGGCAGCGGAATGGTGGGATCTTGAGGGCAAGTTCAAGCCGCTCCACATGATGAACCCGATCCGCCTGAAATACATCACCGAACAGATCGCTGCTGAATTTGGTCGCGATCTGGACGACGACAAGCCGTTTGCGGGTCTGCGAATTCTGGATATCGGATGCGGTGGCGGCCTGTTGTGCGAACCCATGGCGCGTCTGGGTGCCACGATTGTTGGCGTCGATGCAGCCGAACGGAACATTCCCGTGGCCCAAGCCCACGCTCGTCAATCCGGCCTCGACATCGACTACCGATGGACCACCGCCGAAACGATGGCCGCGGCGGGTGAACAGTTCGACGTGGTTCTCAACATGGAAGTGGTCGAACACGTGGCTGATCCACTGGCCTACCTGACCGCCTGCCAGCAGCTTTTGAAACAAGGCGGTCTGCACATCTGTTCAACCATTAACCGCAACCCCAAGAGCTTTGCCGTTGCGATTTTGGGTGCGGAATATGTGATGCGCTGGCTGCCGAAAGGCACGCATGAATGGTCAAAGTTCATCACGCCAGACGAACTCTATGACTTGATCCG
>JAYPVO010000030.1:0-16546 GCA_038134645.1 Paracoccaceae bacterium
ATTTACCCAGCGGGCAACAGATACTCGACCCCCTGCTCTACCTGCCAGAGTCAGTGTGACGTGAAACAATAAGTTCGGCCCATTTCACAACAGGCCGAACCCAAAGAATTCTACTGGCAAAACAATCGGCCAGTAGTTAGCTCGCCTTGCTGCGCATACCGCCTGCACTTGCACTCGTCGGAACCAGCGCCCGCACGAGATCGCGCATGTAGACAATGCCAACAGGCTTGCCATCTGCCATCACGCGGAAGTTCTGATCCGTATCCCCGCCAGACCGCGCGATAACAGACTCGAGCGTGTCTTCTGCATCGACCTCCCCCGCGATCGACTGCTGTGCGTCAGTTTTCAACGCCTTCATGATAGACCGAACGCGCAAAACGCGGGCGCGGTTGATGTCCGAAATAAAGTCGACGATGTAAGGATCGTTGGGCCGCAACAGGATTTCTTGCGGTTCGCCTTGCTGCACGACACGGCCATCCTTGAGAATGACCAGATGGTCAGCAAGTTTGAGCGCTTCATCCAAATCATGGCTGATAAAGATGATCGTTTTATGCAGCTCGTCCTGAAGTTCCAACAACAAGTCCTGCATGTCTGTGCGGATCAGCGGATCGAGCGCGGAGAAGGCTTCGTCCATGAGCATAATCGGCGCATTCGACGTCAACGCACGGGCAATACCGACACGCTGCTGCATCCCGCCCGACAGCTGGTGAGGATACTGACCGCCCTGCCCGCCAAGCCCAACACGATCGAGCCACTTGAGAGCATCTTTCTCGTAATTCGGCTTTTTCTCGCCACGCACAGATTGCGCAAGGCCAGTGTTTTCCAAAACGGAACGATGCGGAAGAAGAGCAAAATGCTGAAACACCATCGACATTGTCAGTCGGCGCATTTCGCGCAGGCGCTCTTCGGAAAACTCCAGAACGTTCTCGCCGTCCACCCAGATTTCGCCCGCAGTCGGCTCGATCAAGCGGTTCACGTGGCGGATCAGCGTTGATTTACCAGAGCCCGAAAGCCCCATAATCACCGTGATCTTGCCCGCGTGCATATCAACGTTGATATCGCTCAGCCCGAGAACGTGGCGATGTTTATCCATCAACTCTTTCTTGGACGCGCCATCATATACGCGTTTGAGAGCCTCTTGGGGGTTAGACCCAAAGATCTTGTAAAGATTGCGGATCGAGATGCTTACTTGGTCAGTCATAATGCGATCCTTAGTGACGCGGGACGCTGTTGGATGCGTTAACACGCGCGAGAGCTGCTTTGGTGACGCGGTCAAGGATCACAGCCAGCAAGACAATCCCGAGCCCAGCCACGAGCCCTACCCCGAGTTCAAGGTTACGGATGCCGCGTAGCACCAGCACACCAAGACCTGGCGCCGAAACGAGCGAGGCAATCACGACCATCGCAAGGCTCATCATGATCGTTTGGTTCACGCCAGCCATAATGTTTGGCAAGGCGAGTGGGATTTGCACGCTGTAGAGCTTTTGGCTCTTGGTCATGCCAAATGCGTCGGCGGCTTCGATAACCTCTTTGTTCACGAGCCTAATGCCAAGGTCGGTCAAACGGATCACAGGCACAATGGCATAGAGGATGATCGCAATACCGTAGAGTTTTGGTTCCGTGACTGAGAACAAGAAGATCAGCGGGATAAGGTATACGAATGTCGGAAGGGTTTGGAGCATGTCCAAAATTGGGATCATAATCCGCTGCATCCGATCGCTTCGTGACATCACGATCCCTATCGGAACGCCAAAGAGCACGCAAAGAGTGGCGCACACAAAGATGATCGACAACGTTTGCATCGCAAACGAGTAGTGGTCGATGAACGACAGAAACAGAAGTGCAGAGGCCACAAAGCCAACCAACTGGAGCGACTTGGACGCTACGTGCACGAGGAGCAGGATCAGAGGGATCATCAACCACCAAGGCGTCGCAGCAAAGAGCCACAGCGTCCCTTCCAAGATCCAGCTTAGGGGTTGGGTCAACGGATCGAGAACGATCTTGAGGCTGTCCTTGGCGCCCAAGAAGGCGTCTTCAACAGCTTTGGTCAGATCACGTGTCCGAGCAAGCGAAGAGCAGGCTTCGTTCAGTTCATCCAGAGACGGAAACGGAAGCGACATTGCCTTGTCTAGGAAGCCCTCGCTATCGGACCCTTTTGATCCGGCAAGGAGCTCGGCCATGGTCATTGGTCCGCTGGACTCTTTGACACCGCACCAATCCCTTAGGCCAATGCTGTCAAAGATAAAATCATATGTCGCCATCAGACCGACCTCTTCATTTCGTCGTACCGTTCAAAAAATTGCCGAGGCGGATTCACACCCGCCTCGGCCAATTCATTACTTGAGGATCGCGCTCAGCTTTGCAGCGGCATCTTCGCTAACCCAGCTCATAACGTTGTCTTTGTTACCCATCAGGTAATAGACAGCGGCTTCTTCCGAAGACGCACCGTTATCTGCTTGCCATGCCAACAGCTGGCTCAGCTCGAGCGAGGTGAACGAGATTTTGCTGACGAGATCAAAGACCTCAGGGTTACGCTCTGCGAAGTCAGAGGTGACAACGGTCAGAACAGGCGCAGCTGGGTAAGACGATTTCGCTGGAGTTGCGCAATCGACGGTCTGGTTACATGCGTGGATTTCGGCGTCATATGGACCCATATCGACGGCAACCATTGGGTAACGACCCAGAACTGCGGTCGGGCCATACATGTAGCCAAAGAACGGCTCTTTGTTTTCATATGCCGATGCCATTGCAGCCGAAAGCGTTTCGCCCGAACCGTGGTTGAACACTTCCATGCCGTGACCTGCGAAATCGAACGCTTTCACAAGGTTGTCGTTGGCGATACGGCAGCCCCAGCCATCAGGACAGTTGTGGAAACGACCGCCAACCAGCTCTGGGTTCGCCAGAATGCCGTCGATCGTTGCCAATTCCGGATGCTCTGCAACCACGTAGTCCGGCACGAACCATGCTTCGGTACCACCGTCAGAGAACACATTGGCAGCGGTGATCGCTTTGCCTGCTGCTTCCAGTTCGTTGTAGAGCGGCGCAGAGTTGACCCAGAGTTCAGGCACAACATCAGGCTCATTGTTTTCAGCAAGCGAAGTCACAGCGGTGGTGGTCGCCGAAGGCACGAGGGTAACCTCGCAGCCGTAACCTTGAACCATCAGGAACTCGGTGATCTTGGTGATGATCGAGGCAGATGCCCAGTTCATCTCAGCGACCGAGACTTCACCGCATTCGGCCATAGCAACGCCAGGTGCGGCAAACGCCCCAAATGCGCCAGCAAGCAGTAGTTTCTTCATGTTTACTCTCCCTGAGTAATTATGTTTGAGAGCAGAGCGGTTTGTTCCGCCTTTTTCTGCATTTCATTGGTTGCATTGCCACACGGCAAAGCGACGAAGACCATTCCTTTATTGCACTCATGAACAGGGCACAGTTCGTGCCAAACCCAAGTGCTCGGTCCATCAAATATTCGGGAAGAATGTGCTTCAATCAAACAAATACTTCTAAACTAAATTTCAAATATTTTGAAACGTAGGATTTTCCGACTGCACGCAAAGACAAAGCCCTAAACCCAAGATTTAACAGGGTTTAGGGCGATACAATCGATACTACCGATCTAAGACGGTTCTATGCTATGATAGCGGATATTTTATCGAGAATTGCGACATTCACATCGACGCCTTCGACCTTGGCCCGCGCCCGTTTCGCACCCCTTCCATCCCCCGGAAGATGTGCGCCCTCCTGATCGTGAATTATGGAAACGAGACGTGTCAAACGATCCACAAAGTGACCGCCAGAGGTCGCCGCTGGATCAATCGCGAGGAAGAACTGCCCTGTTTTAGGCGGACCACCTGCGGTTCCAGAAAACGGTGAAGCATCCGCACCCAAAGTTGCACCCGTCATGGCAGCGGCAAGAAGCTCGGTCATGAGAGCGACACCAACCCCTTTGTATCCACCCGAAGGCGACATAGAGCCCTTCAATCCGACGTTCGGATCCGTTGTCGGGTTCCCCTCGGGGTCGAGCGCCCAACCAACTGGGATTGGTCGTCCCTCTCGCGCATGTTTCATCACTTCGGACTTCGCGATCGTGCTTGCCGATTGATCAATGAGGATCATCGGGTCGCCATTTTCACCAGGCGCCGCAATTGAAAACGGGTTGGTGCCGACGACAGGCTTCGCGCCGCCCGAGGGGGCGATAGATGCGGGGGCATTCGTAAAACCGATCCCCAATAATCCAGCCTGCGCAAGACGATGGGTGTGATACCCCAAGACGCCGCAGTTGTAGCTGTTATCAATCGCAAGCGCGGCAATGCCCTGCTGTTTGGCGAGCGGAATAAGCTCTGCAAAACCAAGGTCGATTGCAGCATGTGCAAAACCAGTCGCCGCATCGACTTTCACCACGCTGGGCCGAGGCCGCGTGACAACGGGAACGGCTTGCCCATCGACTTTACCGCATTGGACGTGTTCACAGTAAATCGGAATATAGGCGAGCCCATGGCTCGATACTCCGTCAGCCTCAGTTGCTGCGGTTGCGACCGCGAGCGGGCGTGCGTTTTTCTCGGAGGTGCCAGCGGCCACGAGCGCCCGCATGGCCAGATCTTCGATGGCCTCAAGCGACAAATTGCGGGTTTCGATCATAGGTGCCTCTCATTAGTCATTATCAGATAGCCCTGCACCAGCGCCTTTGAGGCGGCTTTCATCGGTCGCAGGCGCATAGGTGCGTTTTGCAAGGGTTTCGAGTTCCGCCCAATCGGACGGGTTAGGTCTAGCGCGAGACGACGGACGCTCCGCCCCCAAAACCGTATCCGTCAATCGGATCGACAGCGCGGATGCAATTTCTGGAAAATCACCGATTAAGGTCAGTGACTTCCCATCGGTCAAAGCGCGACACCCGTCACATTCCACTTCGACTGTTGCCCGCAGTGTCTGCGCGGCCATTGCCGCAAATGGCAACAAAAACAGAGGGTCAGCAATGTTTTGCAATTCAATCGACCGATCACGCAGGTCAGCTGCGCGGTCTGACAGAGCTGCGCCACATGCCAAAGTGGACTCAGCTGCCGACCCCTTTGCGAAAACAGCAACGGCCACGGCTACACCGTCTTGTCCTTGAGCGCACAACCAGCGTGTGGCCTTCCCCGCATCTTCGGCCAAGCCCCACTCGAACCCCGCCCCCCGAGCAGCCTTGCGGGCCATAGCCTCAACTTCATTTAGCGACATCGTCATGACGCTGCCTCGGGGTAAATCCAATGCTCGCAATTTTGCGCCGACAATTCTGTCGGATATGGCGCGCCAGCATACATGCAGACCCGCACCCATCGATCAGAGCGGGGATCAAAATGCGTCACACCAAAGAACGACAGTTTTGCCCGCAACATATTGATCGGCAGAATATCGTGAGCGATCGTATTTGACCTAATCTCAGCATAGGGCGCGAAACGGGCCATTTGTGCGCGTCGGACTGTGTGGCGACAGTCTGGGTGACGAGTTAAGAAATCAGCCGTCGTCTCATCGCGTCCAAATGCTTGGGCCTTGCGATAGGCATCAGCCGCATCACGTGCAGGCGCAAGTGGCTGCTCATAAGCAGCGATAGGTTCTTCGAACCGATTACCTAGACGCGGCTCTAGCTTTTCCTCTGATACATACCACGCCATTGCGGTATGTTCAGGCGCGTTCCAATCCACGTCCAATGCCCAACCGAAACTTTGTTCGATCAGCGAAAGCAATTCTGACACTGGCATTGAGCCATCGACGATATTGGCCTGCGTATGACTATCGGCCATGCAGGTCCCCAGACCATCAACCAACTCGCCATATGGCTCGAGCATGAGAGACGCTAGCCACTCTTGACCTTCCGATGTGAGATGGTTCTCAGCCCAGTTCCACAATGCATCCCAAGGACGTTCAGAATGAAAATCAAAACCATTCAGACGTTGAAGCAGAGTTGCAATGTCCGCCCTTAATTCCGCTAGCTTTTCGATCTGAATTGGATGTTCAGAATACCACGCCTGAACCGATCTCTCAGCACGCGCGACCAGATCATTAAAACAGGCGATTTCATCTGGTGATGCGCGCTCAACACTGCGGACGCGAGCGATGGCTTCTTCACGCGCCATGATCCAATTGTTGAACAAGACAGGGTGATTGACGATGAACGGGGCCATTCCAAGCCCTGTAGAGTTCCCGATGCCAAGGCGCGCAGCAATATCTTGATCAAGCTTGACCGCAGCCTCTCCGCCCTTTGAACGTGCCATGTGTTCGATGAGGTCGCGCACGAACCAACGGATCAAATAAACCGTCAGCATCTCGGCTTGAAACGGAGCCTGCATTTCGGGGCGGTTGGCAATCACTTCGCGGTCAGCTGCACCGAGTTTTCCCGATCCGTAGACAGCAGTCGTGCGCATCAAATAACCAACCGCATCGAGTTGCGCAGGATCAGGCTGGTTGCCAGATGCAAGGGCTTCGACACAATGGTCCCAAAGTCGAACCGAGCGATTGGCGCGACTGACGGTCAGTTCGCTCTCGCTCACGCGACCCGCTTCTTGGAGCGGAATATTCTGCGACAGTCGTTCGATGTCTGCCACCGTTGGCACCCCATCGAACAAGGTAAAAGTCGCATCCCACGCCGTGGCAATAACACGATCCGACCGAAGCTCTGGTGGCAAATCATGCGCAAAGGCCACTAATGAATATGACCGTTCAGGCCCCTTTGCAGTATACACCGCATGCCCAACACCATTCGCATCAATGTTGAAGGCATGTGTGTGAAACGACCAACCCTCGCGAGCGATCCGACGCGTCAACTGACGCATAAAACTCAGACGTGATTGGTGGAGTGACCCCAGCCGTTCTAGGGTCATCACAACGTCAGGCGAGCGACGCTCGATCATGACTGTGCACCCTGCGGAACAAAGTTCTTTTCAAAGAAACGATACCAATTGCCGCCCATAACGGCTTTGATTTCATCAGCATTCATTCCAACATCGCTGAGACCCTTTTCGAGGTTCCCAAAGTCGCGATTGTCTTTGAACCAATGCGGCATCGGCGGAAAGCCAGCGTCAGATGCCGAGCCTTCGCCATAGTCGATCCGTTTGGTCCAGCGCCCGACACGCATCCACTCGACGACACTATCAGGCTGGTTCTGACACAGGTCAGAGCCGATCCCGATATTTCCGATGCCGTATCGATCAGCGGTGCGTGCAATCATTCCGCAAAACTCCTCTAACGTACAATTAGACTTGTCCTTGAGATGGTGCGGATAGAGCGAAAATCCAATCATGCCGCCATTTTGCGTCACAGCGCGGATCACATTGTCCTTTTTATTTCGCAGAGCTGGGAACCAGTCATAAGGATTGGCGTGCGTGATCGCGATGGGGCGCTCTGAGATTTCGGTCGCCTCTATGGTCGAACGATCTCCAGAATGGCTCATGTCGACGACAAGCCCGACACGGTTCATTTCCTTGATCACCTGCCGACCCATCCGCGTGATCCCAGCATCTTCGGCCTCATAACATCCCGCCGCTAGAAGCGACTGGTTGTTATAGGACAACTGCATGAAGCGAGCCCCGAGTGTGTGAAGGATTTCAACCAAGCCAATATCGTCCTCCATCGAGGACGGGTTCTGAAACCCGAAAAACACGGCCGTTCGCCCCGTTTCACGCGCTCGATCGATATCGCTCGCCCATTGTCCCTTCATAATGAGATGGTCGTACTTCTCGAACCATCGGTTCCATTGTTCAAAGTTCAGAACCGTTTCACGGAAATTCTCATGGTACGCGATGGTGACATGAATCGCATCGACACCACCTTCTCGCAATTGCTCAAAGATTTCTTCGGACCAGTTGGCATATTGAAGGCAGTCGATACGCATCATACTGGGCCCGCGCTGATATATGCTGTCTTTACTGTGGTGTAGAACTCGGCTGCTGCTTTGCCCTGCTCGCGCGAGCCATAAGAGCTATCCCCGCGACCACCAAACGGCACATGGTAGTCAGTTCCTGCGGTCGGCAAGTTGATCGTCACAACGCCTGTCCGTGCATTACGGCGGAAGTGCGTTGCCCGCGCGAGGCTCTTCGTCACGATCCCCGAGGTCAGCCCGAAATTGGTGTCATTCACGACCGACAGTGCCTCGTCGTAACTGGCGACTTTAATGACCGACGTGAGCGGCGCGAACATTTCTTCGCGGTTGATGCGGAAATCATTGCGCGTGTTGAGGAATACGCCAGGGGACATGTAGTAACCATCGTGGGGCATCTCCAGACGCTCACCACCACAGCACAGTTCCGCCCCTTCGGACTTGCCCAAATCAACATAGGCCAAGTTCTCCGCCAACTGCTCCGCGCTCACGACAGGACCCATTTGCGTCCCCTCTTCGAGGGCATGACCGACCTTCATCGCTTTGGTCCCTGCGACCAGCTTTTCGACGAATGTGTCGTGGATAGCTTCATGCACGACCAAACGTGAGGACGCGGTGCATTTTTGCCCCGTGCCACCAAAAGCACCGCCCAAAGCCAATGTCACAGCGAGGTCAATATCAGCGTCATCCATGACAGCGAGCGCGTTCTTTGACCCCATCTCCATCTGAACCTTGGTGAGGTTTTGAATAGCTGCGGTAGCAATCCTTTTCCCCACAGGCACGGACCCAGTAAATGTAACTGCGTTGACCTTTGGGCTCTGAACGAGACGTTCACCAATCCCACTACCCGAACCCATCACGAGACTAAAAAGCCCCTTGGGGATGTCTTGCCGCGCGATGATCTCGGTCAATGCATAGGCTGACGCGGGTGTGATGTTGGCCGGCTTCCAAACCACCGCATTGCCATAGCAGAGCGCTGGAGCAATTTTCCACGACGCCGTAGCGGTTGGGAAGTTCCAAGGGCTAATGACTGCGACCACACCAATTGGTTCGCGACGCACATCCACTTCGATATTGGGGCGCACAGAGTCCGCGTTTTCCCCGATCTGACGCAAACACTCTGCTGCGTAGTAGGTAAAGAACTGCCCTGCCCGATAGACCTCGCCCTTACCTTCGGCGAGAGGCTTACCTTCCTCGCGGCTCAGAAGTGCGCCAAGTTCAGCCGAACGCGCCATCAGTTCGTTACCGATGTTCATCAAAACGGCCTGCTTGCGCTCCATGCCATAAGCGGCCCATTCGCGCTGCGCTTGTTGCGCCTGATCCAAAGTGGCCTCTAGTTGGTCACTGCTTGCCTGAGCAAAAACCCCGATAAGATCCGTCACATCCGAAGGGCTACGGTTTTCGATTTCGCTTTCACCAACCAGCCATTCGCCAGCGATCAGATTCTTATGCAGCACGGTCTATCCCATTCTTTTCTGTCGTGTTTTACCAATGTGGACAATTCGCCCCATGTCAGTCAAACTCAAATCGTTGAAATAAATTTCAGGAATCATGAAGTCATGAGCATCAAGATCGAAATGCTCCGTAGCTTTTGTGCGGTAGCACAGGCTGGGAATTTGTCGGACGCTGCCGATCAGCTCGGCCGAACACAATCGGCAGTCTCCATGACGCTAAAGCAACTCGAAGCGCACCTCGGAAATCCATTGTTCGAAAGTGACCGAAAGAACCGTCTCACCCCACTCGGCGAACAGGTTTTGCGCCTTGGTCTGACCCAGATCAGCCAGTTCGATAACACGATCGCTGCAATCGAAAAATCAGCGCGGGCACCACAGGGCATCCTGCGCATTGCAGCGGTTCCGTCTGTCGCGATTTCAATTTTTCCAGAACTTGTTCGCACCCTATCCGAACGGCACCCCTCTCTGAAAATCGAGCTACGCGATACCGATACCCAGCAGGTTCTAGAGGCGCTTGGACAGAGCTGGGCAGACATCGGCATTGCCTCGGCTCAAAAATCTCTCAATGGGATCAAGACATCGCTCTTATTCAGCGACCGATACGGGCTTGTCATGTCCGAGGACCACCCGCTGACCCAGAAAACTGATCCAATTCAGATCGACAACGTTTTCTCGACCCCGTTCTTGCGCAATGCCCTTTGCGATCAGATTGAAACACCTGAATTCGCGGAAAAACTAGGGACCGCGGACATCACTGTTCATAACACCCAGTCCCTTCTCGCGATGGTCCGGAAAGGAGACTGGGTAACGGTCCTGCCTCAACTCGTCACAGAGATTGCACCCGAAGGGCTCGTGTTCCGCCCTATCGCCAACCTTCCTGACATGAGGAAGGTCTATCTCTACGTCCGCGAGAAAAACGTTTCCTCGAATTTCGTCGAAGAAGCCGTAACGATTATGCGCAGTTCAACTCTGCAATTGTTCGAAGAGGCAAGCGAGGTCTTAACGTAACCTCACCGCGGTGCTTTCGAGCGCGTGACACAGGGCTGCTGCAAAGGTTCGCATACCCATGATCGTTACATGGGTATCGCTGCGACGGATGAGGTAAACGCTCATGTGGTGAAGCCCCGTCCGAAGCGCGGTTCCGACCTCAAATCCATCGAGGTCAATATTGACCAGTTTCTCCAACAGACCCTCGAGAGGTTTGAACCCGTCGTTCGAATAGACATCAAACGCCACCCAGCCATCCGTCTGTTCCGTGACAGCGCAATCAGGCGCAGCCGCTTTCACAATGGCAGCAAAGTCCTCATGCGCGCGACCCTGCCCCTCAATGAACCACTGGTTAGGTGCCGTCCAAAATGCGGAGACTTCTGGGCCAGCCTGCCATTGCCCGACATCTGGCATGGACGTCCCAAGGATCGTCGGGGCACCCTGCCCCCGACCAAGGCTGAGCGACGCAAGGGCCAGTTCAGTGTTTTCGCGGATCACGAGGCCACCGATTTGAAACTCGTATGGGGCAACTGCGCCAAGCGCGGTGATAGCCATTAAATCAGTCACGGAGCCGCCCTCCCTCTGGGTCAACAAAATGCGGTGAAACGACCTCTACACGGACCTCACGCCCTTCTAGGGGGTTTGCCGCAATAACCACCTCGCCCATGCGGGCATCCCCCTCTTCGAGGAAACCAATCGCAATCGATGACCCAACATGCGGCGAATATGCAGCCGAGGTGATCCAACCTTGGTCGGTTGTGGTGTTGCGCGTTTCACCTTGGGTAAACAAATGCGACCCAGCCACGATGGCTTCGGACTTATCGACGGGACGGAACCCAACCAAACGCCGTTTGTCTTGCGCCAAGCCTTCGCGACGCGACATGACGGCGCCGATGCTGTCTTTCTTTTCAGAGACCATCCGCCCAAGAGAGAGCATCTGCGCTGTCGTTTGACCGTTCAATTCAGAACCAGCCGCATGACCTTTTTCGATCCGCATAACGCCGAGAGCTTCAGTCCCATAAGGCGTCGCACCAAGATCGGCACCGACCTGTGCCAATCGCTCCATCAAGGCATTACCATAGCGCGCCGGAACAGCGATTTCGTATGCCAACTCGCCAGAAAAGGAGATACGGAACAGTCGGGCTCTGAGGCCACCGCAAACCGTCAGTTCTGCGCAGGCCATAAAGGGGAAAACCTCATTCGAGAGATCAAACCCATCGACGACCCGCGACAACAACGTTCGTGAATTCGGCCCGGCGACAGCAATTTGCGCCCATGCATCCGTGGTGGAAATCAAGCTTACATTCAGATCAGGCCACAGACACTGACGTGCGAATTCCATGTTCCGATAGACGAGTGCAGCGTTGGCTGTGGTCGTCGTGACCACAAAGTGGTTCTCCGAAAGCCGCGCACACGTGCCGTCATCATAGGCGTGACCATCCTCGCGCAACATGAGGCCATACCGGACGCGACCCACGGCAAGGGTGCCCATCATATTGCAGTAGATCCGATTAAGGAACTCTGCGGCGTCGGGTCCTTGAACGTCGATCTTGCCAAGTGTTGTGACGTCGCACAGTCCAACGCCACGACGAACCGCCAGAACTTCGCGATCAACAGATTGCCGCCAATGGGTTTCGCCAGGCTGAACGAAATACTGCGCACGCAACCAAGCGCCCACTTCCACAAAGGTCGCCCCTTGAGATGCGCTCCATTGATGTGTTGGCGTGTAGCGCGTTGGGCGGAAATGTTTGCCCGTATCGCCTCCGCCCAGCACGGAAAGCGTGACCCCAGTATACGGAGGGCGAAAGATCGTCGTCCCCGTTTCAGGCAAGGATTTCCCCGTGAGTTCCGCCATGACGGCCAATGCCGAAATATTCGATGTCTTCCCTTGATCCGTTGCCATACCAAGGGTCGTCCAACGCTTCAGATGCTCGACGGGGCGCATGTTCTCTTGATGCGCGAGAACGATGTCTTTGACGGTGACATCATTCTGGAAATCCACCCAAGCACGTCCTTTGCGCGAAACATGCCAAAACGCGGTTTGAGCAGCAGCTGTATCATCTGCATCAGGCAAATCGATGCGTTCGGCCGAAATGCCTAGGGCGGCGAGGCTCGAAACAGCCGCCTCCATCCCACTGCGGAGCGCCTTAGCCGTCGTCCCTTGCCCAACCGCAGCACCCGCGACGATCATTCCGTTCGGTAGATCTTTGCCAGGAACAAAAGCAAGCAGGGCTTCATCCCAGACGGGCTTGGACCTGTGATGGGAACTCAGATGAACATTGGGGTTCCAACCACCAGATACGCCGAGCGCACCACAAGGCATCCAACGTGATTGACCGTTTTGGGTCACACGAACCGAGGTCAGCCCCAGCCTGCCCTTTGTGTCGTCGACAACGCCTGTGATCAGCTCATAGGCACCAAAGGTTGGAGCGTCGTCACGCGGGTCTACAACCGCTGTGACGGGCACACCTTTGGCCAAAAGATCGGTCGCAGTCCTGTGTCCATCGTCATTGTTTGTAAAAATGATCACCGGATCGCTTGGATGTCGCGTTGGGGATGCCGCCCAACGATTGGCATAGGCCCGCATCGCACCAGCAAGCATAATCCCAGGGCGGTCATTATTCGGAAATGGGATATGCCGCTCTGTTGCGCCAGCAGCTAAAACAGATCGCTTTGCCGTAATGCGCCACAGGGTTTGTCGAACTTCGCCATCGGCTGCGGACACGTGATCAGACACCCGTTCAACCGCCCCGTAAATGCCGTGATCATAGGCCCCAAAGACCGTTGTGCGAGGCATGAGCCGAACATTCTCAAGTCCAGAAAGCTCAGCCATCACCGCGGTCACCCACGATGTCGCAGGCATACCGTCGAGTTGATGGGTTTCAGCCAACAGTCGTCCGCCAAACTGGAAATCCTCGTCTGCCAGAATGACTTTTACCCCGGCACGACCAGCAGCAAGAGCAGCAGCGAGACCAGCAGCCCCACCGCCAATCACCAATAGATCGCAATGCAGGAAACCTTTGTCGTAGGCGTCAGGATCAGCCTCGCCAGACAACCGCCCAAGGCCAGCCGCATGACGGATCAACGGCTCATAGAGCTTTTCCCAGAAAGCGCGCGGCCACATGAAGGTCTTATAGTAAAACCCCGACGCAAATAACGGCGACAGGAGGTCATTTACCGCCATGACATCACGGTGCAATGGACCCACATGGTTTTGACTGCGCGCCACAAGACCGTCGAATAGTTCTGTCACAGTCGCACGCGTATTAGGTTCTTCGCGCGCGCCACCACGTAGCGTGACAAGCGCGTTTGGCTCTTCTGAACCTGCACTCAGAACACCCCGCGGACGATGGTATTTGAAACTACGCCCGACGAGTTGCACACCATTCGCAAGGAGCGCAGAGGCGAGCGTGTCCCCTTTGCGTCCCGAATACGTCTTTCCGTTAAAGGTAAAACGGAGCGCTGTCTCATGATCAATAACACCACCAGTTAGTCGGGTCATGCGAGCACCTCTGATTTGACGGCGCTTTTGAAGGCCAGTTCAGCGTTCAGGATTTCGTGCGTCAGAGTGTTACGCGTCACAATGAGCCAAGAGCGGTCCCCTTGTTCATGAAACCACAGTTCGCGGTGCACGCCGGCTGGGTTGTCGCGCAGATAGACGTAGTCATAAAACGCGACCGCCGCATCTGGCGACGAGGCATCTGGGCGGTTCAACAGCGATGCATCACCGAGGTAGGTAAACTCTTGCGCATCACGAAGACCGAGGAGCGGGTGAGGGATTAACATCTTAGCGCCTCAATGAAGGTTAGGTTGGGCGCCAACGCCCTTTTCATCAATCAGATAACCGCGCGCAAATCGATCTAGGCGATAGGCGGTTGCTGTCTCATGCGGGCGATCTGTCGCGAGAAGATGGGCGAAGGCAAAACCAGATGCAGGCGTTGCTTTAAAGCCGCCGTAGCACCAACCACCGTTGAAATAGAGCCCATCGACCGAGGTCCGATCAATGATCGGGGATCCGTCCATCGACATGTCCATGACCCCACCCCAGCTCCGCAACAGGCGCGCCCGTCCGATCATTGGCATCAGGGCCATACCGCCCTCGAGCACGTCTTCGACAACAGGTAGATTTCCGCGCTGCGCATAGGAATTATACCCGTCGATATCGCCCCCAAAGACCAAACCACCTTTGTCTGATTGGCTCACATAGAAATGACCCGCTCCAAAGGTAATGACCCCGGGGATAACTGGCTTAAGCCCTTCTGAAACAAAAGCTTGCAGGACATGGCTCTCGATAGGGAGCCTCATGCCCGCCATCGACATCACCCGACTGGAGCTGCCAGCAACCGCGACGCCAACTTTACCAGCCGCGATATAGCCACGCGATGTTTCGACACCGAGGACTTTACCCCCCTCAATTCGCATCCCAGTCACTTCGCAGTTCTGGATGATATCAACGCCGCGCATGTCCGCGCCGCGCGCATATCCCCACGCGACACCATCATGGCGCGCCGTGCCCGCACGCCTTTGCAAAAGCCCACCTTTGATCGGAAAGCGGGCATTGTCGTAGTTCAGGAATGGCACCATCTCGCGCAGCTCGTTGGGCGACAAAAGCTGCGCATCTGCGCCAGCAAACAACATCGCGTTACCGCGCCGACGATACGCATCCCGCTGAGCATCAGTGTGGATCAAATTGATGATCCCGCGTTGCGACACCATCGAGTTGAAATTCGTTTCTTGCTCTAAGTTCTCCCAAAGCTTCATGGAAAACTCATAAAAGGGCTCGTTACCCGGCAAGAGGTAGTTGGAGCGAATAATCGTGGTGTTCCGCCCGATATTCCCCGACCCAAGCCAACCCTTTTCTAGCACAGCGATCCGAGATTTCTGGAAGGTCTTCGCAAGATAATAGGCTGTCGCGAGGCCATGCCCGCCACCACCAACGATGACATAGTCATACCGAGGCTGAGGCTCTGGGTCCCTCCAAAGCGGACGCCACCCTTTTTGGCCCAACAAGGCCTCTTTTATGACCCGAAAACCGGAATACCGCATCCGACGCTCCTTCGTGCTTCATCTCTTTCTAAGCAGCTGAAGGGAAATTTCCTTTTATAAATTTGACATTTATTTACATAAATAGGACAAATCACTCATGCCAATGAAACGGATCGCTTTTGTTTTGCTCGACGGATTTGCGCTGATGTCAACGGCATCGGCACTCGAACCTTTGCGAGCGGCCAACCAATTCTCGACCACACCACTCTACGACATTTCTCTTCTTTCGCTGGCAGGTGACAGCGCCACATCGTCGCTTGGGTCACGGTTCTCAACCCAACCCTTCGACAGCGTAGACCCAAATTTTGATCTGGTTTTCATCGTTGCTGGCGGCGACCCGCAACATTTTCAACACCAGACCCTGTTTTCATGGCTGCGTCGCCTCGATGCCTCTGGAGTTGCACTTGGCGGTATATCGGGCGGCTCTGTGGTGCTCGCGCGCGCTGGGCTCCTCAATCGGCATCGCTTCACGGTGCACTGGCATCACTACGATGATTTTGAGGCTATGACAGGGCCGTGGCTGCTCGAACGGCGATTATTCGTCATCGACCGCAACAGATACACCTGCGCTGGTGGCTCTGCCCCTCTCGATATGATGCACGCGATTATCGCAGGGGACCACGGGATTGCGTTTGCGCAGAAGATTTCCAACTGGTTCATTCAAACCGAAATCCGGAGCGCTGATGCCCCCCAAATTGCGACAATCCCAGCGCGATACGGCCAACTGCCGCAAACAGTTGAGGCCGCTATAGGCTATATGGAAACCCATATTGCGGACCCGTTGGACCAAGAACAATTGGCGCAGCTTGCGGGCTTGTCCGTGCGGCATCTCCAACGTCTCTTCCACGAACACATTGGACGCAGCGTTATGGACGAATACCGCATGATCCGCCTCGAAACCGCTAAATATTTGCTCGCGTCGACGTTGCTTCCAATGAGCGAAATAACCGCAATGACAGGTTTCGCGAACCAAGGTCACTTATCGAACCGTTTCAAAATGGCTTTTGGCATGTCGCCATTGCAGTGGCGGAAACGAAACTCTGACGCATCACGGTAATCATAAAGCCCAACATCGCAATTCGATCTGTGAACATGATAATCCGAGAGACAAAAAAGGCCCCGAAAGGGCCCGTCATTCGCATTGATTAGGGTAAGTGGCGGACAGACAGGGATTCGAACCCTGGAGACGGTCTCCCGCCTACACACT
>JAYPVO010000031.1:0-16449 GCA_038134645.1 Paracoccaceae bacterium
TCCATCCGCATGACGTTGTCGGGCAGAATGGCGAAATGGGCCATGACGCGCTGGTTGCCTGGGAAACCAGCTTCGCCATCCGCACAAAGGACGGTCAGCGTAACGGTATCGGGTGTTTGATCCTCGACCGTCCACAGCTTGAATTGGCTGCCGCCTTCCGCAGAGTGAAGGATGTTGCGGCCCTCATTCGGGGTCAGCATATGTTCGATCCCGCCAAAGGTCGCGCGCGCCCCTTTGATACGATTGCCAACAGGCGCGATGATCGGGCCGTAGTGCTTCATCGCCCCGAGGTAGTCGTTGATATCATCAGACCCTAGGGTGAGGTTGTGATCATGGCCTTTCAACCGTACGTCCTGAACGATCGCGCCATAGGTCAGGATGCTGACCGAAAGATCACCGTTTGAAATGGTGATCCGGTCCACAGTGCGTCCATCAGGAAGGGTGCCGAAAGTCATTGAGCTAGTCCTTTGTAAGCGGCCACGAGGCCAGCAAGTGTTGTGTCAGGCATCTGTAAGACAGGAACCGATTGAGCGGTCAGGGCGCGGGTATATCCGTCAGCGATAGCGCCGTCGCCGATCACGGCAACGCGTTGACCGAGCCAATAGGCGCGACTGCCTTTGAGGTCGGCCCCTATCAGTAGCCCCAAAATTCGACTTACGGCGTCACCATCAGCAACGCGGGCCGATGCGATATGAGACAGGATGCGTTCTGGTCGATCCATCGCTTGGGCCAGACCTTCGTCGAACGCCGCCGTAGACATCGTGCCTGACGCAAAGGCGGCAAAGGTTTCGGGGGTGACCGAGCTCTGAAAGCTCACGATTTCGCCTGCGCTGACATGGACCCAATGGACCTGCGAGGACACCAAACAAATCACGCCGTCCCAATCATCCTGACTGGACAAAAATCCCGCAATCGCTGCCGAGTGGGGGAGCTGATGAGCTGGGCTGTCCTGAACCACTGGCCCGAACTGTCCGGACGGGGGCAACGCTTTGCAAGGGACACGGGCCACGGCTGCATCGGGTAGCCCAGCGATCACCTGTGGACCTTGCCAGTCGCCGATTAACGCCTCAGGCGTTGTGCCCGTGCGCTGGGCCAATGGGATGTGATCGTCCATCAGCCATGATCGGCCAGATGTCAGGTCAATTGCGATCCAAGTCATGTGTCACCTCTTGCCTTCTTCAACCATGAAACGGCCCAAAGGCAAAGAGGGTAGGCCTCAACCTACTTGCCGCGTGGCGCGATTTTGGGTAGCTCCGCAGACTTTGATGACGTTGGAATTCCCTATGACCGCTCCCACCCTCGCTATCGACTTTGGAACTTCGAATTCCGCCGTCGCCATCGTCGAAAATGGCGTCCTGCGGCGGCTCCCAATCGAGGATGGCGCGGATACCCTGCCGACTGCGGTGTTCTTTCCTGCCGACCGCGGGGAAATGGTGATCGGTGCCGCTGCGGCTGAAGCGCTGATTGCAGGGGATGAGGGGCGCTATATGCGTGCTCTCAAATCTGTCCTAGGCACATCGTTGTTTCACGAACAGCGCCCGATTGGTGGGCAGAGACGCACGCTGGCTGACATTGTGACCGCGTTCTTGGTTGAGGTGAAAACCCGCGCTGAGGCGCAGATCGGTCAGACCTGCACACGCGTTTTGTCGGGCCGTCCCGTCAGGTTCCACTCTGCCGATGTCGAGCGCGATCAAAAGGCCGAGGATGACCTGCGGGCCTGCTATCATGCTGCGGGCTTTACCGACGTTGAGTTTATGTTCGAACCCGAAGCTGCCGCTTGGGCCAGTCGTGCCTTTGGTGGGGTAGGGCAGACGGGGCTGATCGTCGACATCGGCGGCGGCACGTCCGACTTTTCCGTCTTCCAGAGCGATGATGATCGGCTGGATATTCTCCACAGCCACGGCATCAGATTGGGCGGCACCGATTTTGACCACGCGATTTCGATGGCCCACGCGATGCCTTATTTCGGATATGGCGGAGAGTTGCGGCGCACCTTTGGGGAAGG
The DNA here is from genome assembly GCA_038134645.1 of Paracoccaceae bacterium. Taxonomy (GTDB): domain Bacteria; phylum Pseudomonadota; class Alphaproteobacteria; order Rhodobacterales; family Rhodobacteraceae; genus Marivivens. The sequence goes on from JAYPVO010000031.1 coordinate 2,006, forward strand.
ACTGCTCCCCGTGCCCAAATCGCTCTACGTTGATCTCTCTACTTGGGCCAAGATCCCGTTTCTTTATACCCGCGAAACGCTTCGTTTGATCGAGGATATGCAGCGTCACGCTGTTGATAGCGACGCGATGGACCGACTTCATGCTGTGATCGAAGACCAGCTTGGCCACGAGATCGCCTTTGCGGTCGAGGCGGGAAAAATCGCCGCCAACTCGGGCGAACGGTCAGCGAAAATTGATCTGGGGTCAGTTGAAAAGGGTCTGAATGTCCCGATTTCGGCAGGGTCTATGGGCGACGCTCTGTCCGAATTTCAGATGCAATTGCGTGAGGCGATCTATGCGACGATTTTCGGTGCGGGCCTTACGCCAGACAAAATTACATCGGTGGTATTGGTCGGCGGGTCGAGCCTCATGAACCTTGTTCAATCCGAGGCCCGCGCCGCCTGTCCAATGGCGCGTATCAACCGAAACGAGGCCTTCACCGCTGTTGTCGACGGTTTGGCGCTCGCTTCGGTTGGGTGATTAAGCCATCACGCGTGTCAGGGCCTGATCGACCGCATTGGTGATCTGGTCGATATCGTCCGCAGTCGCGATCAGTGCAGGCGCGAACAACAGTGTGTTGTTAAAGCCTGGCATAGAGCGGTTAGACGCGCCGATGATCACGCCGTTTTTCAGACAGTCCGCAACGACCGCCATCACACGTTTTTCGTCCATAGGCTCACGGGTTTCGCGGCTTTTGACCAGCTCGGCACCTTGGAACAGACCCATGCCGCGGACTTCGCCGATGCATTCGTGTTTGTTCATCAGGTCGAGCAGGTTCTGGTGCAGACGGTTGCCCATCGCGGCCGAGTTCTCGCAGAGGTTTTCCTCTTCGATGATGCGCATGTTTTCGAGCGCAGCAATCGGGCCAGCCGTGCAGCCGCCGAAGGTCGAAATATCGCGGAAATAGCCAAGCGGATCGTCAGCATCTTTGAATTTCTCAAAGACTTCGTTCGTGGTGACACAGCAAGAGATCGCCGCATAGCCAGATGCAACGCCTTTGGCCATCGTGACGATATCGGGTTTGATACCGAACTGCTGATAGCCGAACCAAGTCCCCGTGCGACCAAGGCCACAAACAACTTCGTCGATGTGCAGCAGGATATCGTATTTCTTACAGATTTCTTGAACGCGTTCCCAATAGCCTTGCGGAGGCACGATAATGCCGCCACCAGCGGTGATCGGCTCAAGGCAGAGTGCGCCAATGGTATCTGGCCCTTCGCGCAGGATCACGTCTTCAATCGCTTGTGCCGCGCGTTCGCCGTAACCTTCGCCTGGGTGATCAGCGCGGTATTCGAGGCAGTGCGGAACCTCAACGAAACCGGGGGCAAATGGGCCATACTGCGCGTTGCGTTCCTGCTGTCCGCCTGCGGAAAGGCATGCAATCGTGGTGCCGTGGTAATCGCGGTCACGGTAGAGGATTTTGTGTTTTTTTCCGCCGTAATGCTTGTGCGAAATTTGGCGGACCATTTTAAAGGCTTTTTCGTTCGCCTCGGACCCCGAGTTCGCATAGTAAACGCGGTCCAGACCCGGCATCTTTTCGATCAAGCGCTGTGCGAATTCCGCGCCTGGGATGGTTCCCTTTGCACCAGCGAAATAGCACATTTTCACCAGCTGATCGCGAACGGCATCTGCAATTTCTGTGCGGCCATAGCCGACGTTGACGGTCCATACACCGCCCGACACAGCATCAAGGTGCTCTTTGCCAGTGATGTCCCAAACGCGCATCCCTTTGCCTTCGACGATGATCTGCGGGTCGATCGTTTCAAAAGGTTTGTGTTGCGCAAGATGGTGCCAGACATGCGCGCGGTCGGATTCGATGACCGCAGCAGGATCGTTATGATATTGAGACATTCAAACCTCCGAGGGCGGGACCGCAAAGGCTCCCGATAATTTGATCATATTGATCGGAGGGTGCGCTGGATTTTAGATTTCGTCAACCTGTACGAAAAGGACAATCGACTTATTGCGAGGCGTGTTCCGACGCGATTTCCTCGAGAGCGTTGCGGGTCATAGACCAACATTGTGGCAGCTCGGAGAGTTTCAAACGCATTTCGTCCGCACGACCTGATTTGCCCATAACTTCGAGTTCGCGGAGCAGATCGCTGAACTGAAGTGTTCCAAAGAGCGATGCAGAACCCGCCAGTTTGTGAATATCGCCGATCAATAGATTATCGTCGTCATCGGGTGCCGTTGTGAATTGCTCGACCATGTTGTCCGTTTCAGCGAGGAACGAACCCAACAGTTTTGCGGCCCGTTCTGCGCCTAGGTCATCCATGAATCCGCGCACGGCCTCGGTATCGAGAAGAGCTGCTAGCGAGCGTGTTTTAGGTTCTTTGACGTCGGGACCACTGATACTGAGCGCTTTGGCCAGTTTTGCGCGCGAGATCGGTTTCACGAGAACATCGTTCATTCCAGAGTCTTTGAACCGTTCAATATCGTCAGGCAGTGCGTTTGCGGTGAGCGCCACAATACGGGTATCTTTGCAACGACCGTCCCCATTGCGAATGGCGATTGTCGCCGCGACACCGTCCATACGCGGCATCGAAATATCCATTAGGATCACATCGTAATGACGCAGATTGGCCGCAGCGACACCTTCGCGGCCATCGTTGGATATCGTCACGCTGTGGCCTTCTTTGCGGAGCATTTCTTCGACGACCAATTGGTTGATCTGGTTGTCCTCCACGACCAAAACATCAAGCGATCGGTCTGGTTTTGCACGTGGTATTGTGTTTGTTTCGTCTTCGACGACCTCAGTCGAACCTTGGGACAGGATTGGCAATGGCAGTCGGAACCAGAACAGACTGCCGTCGCCCGGTTCGCTTTCTGCGCCGATTGCACCGTCAAGAGATTCAATCAAGCGTTTTGCAATGCCAAGGCCCAGCCCAGTGCCGCCATATTCGCGGGCATACGTGGTATCGAGCGTGACGAAATCATCAAAAATACGCTCTAGGTCGTCTTCTTCGATACCTATGCCGCTATCGATAATCCGAAACTCAACGACATCGCTGTCGCCCAGTTTTTCCGCTTCAATCCGCACGAGGCCATCGCGGGTGAATTTGATCGCATTCGACACGAGGTTCAGCAGAACTTGCCGCAAGCGTTGCTGATCTCCCAAGACAGTCGGATTGCCCAGCGGTTCGAGATCAATTTCCAACTCTGTATTGTTCGCATGCGCAATGCTGCGTTGGCCGTCAGCGACTTCGTTGACTAGGACCGACAGATTGAAGGGCCGCTTCTCTGAATCGGTCCGACCGGCATCGAGTCTCGCGATGTCGAGCACATCATTTACGTGGTGAAGGAGAAGCCGCCCGGAGGTTTCGATGATCCGCAAATAGTCCCGTTGCCGTGGATTCAGGTCGGTGTCGGACATCAGTTCCATCGTCCCCAACATCCCGTTGAGGGGGGTGCGCATTTCATGGCTCATCACGGCCATGAATTCCGCTTTGGTGCGTTCACCAGCCAAGGCTTCGTCGCGGGCTTTGAGCAATTCCTGCTCGGCAGCTACCTGAGCGGAGTTATCGCGCAAGAACGACACAAACAGAATTCGGTTCGATGCGGGTGCGCGAGCGATTGAGAACTCACAGGGGAAGAGTTCGCCGTTCTTGCGCAGGGCTTCCATCTGGATGCGCCCGCGACCGACCACATGTGTGCTGCCGTCCCTGAGGTGACGTTTCATCCCTTCGAGGTGCGCTTTGCGGTATTTCAGCGGGACAATCATATCGACCATCGGAGACCCGATTGCCTCGGTCCGACTGTAGCCGAAAATGTATTCTGCTGCGCCGTTATATTCGACGATGAGCCCAGCCTCATCAATAACGATCACAGCATCGAGGGTTGAGGACACCATCGCTTCGAGGCGGGCAGAGGTGGTACGTGTGACCTCAGCGCTTCGTTGAGCCACGCGGTAAAGCTGGAACAAAACGATCGCAAGAATGACCAGAGCCATCACCAGCGCCATCGTCAAAGCGGCAACCCGCATCAAGGTCAACCACACCTCGGATCGGCTGCGGTCAGAGACGCTTGCGAAGTAGTCGATCCCGATGAGCGCGATTTGACGAACGGCTGTGCTCACGTCGTTTACGTCGGCGGCGAGAGCCGGCAATTGATCGCGAAGAACTTCGTCCGGTCCATCGATCAATGGGATCATGTCATCGACGGCGACGTTTAGCCCTGCCAAAAGATTTGCGAATGACAACTCACCCCGCAACGTCTCATAGGCTTGGCCCGTGCGGAATGTTGTTACGCGGCTGTAGAGAATATCAAAACGGCGTCTAACGTCTGTTACATCGCCCGTAAGCTGTGCCTGAGTGATCGCAGACGAGAAATTGAGGTATTCGACCTCAAGCTGAGACAGAACCCATTGAACGTTATCGGAATTTGCGGTCGCTTGATCTTTGATCTTGCGGTTCACTTCGAAGCCAAGGATCGCAATCGCGCCAAAACATACTAAGAGAACTACTCCAAGTATGCCAAAGCGGGCCCATCTGAGGGGCTGTTGTTTGCTTCCTTGAGCCGTCACGACCCATCCGTGTTCTAGTTACTCATGAAGTAACGGATCACTCCGTTATTTCTATACGATCTAACTGCCAAATGCTCCGGGAATACACGACTTCGGTTTGGAACTGTGGAGCCTCATCATAAGGATATACAATCCAGAGGGGTCCTTTGTCACGAAGTGTCATGACGGCCCCATTGTTTTCATAAGCAATGAGCGCCGCTTTGCTCGTCGGATCATCTAGCGGGATTTCGATGGCGTAATCGTTAACCGCAGTTGCTTTCAGGATGGTCCCTTCTGCCTCTACCGCCTCGAGTAGAGCGGTCAGAGGAACGCCCACGAAAGTTTGAACGCCGTCGGTCCAGATGGTCGTAGTCTCGATCGATGTCGCGCCGAGCTCTTTGACCATCTCAAGGTCGAAAACTGCCGTATCTTCGACGTTTGTGGATGCGATAGCCCCAGAAACGGTCAGGATGATTTCACTTTTTGGTTGAGATAAATCGACCGCAAAAGACGCAGTTGAAAGCGAAGCAAAACAAATGGTTGCTGCAATTTTTCCAAGTTTAATGAGCGACTGTTCCATTCGTTTCGAATCTCCTCAAGGTGGATTGATACCGCGTGACTATGAGATTGCACCTTTTGAAGTAGGTTGCATTCAAGCATAGGGGTATTGGTATATACTTAAGTATATGTTATGATGCCGTGAGATCGTTAAAGTATACGTACGCAAGTATACGACATCGTCAGGTTGTGCTGTAACCATTCCTTAGTAGCGAAGTTGAATATCTTCGGGTTGAATGGTGAAATGATGTATAATCAAAATGTACAAGGCGTCGTCAAAGGCGCGAATTCAGGTGGGTCGAATCCCTTAGAACAGGGCGGATACTCCACAAAATTGACGGAGCAAACCATGCGGGTACTTATCGCAGACGACCATGATCTGGTTCGAGAAACTGTTGCGGCCTTCTTGATGGCTGAAGGGGTCGTCGAAGTTAAGACGGCTGCGTCACTTGATGAAGCTATTAAAATTACAGAAGAAACTGGCACTTTTGATGTGGTCCTTCTCGACTACAACATGCCTGGCATGAACGGTCTCGAGGGGCTGGCAAAGATGCGCACCTCGAACGATGGTCGCCCTGTCGCGATCTTGTCGGGTACCGCGACCCGCGATGTTGCTGACGCCGCTCTGAAGGCTGGTGCCGCAGGTTTCGTGCCCAAAACGCTCGCTTCGAAGTCGATGGTGACCGCAATTCGCTTTATGGCTGCTGGTGAAACCTACGCACCGTTTGGTTTCATGCAAGAAGCGCCAGCCGCAGGTGATGGCCTGCTGACCAAACGCGAAACCGATGTGCTGCGTGGCATCTGTGAAGGAAAATCGAACAAAGAGATCGCCCGCGACCTCGACCTTCAAGAAGTGACCGTGAAACTTCACGTCAAAACACTGAGCCGCAAGCTCGACGCGCGGAACCGTACGCAGGCTGCAATGATCGCCCGCGACCGCAACCTCGTTTAAGAATTTACAGCCACTCACGGCATGAAGGGCGGTCCGAAAGGGCCGCCTTTTTTAATCGTCCATATCGTCGCCGAAACTGCCACCCAGCTGATCAAAGAGGGCGCTTCCGCCACTTAGCGCGGAGAGATCCGTTGTTGGGACACCTTTCTTGGCCTTGGCGGGTTTAGGGTCTTCGGTCTCGATTTGGACTTCGTCTGTATCCAGATCGCTGCCATCAGTTTCATCGGTCGCCGCTTCTTCGTCCTCAGCAAACGGGTCCCAATCATCCATCGATTGATCCGAAGTCTCTTCACCTATTGCATCGTCATCGGGAAAGGCCAAATCTGAAGGCGAAAAGTCCATCGAAGGCGCAGGTCCGAGAGAGGTGAAGTCCGAGGCCTCTGGCGATGGACTATCTTCGTCGTCTAATGCGGAAACCACTTCGTCTAGAACTTGTTCATCTGTAGGGGCCTCAAAGTCACCAGCAAGCATGACTTCATCAGGTGCATCGATATCGTCCTGATCAGTCTCATCTTTGTCCGCGCCGTCATCGCCGCCACCGAACTGCAACAGCATCGTTGCGTCAGACAAATCCAGAGACATCATTGAAGACGACTTTTTGGGTTTGGATGGAGGGGGTGGAGCGACCTCTACGACTTCGGGTTCTTCGATCACTTCTTCAACGATCGGCTCTGGTTTGGGCAGCTTTTTCGGGACAAATTTTGCGGGTTTGGGAGGTTCCGCAGTCAGAATTTGCATCTGAACCGCACGCAATAACCGACGCGTCGCGCGATCCGATGCGGCCTCATATAATTCGTTCAGTCGTAGAATATCTGGACTGTCGGGTTCAGCGGAGACTTTGCGCATGATTGCGCGAACAGCTTTTTTTGCTGCGTTTGAACGCGGAAGTAGATTTTGTTTTGACATGCGCTGCTCCGGCTTTGGGCAGTTGGCACAGCCCTTGCAGTTTCCGGTCTGATTGGCGGCTTTCGCCTGAAAACCGGATAGCAACTATGACGACAGGATTGAGAGAAGGTTTAGGAGTCCACGCGCAAGCTTTGGTTTTGCGCGGTCAGCGGAACAATCTTTTGGCGTCCAACATCGCCAACGCCTCTGTGCCCGGCTTCAAAGCCCGTGATTTCGATTTCGAAACGGAATTGGCGCGTCAGACACAACTGGGTGCGTCATTGCGAACCTCGTCGTCGCAGCATGTCTCGACGCCTGGTGCTGGTCCAGCGGGGCAAAAGGCCTACCGCGTTCCAGTTATGCCGTCGATGGATGGCAACACCGTCGACATGGCGGTGGAACAGATGGAGTTCGCGGAAAACACCGTGCGCTATCAAACCAGCCTAGAGCTTCTTAATCGTCGGATTTCTGGCTTGATGACAGTGATTAGAGGTGAATGATGAGCGGCCCAAACAACATCTTTGATCTTGGTAAAATGGCGATGTCAGCGCAGATGGTGCGCATGAACACGCTGGCGTCAAACATTGCAAACGCTGGCTCGGTCGCCTCCTCTCCAGAGGAAGCATATCGCGCCATGCGGCCTGTGTTTGAGACGGAATATTCCGGTCGCATTGGCGATCTGGGGACCTTGGCAACATCGCGAGCCGTGGATGTTGTCCAACTCGACCGTGAGCCAGAATCCAAATTCCTTCCTGATCATCCGTTGGCTGACGCTGATGGCTTTGTCTACGCCTCAACAGTCAACGTCGAAGAAGAGATGGTCGAGATGTTGGAGGCCAGCCGCGAATATCAAAACACACTCGAAGCCGTGTCGACCATGCGAACGCTGATGTCTCGCACGGTCGCGATGGGCAAATAAGGGAGGGCCAAATAAATGACGACGATCGAAGGGTCGAACCCGTTTTACACTGGCAACCTAGGTCAGGTGACAACGAATAAAGAGAGCAATTCGTTGGGCCAACAGGACTTCCTTGTTCTGCTGACAACTCAGCTCCAGAACCAAGACCCGTTGTCCCCGATGGACAACACCGAGTTCATTTCCCAGATGGCTCAGTTTTCGACTGTCGAAGGCATCGACCGCGTGAATTCGTCCGTAACATCTCTCGGCGATATGCTCGGGGGTAATCGCGTGTCGACGGCAGCTAGTCTGTTGGGCCACTCGGTTCTGGTCCCTGGCAACATGGCGCGCGTTGACGATCAGGGCGAAATTCACGGTATGGCAGAATTGTCGTCGAACGTGTCGTCGATGACCGTGACTTACACTGACCCCAACACCAACCAGCCAATCCATGTCCAAGAGCTTGGCGCGCAGGTCGGTGGCATGATCGAATTCGGCTGGGACGAAGTCCCGCCTGCAATTCAGGCCGTCAACGGGCAGGTCCGCGTGTCCATTATGGCCGAAGCTGAGAACGGAACGATCAGTGTTCCAGTCTCAGTATTTGCCCGCGTTGACTCTGCCTTGGGTGGGCCAACCAGCGATACCATCACTCTTCTCGTCGAGGATTACGGAGCCCTCGATACGACCGAAGTCACAGCGTTCCGTTAATCCTATAACCGGAGGTTTTTGAAACATGAGTATGACCACCGCCCTGTCCGGCCTGATGGCAGCACAATCGGACATCGCCACCACATCGCACAACATCTCTAACGCGGGCACAAACGCGTTCCGCAAAAGCCGCGCAGAATTTTCGGATGACTACTACTCGGCTCCGATGAACGCGTTCCGCACAGTGACGGGTTCGGGTGTCCACCTGTCCCGCGTTGCGACGCAATTCGGTCAGGGCAACTTTGTTGCGACAGGCCAGACGCTCGACATCGCGATCCAAGGCGCAGGCTTCTTTGCGGTGACGCCGCAGATGGTTGGAAACGACACGATTGTCGACATCAGCTACACCCGCAACGGTGCCTTCTCCATCGATGCTGACGGTCTGGTAACAGACAGTTCTGGTCGCGCGCTTCTTGCCTATCCCGTGGCGGATGACGGCAGCATTCTCGAAATGTCGTCGCAGGCTCTGAGCGCGGTTTCCATTCCGTTGAGCTTTGGTGAAGTGTCGCGGACCAGTGAAATTGACCTCGCGCTGAATATGCCTCGTGGTGAGGATATGCTGGGTCAACAGGATGCGGTTCCCGCAACGAATGCGTTCGATAATACCGACCCAACGACCTACGCGTTCTCTACGCCCGTTCCGATGATGGACGGCTCCGGCCAAACCGTCGAAGCACGCGCCTATTTCGTTCGCACGAAGTCGCCCGATGCGACGGATCTTTCGACCGAATACGAAATGCATTTGTTCGTGGATGGCAGCGAATACCCATCAACGGGCGCGACCTCGCCTGCGAAGATGGTCTTTGACGAAGCTGGTGAAGTTGACGCGACTACCCCACTGACCTTTGAGCTCGCTGGTGTGGACTACACAGTCAACACCACTGGGTCCCGTTTGCGGGATCTGCCGTTCTCTGTCGCGAGTGTGGGTGAGAATGGCGCACGTGAGATCGGCCTCTCCAGCCTCGAAGTTGATGCAGGCGGTGTGATCTGGGGTAGCTACGGTTCGCAGGCACGTCTGGCTCTTGGTCGCATTGCGCTCGCTGATTTTGCGAACCCGCAGGGTTTGCGTCAGGGCGGTAGTGCAAGTTTCGAAGAAACCTCTGACTCAGGCCGTCCGAACTTCTCGGCTGCGGGTGAGTCCGGTTTTGGTCGTGTTCAGTCGGGTATGCTGGAACGTTCTAACGTCGATTTGACCGAAGAATTGGTGAACCTGATTTCGGCACAACGGAACTATCAGGCGAACGCCAAAGCGATGGAGACATCGTCCTCGCTGATGCAGACCATCCTGCAAATCCGCAGCTAATTGATCTAGGGGAGGCGCCGTTATGGACCGTATGGTTAATACCATCATGAACTCAATGCAGACCGTTCAGGATCTGCAGGCCATTTCTGCGAACAACCTTGCAAACATGAACGTGCCGGGCTTCCGGCGCGATCTTCCTGCCTCTGCGGAATCCGTAAGCCTCGAGGGTGAAGGATTTTCCGCGCGAATGTTCCAAGGCGAAGCCCAATACGGGAGCTTTTCTACCGATGTCGGTCAGATGCAACAAACGGGCGATCCGTTTGATGTCGCCATCATGGAAGACGGATATTTCTTCGTCCAAGAAGGGAACGGTGCCGTTGGCCTGACGCGCCGCGGCGATCTGCGGACTGATGGGGCGGGTCAGCTGGTCAACGGTGGTGGTGAATTGGTGCTCGATACCAATTTAGCCCCAATCGTTTTGCCGCCATACCGCACGATGCAGATCACCGAAGTCGGTCAGATTGTGATCGAACCACTCGATGCCGCACCTGGTGAAAAAGTTGAGGTCGGCACTATCGGAACCGTGGTTCCTGATCTGAACGCCACATTGGTCAAAGGGTTAGATGGCCTGATCCGCAATCTCGATGGCTCGACGCCTCAGCCAAACCAATTGGCCTCTGTGCGACAGGGCGTTCTAGAGGGCGCAAACGTGAATGCGACCGAAGAACTGATCACATCGATCACCATTCAACGCGCCTTTGAAATGAACATGCGCATGATCAATACGGCCAAGGAATTGGACGAAGCGGGCACCGAAATTATGCAGGCCCCCGCTTAAGAGTGATCTGAACAGACATCTGGCACGCGGCTTGCACCACTCAGGTTAAGTGAGCCACCGAGAGGAGCCCAGATGTCTACCAATGCAATGCATGTCGCGAAAACGGGTCTCAACGCCCAGCAGACGCGGCTTCAGGTTATTTCGAACAACCTTGCCAACGTTAATACAACGGGCTTCAAACGCGACCGCGCGAATTTTGAATCTCTGCTGTATCAAGTGTCCCGCCCCGGTGGTGACCAAACATCAGAAGATACAAACCTGACTTCGGCTTTGGCCATCGGTACGGGTGTTCGTGTTGTCAGCACGGACAAGCTCCACACCCAAGGTGCGCTGTCGGATACGGGAAACGCGCTGGACGTTGCGATCAACGGGCAGGGGTTCTTTCAGGTTTTGCTCCCAGATGGCCGCATCGGTTACACCCGCGACGGGACGTTTTCGATGAACCAAGATGGCACGCTCACCACGTCGAGCGGTTATGTCATTCAGCCTGAAATCCAGATCCCCGCAGGTGCCAGCCAGATCAATATTTCGACGGACGGCATTGTCAGTGTGATCATGCCTGGTGAGACCGAGAACCAAGAGGTCGGTCAGATCACCTTGGGCAACTTTGCGAACCCACGCGGTTTGGAACCCATCGGTGAGAACTTCTTTGTCCAAACGCTCGCCAGTGGTGAACCCGTGATCGCGACCCCGCAGGCCGAAGGTCTGGGCCAGCTGACACAGGGGATGCTCGAAACGTCGAACGTCAATGTCGTCCAAGAGTTGGTCGATATGATCGAGACCCAGCGGGCCTATGAAATCAATTCCAAGTCGATCTCGGCGGCAGAAGAGGGCGATTAACCCGCCCTCTGTCAGTCTCACATGTTGAACGCGGGCATCACCATCGCGCCAGCCGCAATACGCCGCGCCCACTGATCGACATCATCTTTGAAGTATTCACGCGCATCAGGGACAGCGATCATAATCGCTTTGACCGCGATTTTGCCGAGGTCTTCTTCGGTGTCGAGGCCGTCGATATTCACGGGCTCCCAGTTGCGACCTTCAACGCGGGTAAAGCAGCCTTCGTCGTCGATCCGAATAAACCACTCGAAGCCGTAGAGATCGAACAGACGGATATTGTCGCCAACGTTTACGTTGCGGCGATGGATCATGTGCATGCGGATGTATTCGCGGGTGGTGTCGCGCGTTGCTGCGATGATCTCTGCAGCAATAGAGGACCAGCCGTCCTCGACCGTATTGGTGAGGTTGTGCCAGTCGCCACCGCTTTCTGGGCGGAATGCCAACATGTCGAGCGCTGGAAGTTCACCAATCACATAGTTGGTGCCGCCGATATTGAGGCGTGCAACGGGTTCAGGTGCATCCGTCTTGAGGTAATCGGCTTCTTCCTCTTCCTCTTCTTTAACAGCGACGTTTTCACGATAGCGACCTGGGCGCACGTTGCCCGAATAGTCGCCCGTGGAGAAATCATAGAGCAGGTCTTTGGCCGCATCCGTGAGAACGAAGGTTTTTGCCTGAATATCCCCCAAGCCTGCGATACGCAGCGCGGTCTGTTCAACAGGCGTCGCGGTGTTTTCGCTCGCCATGCGGAGCAGACCGACCAAGGTATGCGACGCCGCACCCGGATCGAATTCGCGAAGTGCGCTGATCAGGTCAACAAAGTCGCCCGTGGTGTAAAAGCGGGTAGGGACGTTGTGGTTCGGGGACGGCGACTTTGCCGTGTCAGTCTTGGTCTGCATGTCTGCTCGTCTTCCATGAAAAAGTGAGTGGTCGACACTAGAACGAAGCAAACGGGGCAGAGTTTAGGGGCGTGGTAACGAAAGTCTGGAACAAAGTCGTTTCAGCATGGTGAGGCACTGATCCAATTGGTCGAGGCTGATATATTCGTCAGGTTTATGCGCCTGCGCGATAGATCCGGGACCACAGACAACAACATCCATTCCGATCGATTGGAATAGCCCCGCTTCCGTCCCAAACGGCACCACATCGCAGCCGTTCGCGCCCGTCAATTCAGTGATCAGATCACGCGCAGCGTTCTCTGCCATCGGCTCAAGGCCCACAACCTCGGCAATCGTGTGCGTGTGCACGCCAGCATCAGGATGCACGGCCTTCATCTGTTGGTTCAGATGATCGACATGGGTCGCCAGTTCGCCCTTAACAAAGTCCGCGTCGGACACCTGAACGGGCCGCATTTCCCATTGCACGGTCGCTTTGCCCGGAATGACGTTATGCGCGACGCCACCGATCAGGCTCCCTGTGTTGATCGTGGTCCAAGGCGGATTGAAGCGACTATCTGCGGGCGCTTTGGTCTTAAGCGCGTCCTTGAGTTCCAGAAGTTTGGAAATGAAACGCACCGCATACTCGACGGCATTCACGCCTAGGTCGGGGGCGGACCCATGCCCTTCGGAGCCATGGAAATGCGTTGTGTATTCGTAACAACCTTTGTGCCCTTCGATGATCCGCATCTCGGTTGGTTCCCCAACGATCCCGATCGAAGGACGCAGGCCCCTTTTGCGCAAGACCTCGACAAGCGCCTGACCGCCGAGACATCCCGTTTCTTCGTCATAGGTAAAGGCGAAATGAACGGGCCGATGGGTCGCATGGCGGGCATATTCAGGCGCCATAGCCACAGCCGCCGCGACAAACGCCTTCATATCGCAGGTGCCGCGTCCGAAAAGTTTCCCGTCCCGCTCAACCAATTCAAACGGATCGCTCGACCAGTTCTGATCGGTGACTGGCACCACATCGGTGTGCCCCGATAGAACAATTCCACCATCACCTTCGGGACCGATGGTCGCCCAAAGGTTTGCTTTTTTGCCGGTTTCATCCTCAAAAATTTCAACGCGGGCACCTGCATCCTCGAGCTTAGCAGCGAGATAATCGATGCACGCTCTGTTCGGCAGCACCGAAGTGGTGTCGAAAGCGATGAGGTCCGAAAGGATGGCGCGGGTGGTGTGCAAATCAGTCATACCGCGACCATGGCAGATCGATCTGTGGATCAGTAAGACGAAAGCGACACATTTTCGCAGAATTTCAGTAAGAAACGGCGCACTTTTGCCAGATCGAACCAAAGGACGACAACACCGCACGGTGTTTTGTGGGTTTGTGCGGCATGAATGATATGTCGCCGCGGTCAGAGCGGGATCGTCATCCCGTCGGTCCCGACAAACAGTGGCCCGCTATAGTGCGGTGTGACCTCTGCGTACCAATCCTCTAGCGTGAAATCGGGATCGTCGCTCGGGATCAGGTGGTTCAGAGCAAGCTGTTTCACCCCTGCCGCCATCGCAATTTTAGCCACATCCGCCGCAGGGGAATGCGACCGTTCGAGGTGAACCTTGAGACGGTCATCACCATTCCCCACCCGTTTGCACAGGGCATCAATACCCGCGCTCAACATCCCCTCATGAACGAGGAGGTCGGTGTCTTTGGCAAAGTCGATCATCGCGTCAATTGGCGCGGTATCGCCCGACAGTGTTGCCGATTTTCCATGGCCTGTCAGCCGCAAAGCAAAGCTGTCAACCAGCGGTGGGTGTTCATTACGGATGGCGTTGACCGTAACGCCCCCAACATCAAACTGCCCAGCATCCAGCAGCCTAATATCGGCCAATGGCTCTAGCGCGGGCCGCCCTTCGTCCGCGATCCGCAGGGAAATATCGGCCTCCATCGAGGCAAGGAAACCCTGCCAATAGGCGGTCAGACCCGCGGGGCCGTAGATCGGCACGACACGCTTTAGCCCAGCGGTCCACGCCGTATGCAAGAGCGGGCCCAGCTCCAGATAATGGTCGGAATGCATATGCGTGACGATAATCGCATCAAGCTCGGTC
>JAYPVO010000032.1:0-2304 GCA_038134645.1 Paracoccaceae bacterium
TGGTGCCGCTGAAGGGCAGTCGGCGGCTTCAATTTATGTTTTAATTATAGGCAGTTAGATATATGCTCTTACTTAGAAGTGGTCCCGAAAGCGGTCCAAGACATCCATACTCATGCCTTGGACCCAATTCCTTCACCACAGCCTTCTAGTATTGCATTTCCAGAGTTGTACTAACGTTCATCGCCCCGTTCAGAGCAGAACCCATGGTGCTCGTGACTGTTCCCAAGCCCCCGAAAATGACGCGCTCTTCGAGCAATTCAATGCTCATAGAGCGACTGTTTCGAGTGCCCGATACATCCAGCCTGAACCCAAGGTCCGTCTCCTGTTCGTAACGGTAGAGCTTTGCCTCGATGTACCCTCCTAAGCCACAAGCTGATGCGGTTGCACGGCTCGTGAATTCGCAGAAAGCGCGCGGACTGACATGATAAGCCCAATAGTCTTGCATCACATTTTCTTCGGGTTTCTCATCTCCAAAGCTGAATATTGCTTCTGCATAGATGTTACCGAAGCGATGGTCAGGTATGACGATGGTGCCTACACCCGTTAGGTTCAGACGCTCAGCTTGAATATTGGCATCCGATGCTCGCGCGAGTGCCACATCAAAGCCTACTCGTGGCGTAACAACATAGTCTGTCATGTCCTTTTCACCTGACAGCGCAGCACCTGCAAACAAAGCGCCATATATAAAGTCACCACTCGCCGCTACAGCACCTATGGCATCCGTGTAGTCGAGGTTAAAGCCTCGGATACCTGCTGAACCCCCAAAGTAGTAATCAACATAGAGCTCCTTATCGGTCGTAAAGGCTCCGTATCCGCCTCCGCTTATGCCAAATCCTTTAACCGAACCCGATAGACCTGCTCCGTTATCGATATTTGAATTATTGAAATCGACTCCGAGGTATCTACCACGTAGTTCGTCGTCATCGACGATATGCTCCCACTGCCGACGGATTGAGAACATTGCCTCTACGCCAAGGTTATCAGTCCTCGTGAAACTGAATTCACCCTCATCGATGATACGTTCGCCCGACAAACAATTGTAGAAATCTTGGTTGATTGTGCCCGCAAGTATACCCTCGCCGTTCTTAAACTCAGCAATGCCATTTGCATCGAGCTCTTCCACTTGGCCACAACGTAAATCGTCATAAGACTCGGTCATTCGAAGCAGAGCATCACGAGAAATGTTGGACAATGAGCGCTGCTGCATTTCGACAGTGCGGCGGAAATCTTCTACAAGAGTGTCAGTAACACGGTCTTTAACTTCCTCGACAATGGTTTCGCTTGAACAGTTCTGCAACGGAATGTTGTTGCCAATAAGGTAAGGGTCCCCTGCGCCAATCACGAAGGTCGTATAGAATGCTGTAGGAGCATCATTACCTATATTGGTATCCATGAAATTGGACATCACACCAGTTGAGCCATACTCCGAATGGCCAATGGAGGCGGGGTTTCCAAGAGCTGAAAGGCTGGAAAGTGTCAAAGAACCAGACGACAAATGAGTGGTACTCGGGATGCCTCTACGTGGGTAAGACATCGTCATCGTATAGGTGCCAGGACTTGACGCAACCCATTGGTAACTTCCGTCCGAACCATCCTTTATGATTGTAATCCCGTTAGATGTACCAACAGCCGAGTTCGTTCCAAGAGGGCCCGTGACGCTGATAGAACCACCGGTAAGAATTGCGCCGTCTTCTTGGCAATAAAAATAGCCCTGTGGGTCGTAATCCTGCGCGTCAGAAATGCCATCTCCATCCCGGTCAGCAGACGAGGATTCCAAATTGTCCGGTTTTCCATCACCGTCAGTGTCCAAAATTGTAGCTACCAAGTTTGTCACAACCCCACTACCCGCACTAGGTGCTGTCGAAGCCGTAGAGGCCTGACCTTGGGACCCAGAGTACGATGTCGTCGTCGTTGTCACACCACCAGTCGTGTAACTCCCAGTCACATAGGCAACGTTCTCAATCGAGCCTGTTGAAAGGTCACCAGAAGTAACCGTGTAACTTGCGGTGTAAGTCCAGGTTTCGTTGACGTTCAACGTACCCGAGCCATTCGCATCACCGCCATCGCTCGCAGACCACGCTTCATCAGACGTAAGCGCATCCGTCAAAGAAACTGAAGTCAGGTCAACGTTGCCGGTATTCTTAACCGTAATCGTGTAGCTAACAACGCTACCTACAACAGCTCCAGACACCGATGTACTGTCAGCAGTCTTCGTAATCGTCAGTTGAGGCGACGCAGCCGTCAAAGTAGTCACAACCCCACTACCCGCACTAGGTGCTGTCGAAGCCGTAGAGGCCTGACCTT
>JAYPVO010000032.1:2404-16326 GCA_038134645.1 Paracoccaceae bacterium
GTCACAACCCCACTACCCGCACTAGGTGCTGTCGAAGCCGTAGAGGCCTGACCTTGGGACCCAGAGTACGATGTCGTCGTCGTTGTCACACCACCAGTCGTGTAACTCCCAGTCACATAGGCAACGTTCTCAATCGAGCCTGTTGAAAGGTCACCAGAAGTAACCGTGTAACTTGCGGTGTAAGTCCAGGTTTCGTTGACGTTCAACGTACCCGAGCCATTCGCATCACCGCCATCGCTCGCAGACCACGCTTCATCAGACGTAAGCGCATCCGTCAAAGAAACTGAAGTCAGGTCAACGTTGCCGGTATTCTTAACCGTAATCGTGTAGCTAACAACGCTACCTACAACAGCTCCAGACACCGATGTACTGTCAGCAGTCTTCGTAATCGTCAGTTGAGGCGACGCAGGAAGCGTAACAGTTGTGGCAGCGCCTCCGTTAACACCTACCGTACTATTGCCTACTGCAGATGACTCAACCGAGAATGTCGAGCTAGAACCAGTTGCAGTCATCGTCGCAAGGTTTGACAGACCACCTGAAGCAACATCATCTGCAGTCAAATCATAATACGCGCTATACGACCAGATATCGCCTTGCTCCATATTAGTGTCACTTATTACAAGACCCGTATCAGCAGTTTTGGTAGGTGCTGCCATGGTAAGAGACGTCCCTGCATTGTTCTTTAGAACATCCGCAGAGAGGGAGACTGATGTAAGAGTAACGTTTCCCGTATTTTCCGCCGTTATCGTAAAGTAGACACGGTCACCAGCGCTGGCGATACCATTGCCATCCATATCGACAATTGCATTGCTGGCAATGCGCGTTTTACCAGAAACAGTAGTTGTCGTATCGACAGTTTTAGTCACCGACATTGAAGGTGCGGCAACGAACATCGAACGAGAGGTATAGGAACCAGTGTATACGCTTGTAGTATTGGAAATTGAAGTTCCAGCCAGTGGTGTTGCTGTAATACCAGTCGTAGGCGTGCTGTTTGATGTCACGCCGGAAGCACTGGATTGCAAAACATAACTGTTACCACCAGAGGTGTAATGAAGCTCAGCAAGGTTGCTTATTTGAGTGTAGCTCGTATCGCCGGACACAAGTGTGTAATCATAGGTCCAAGTGCAAGTTTCGCTCGGCTCAAGGTCAGTTGCCGAAGCGCCGGCCCCTCCGGAACATGTCGCTCCACTCAGGGTTCCGGATTGCGCGATTGAACCGCCCGAATTCGAAAGCTGTAGAGCATCAACCAAGCTAAAATTGGTGGCGGTGACAGAGCCAATATTAGATGCGGTAATTGTGTATCTAAGTGAATCCCCAACAGCGGCACCATCATCCAGCGAAGTGCTTGCAGGAAGGGTCTTGGTTAATCTGAGAAGAGGAGCAGACGGAGCAGATGCTGAAACGACCAACTCACCGCTGGTGCTGTCTTGTAAAATCCAATTCCCGGTGTTCAAAATCCACGCATCGACATCATAAGTACCTGCTGTTTTTTGACCGACATCTAAAGACCAGGTCACAGCACCTGGAGCAGTGCCGGTTATCGTAAGGCCATTGGAGGTGTCAAATACTGTGTTATCGACGATAATTGTAATTGTCTCTCCCGCCTGGAGAGTAGCGCTGCCCGTTAGGACCATGCTCGATACCGAAGTCAAATAGAACTTGGAATCGGCAGTAATTGGACCGGAGGGAGCACTGTTTGTAGCAAGAGCCAAATAGTTGTTAAGGTCGTCCCTAGTTCCAGCGCTATTGCCGCTCAAATCATCTCCATTTGAGAGCGAACCACCTCTTATCAGGTTTCCCAAATCAAAACCGTTCATCAATACAACAACCGCCAGCTGACGACTCGCATCCGGCAAAATAGTCCTAGAAGTCCCAGACGCGTCGAGATAAGTCAGAGCGCTGGAATTTCTCGGTCGAAAGTGAAACGCAGCAACTCGACCACCGGTAGCAGTCGTATATCGTCCCGTCATACACCCTTCGATTTCGGTAATATAACCACCGGCCCGAATTCTCAGGTTGCCGCCGATATCGTTGCCGCCATCATAGCAAGTATTCGCATCAAACTGGTTTGTACTAGAACTCTGAGCAAAGAAACTTGCTGAAAGATTGTGGGTTGAAAAAGTGCTGATGTTTTCCGCGACAATACTAGTCCCGTCTTCGCTCCCAAATACCCCGTCTTTAAAAGGTACAACCAGCTCGTCGGCAAAAGCAAAGTTTGATACAAATATGAAGCCTAACACTGAAATTGCTCGGCGAATATGCAGACCTAAAGGCATCGAACCAACCTTGACTTTCAATTTTAAAACGCTTCAGGTTAAAACGGAATTTCATCCTTTACACCTAATCAAACGTATATTTAAAATTTTTTATTTATCTGCATCATGAGAGGTCTGTGATGCTGTCAACTCTAGTTACTTCCCCCGCCCGACCACTCGCGATGAGCAGCCGGACGGGGAGAGAGTGTTGCGCCTTATGAGCCGGCGACCTTGATGTCCGGGAGCCTCACCCCATCGACAATCTTCCGTTTCTGCTCATCGGAGATACCGCCGGAGTAGAGCCCATAGGTGAGCCTGTTGGCGGACCGGGCTGAGGCGTGACCGACGAGGGTGGCGGTGAAGTGCTCCGGGGTGCCTGTGCGTTCGCATTGGGTGACGAACCACTTGCGTGTCGAGTGGAACACCGTGCCTTGGAGCGCAGGATGGTTGGTCCTGAGCTTGGCATAGGCCTTAACTACCTTGTCCACCGAGAGACGCGGGAAGAGCCGCTCCTCAGGGGCGGTGGTCTCAGTAAGTGACGCTGTTACTCCCCTTCCATCCAGATAGGTCTCGAGAACAGGATGCAGAGGAACCTCCCTCTCCGCTGCCTTGGACTTCAGGGGTCTGTGCTTGTTGGGGCGTATGCGGACAAACCGCCCAAGGTTCCCCTTGCGGTGGATGTCCGAGAGCGTAATCCCACAGAGTTCCCCAGAGCGTAGTCCTGCCAAGAGCCCGAAGAGCAGCGCCCCGTAGAACTGGGACTGTCGGCTGACCGTGGTGAGAAGCAACACCACCTGCTCATCTGTGAGTACAGCATGCGGCTGTGTCGCAGGTTTGCTTGTGACGGTGAGTGTGCCCCAAGGGTTTGCAGAGAGGTCACCCTGTTGCACAGCCCAGGCAAGGAACCCTGTCATCTGTTCCCATATCCTCCCTTGAGTCTTGGCTGTCAGGGGGTGTCCCTCCAACTCCTCCGACAAAGCCGCCAGCTTCTGGAGAGGCTGACCCCAGGCCACCCGATACTTGCGGATGTTGGGAGAGAGCCGACCTATTAGGGTTAGGACCTCCCGTCCCTGAGCCTGTGTCAGGTCATTCAGGGATGTGGTCCCCAGATGGGAGGTGAGCAGCTCCATCGCAAAGCGCACCGACTTGTAGCTCCCAGGACGTAGGCGATTGGACTGTTCCTCGAGGTAGGCCTTCGCAAGGTCTGCGATGGTCTTATCCCCACGGAGCAAGACACGGGCGTAGCGGGGGCGGGTGACGTTCAGTTGCACTGTGTCAGGGGTGGTAGAGGGTATGTTGGTCCCTGTGGTGGTCTCTGGATGTAGAACCTCGTTCTTATCCCCACCCTTCAGGGAAGCCTCCGCCTCGGACACCACCTTGGCAAAGGTGGCATTGAGCTCCTCCACCCGTGCCTTCGCAACCCGCGCGTCGGTGGTCTTGAGGGATTGCTTCAGGGATGACCCCAGGAGGGGCTGTAGGTGCCTCGGGTAGGTCCGGCGATAGACCCAGGTGTTATGCTGGAGGCTTGCATACGTAATACGTGTCGACATGACGTCTCCTTTCGGGGCAGCGGCCCCGGTTTCTGGTGTGAGGTGGGATTTTGTGATGCGTGTCAGAGGCCCTCAGGGAATAGGCAGAACCCTGAAGGACCCCATGACACAGTTGAGGGGTTAGTCGGTTGAGAGCACCCGCAAGATGAGCTCGATGTCGGGCTCACCGTACTCCCCGGAGAGAGGGCCCGTGAGGGCCGTCCCAGAGACACAGTCCTCGAACACCTCCTCCACGCGGAAGCTATGCTCTGGGACATCATCGAAAGCGGCAATCACAACGATGCAGCCGGGTGTGAGGGGAAGGTTCCTGTTCATGTCAGCTCCTCCTCAAGAGAAGGTCAGGCAAAAGCAGACCTAACGTGACCGAAAGCGGTAGAGGCCATGGTAAAGGCTTCATGATGGCTGGAAGCCCCGCAAGAACAACAAGTGCTCCAGCGAGTGCCTGAGGGACCGACAGGCGCAAGTTAAACCGTCGGAAGGCCAGAGCGTTTAGCCCAAGCCGAGTAAGCCCACTCGCAATGACGAGCAGGGTGAAGTCGGTAAACATAAGGGTTCTCCATGATGGGTTGTTACCATCATAGATGCCCAAGGTTTCTCAGTTTGCTGGGGGGGGATACCTACGGCCTAAAATAGACAAGTATCCATTCGTGTTTCTGAATTGAATGAACAATGATACACAGGACCATGGATGCTTCCGGGGCCCATATATGGCGGGAGCTAGCACCATACTAAGTAACCTAAAGACAACTCTATGGATCCCATAGGGGTCCCATATATGAAGAGGGTTAAGGGGTCCTTTTTAGTCCATTAGGTGTTGTTCTTCTTTTCCTACCACTAACAATACTTATCCCAGGAAGACCCTTTTAGAGACTACATGAGACGTCCTGGAAGATACATCTTGGTCTAAGTTTTTACTCTGCACGACCACAAACGTCTTTGATGTCTCTCCTAGGCTCACTCTAGTGATACCGTAGGTACAAGCCCTGTATGGCTCTTGAAGACCTCTATCATGGTGTCTCTTGTTTTTGCTGCATCCTCATCAGCCACAAGGACCGCATCATGGATAGGAAGCGCAACGATACCTTGGTCTTTCAGGCTCAGCAGGACATCAACGAGAATGTCAGATTCTTTACGGAACATCTGCATTCCTATTCCAGAAGTCATCATCGGATAGAGCTCTGGATGTTTCTCTTCGATAGCTTTCAGGACCTCCTTGAAGGTTGTCTTAGGCGGGAAGAGGTCTTTGGTATCCTTCGGAAAGCGCTTTAGCGGTTTCTCACTATTGAGGAGGGCCTGAATGACTGTCTTCGTCCCCTTACGATACCGCTCCGATATCCCCTGCTTGGAGAGGTCGTAATGGTCTCCTTCAGGCGGCTCGAACCCCGCTTCGGCGTAATATAGCATTAGGCTCATCTGCCCGTAGTCGAGCTCAACGATTAAGTCGCCATTGATACGGATGTGCTCCGCTCGGTCATCTGAAGACATTCCCTGCCAGAACCCGCCGTAGAGACGACCACCCTGGTGGAAGTCGCTGTTGTTGAAGATACGACGTAAGCGACGGTCATAGGGATTTATTCCATTGCTATCACAAGCGATGCCAGCTGCACCCAATCCAGCATTAATGGTCTGAAGCTCCTTTCGAAGGCGTTTGGTTTCTTTGGTATCCTGATATTCTACAGTTGGCGCCTTGAGGTCTTGCCGTGACTTTCTTCCACGCAGGATGATGACTTCCTCTTCCCGAGAATGCCCAATGTCACAAAGACCAATTTGGAAACGTTCGATACGAGAGAGTAGCTTGGCCCCTGGTCTTACTGTTGTCTGAACACCCCCTGAAGGGATTTGCCGTAATTCTGCGTCCACAGTCGTAAAAAGAGTTTTGCCTTTCTCGTATTCTATAAAGTCCATCCCTTCAGCTGCGAGTACTGCAAGAACATCCTTCAAGGTCTTAGTTAGAGCACGCCCTTTGTATCTAGATTGTGTGTTCAGGAACCGATTGGCCAACGGCAGATGAATGGCTTCTACGCTGCCCATTAGATGCAAAACACAGAGGTCGCATACTAACGCCTCGACGATGCGCTTATGGGTGTCATATGCAGCAGCGCTACGAGCCCGTTTGCGCACCGCGTAGAAAGCTTCATATCCCTTCATTTGTTGAAGGACTTCTTCAATGAGCTTCTTCAGTCTAGCGGACGCAGAACAGAGGTGCGGATTGAAAGCTCTCGCCTTAGGCAGTTGATTAATTATCTCTGGTTTATGCATCTCACTGCTGCTCATCACACACCCCCCAAGCCCGCTCCATGTGTTCTCGCATGACCTCGAGTGCATACCCAGAGCCGTAGTTCGCTGCGATGGTATTGTTGCTGTGCCCCAAGATGGCCATTGAGATGGTCTCCGGGCAGCCCGTATTCCGCAGCCTATCCTTCATCCTGTGGCGCAGAGAGTGGATGGTGACCTTCTTGTCGGTGATGACCGTTCGAAGCCGCTTCATCAGCATCGCAGAGGCGTTGTCGTTGCCACGAGGACGCGCGTAAGTCTCGAAGATGGGCGCACCCATCGAAAGCCCGACTATGGCTTCCTGCAGATGCTCTGTGGCCCTCTGCGACAAAGGTATACTTCGCTCTGATGTTTTCGTTTTCAGGCTTCGGTACTCATTCGCCCGAATATGCAAAACACGATTGTCGATATCGACATCTGCAACACTCAAACCTGTAATCTCGGACAACCGCGCACCAGTATCGGCGAGGACGCAGAACAACACACGTGCAACTGCGCTACTTTCATAAGCTGGCCAGAGCAGGGTCAACTGGTCGTCTGTAATGGGGAGCCTGTCTGTCTTGCTGCGCCCTGCCCCTTTGATGGGCAGCGATTGGAACGGGTTTCTAATATTCAGGTCATACTCGAGAATGACGTAGCTGATAGCCGCTTTGAGAGTTCCCACATATCTCAGGACCGAATTCGGGGACATGCGCGCTAAAAGCAAATCACGGTAGGCTTTCGCATCCGCTCGACCAATGTCCTTTAGGTCCGCGTGTTCAAATCGAACCTTACCTAGCGCAACAACTAAGTCCTTCTGGATGCGCTCTATGCGGCTCTTGAAGCCATCATCCATATCGTCCGCTTTGTAGTCTGAATATGTCTCTAAGACCCTCTTTAGGGTCATTACTGGCGCTTCATACTGACCTGCTCGGAGTTGCTTGGTCACGCCCTTAGGCACTGCCCCTTTCGTTTTCTCCGCCAGCTCCTCGATATCTCCAAACACATCCCACTGAGGGTCGAGTTCACCACTCGTAAAGACGGTCTGGTACCATTCTCCCAAATGCTCTCGAACAAGGGCTCTTGCTCGTTCGCCATCCGTTGTGCGGCGCTCTAGGTCAAACAGGGCTTCGATTTCGGCATGGACCTTTGGAAGTGCCAGCATCGCATCCTGGTATGTCCGCCCAAGCTGACGATAGACCGTATCCTTCAATATGACGTCACGCAGCTCTTTCGGCACATTCCGCTTATACCGGAACGTTCCATTCGCGCGCTTGAACACATACCGAGGTAATCTTGGGGCCACTGTCTCATCCATAGACGTTACTCTTCCGCCCACCTTGCCCCGAGGCAAGAGGAATCGACCGTTCAAACCTGACGAAAGTGGTCCCGAAAATGACGAAATGGTCCCAAAAGCGGTCCAGAAAATGGTCCCGTAGAAACAGTAAACCCCAGATTACATTGATACTTATCAGAAAATCTGGGGATAACTGGTGCCGCTGAAGGGACTCGAACCCCCGACCCCATCATTACGAATGACGTGCTCTACCAGCTGAGCTACAGCGGCGTTGGGGCGGCTATTAGCACTGCTGTGCCGCCCCGAAAAGTGTTAATTTTGAACCTCAACCTTCGTTGCGTCTTCGGCGTCGATTTCACTCGGTTCTTCTGTCGACGCAGTTGCACCAACAATCAAGGGAAGCATCTCTGTTCCGGCGGGCATAGCAACCTCTGCCTTGGCTGGCGCTTTCCATGACAAGGTGTCAAACGATCCGCAGCTTTGGCAGACGGGTTCCCACTCGGCATGGATGCTCTGACATTTGTCACAGATCCATTGTGGGCCGCGTGGTGCCACGAGAGCCTTGGTCAGCCAGCCACGAACAACCTGATCCTCGGACCCCGAACCACGTTCAATTGCCGCCATGAGCGTGAGAACACGCGCGGTTGGCGCATCTTCGGGCAAGGAGCCCAGCGCGCGACGAGCGGCGGGGAAGTCCTCTGCTGCGATGTGCAGCTCGGCCAAGAGCATTTGGGTTTCGGGATCGGTCGAGTTCACTTTCGTCAGGGCACTAAAGCGTTTCAATCGCTGTGCTGGTGTTTCATCCGGCGCGATCTCTGCAAAGGCGGCCGCAAGATCGGGATGCGGTTTCGCGCTCCACGCTTTTGTCAGGACACGCGCGGCGAGCTTTGGTTTGCCTTTAGCGATATGCGCACGAGCGGCCATGACAGCGGCAGGGATCAGGTCTGGAGATTGTTTGTTGGCAGCGATTGCGGCCTCTTGAACATCGATCGACGTATCTTCGCTGATGAGGTCTTTGGCCTCGGAAAGGGCCAAGACAGCATCACGGCGACGCAGAACATCTTTGGGAAGACCACCAGATTTCGCCTTAGCAGCCAATGTCGCGCGGGCGCCTGTCCAATCACCACTGTCAGCCTGAAGTTTCAGGAGAGTGTCCTGAGTGGCTTCGTGCTTGGGCTTCAGTTCGAAGGCTTTCTGCGCAAGCTTCAACGCGGTGTTGGTATCGCCCGCCGCGAGTTTCTGCTGCATCAGACCACGGATACCGACAAACCGTGTACGGTCCTCGGTCAGGAGAAGCTTGTAAGCGGCTTCGGCTTTCTTCTGATCACCAGCGACCTCGGCAGCTTGGGCAATCAAAAGGGTTGTCAGTTCAGGCTTATCGAGCAGCTTTTCCGCTTTCGCCGCCTTAGCCAGTGCCAAGTGTCCCTCACCCGAGGCAACGGCCATCATGCCTTCGGTCAGGGCTTGATAGCCACGCTCTACACGGTTGCGGGTGAAGTAGCGCGAGACGGCGGTCTCATCACCATTCAGGAACTTGAGGAACGCCACCAACATGCCCAGCAGTTTGAACATGATCCAAGTGAGGACGACCATGCCGACCAGCCCAAAGGCTAGTTCAAGCGGGCCAAGCCGCATTTCCAAACCCGCGAAAGTGATCAACACCTCGCCCTGGATTTGGGACAATTCCATCGCACCATACGTCAGTGCAGTTACGCCCAATACGAAGGCAAGGATCTTAATTAGGGACCAAAGCATCATCGGGGCCTCACTGGTTCATCGTTACAACTAGGTCATCAAGCGCGGCAAAAGCGGCGAGCCGCGTCTCTGCCAGTGCGCGCCATGCAGCAGTTTGCGCTGCAGCCTGTTCGGGAAGGCCATCAAGTTCCGCAATCGCATCCGCAACACGCCCTTCACGAACGGCAGCCTCAGAACGGGACAGGATCGCATCGACGTCGGTGCCTTCGCGCGGTGCGACTGAGCGCACATTGAACAAGTTGCTCATGAAGCCACCAACAGTGCCGCCAGCTTCACCTGCGACACCAGCACGGCGCGCCGCATCAAGCGCGGCACGGGCGGCGGCGGGGAAATCATCCTGTAGCGTGACCAAGGTCGCGACGCCCTCAGCGGCTGGGGCCGAAAGTCCAGCGGGGATAGCGGTTCCCAAAACGGTCTCAAGATCAGGGAGCGCGTCCGCGAATGGAGTGCCTGCCTCTAGTGCGGTCTGAACTCGAGCGATTGCGACGCGCTGCATCGCTGCTTTTTCAGCCTCGGCAGCGGCGGCCTCGTCTGCGGCGGCGGCATCGCGGGCCTGTTGCAACTGATCCGCTGTTGCGGAGGCGATCGATTGGATCCGCGCCTCTTGGTCCGCCAACTCCGCACGTAGCGCATCAGACTGAGCCTGAACCGACTGAGTAATCGACGCCACGGTGTCATCACCACCGAGCGGCAGAGCCTCAACAGCCGCAATCCGCGTATCGATCGCTTCGAGTTTAGCTGCGATCTCTGCAATCGAAGCGGCCAAGTCGCGCTGCACAGCATCCGTACGGGCACCGACCGTGCTATCGATCATCGCTTCGGGGTCGAAAGCCTGCAGGGTTTCAATTGATTTCCGCAACTCAGCGATCTCTGTCGACTGGGCATCAATCGCAGCAGGATCAACTTTTGGCAGAGTATACCACGCAGCACCGTATCCGATACCGCCAGCAATCAATCCACCAACGACGGCGCCAAAGAAACCACCCTTGCGGCGCTTTTCTGGTTTGGGTGCAGGCGCAGGGGCTTCGGGTTTTTCTTCTACGACAACTGGTTCGTCATCGTCAGGCGTTTCGTCTGTAGAAGGTTCGTCCAAATCGGACTCATCGTCCTCGACGACTTCCGCATCTTCGATGTCATCTGTGGGCTCAATCGCCTCAGCGTCGTCACCAAGTTTTTCACCGTTTTCGGTTTCAACCTCTGGTTCGACCTTTGGCTTTTCTTCCTCTGACACTGACGAATCCTCACAACGAATAAATTTCTCGACCAACCTATGCCCTGCCGCGCTGCGCCTCAAGCGCGTCCACGTCGCAAAAGGCTGTCCAGACGGCGACAGGTCGCCGCAAGCATGGCTTCGAAATTTGGGCTTTCCGCGATGGTTACGGTGTCCGCCCCAAGGTCGGCAACTTCAGCCGCAACAGCGCTGCTCATAGCGATAACGTGGACAGGAGCCTGAAGAACGGCTGGAATCAGCAGTGCACTGCGTGGCGAAAACAAGGGCAGAACGATTGGATCGGTGCCTGCTAGCGCGTCGAGCGCAGCCTGTGTCGGGGGCACGTCGCGCTGATCGTAGGCAATCACTTCTTTACAAACGCGGCCCTGCGCAATGAGCCGCGCAGCGACCTGCCCCCGCGAGTGAACCCCGCGAATATGGCAGAGCGTTCCTGTAGGCCGGGACAGGATAAGATCAACCAAGTCGTCCGCGTTTCCATCCGCAGAAATAGGCTCTAATCCAGCCTCAGAAGCAATGATCGCCGTTCTTTGACCAACACACCACGCCCGTGTTCCAGCCTTGACACCCAGCCGTGTTGCCTCCGCCACCCCATTGGCCGAGGTCAAGATCACCTCATCATAGGACGGCAGATCAACGGGGAGGGAAACCGCCTCTATCACAGGCGAAATGACCGCCTTCACAGGGCCAAACTCCGCCTCGACCGCAGCTAAAAACCGCTCCGAGTCGGCTTGGGGGCGAGTGAGAACAAGAATGGTCATGGCGGCTCCGGCATTGTTCAGGCGCGT
Organism: Paracoccaceae bacterium; assembly: GCA_038134645.1. GTDB lineage: Bacteria > Pseudomonadota > Alphaproteobacteria > Rhodobacterales > Rhodobacteraceae > Marivivens. The sequence goes on from JAYPVO010000032.1 coordinate 13,531, forward strand.
GCAGAGTGATACCTGCCATTAACACCTAACCAACAGGACCACATGACAAAAGCCCTGACCATACTTGGCATCGAAAGCAGCTGTGACGACACAGCCGCCGCTGTCGTGCGTTTGGACGATACCGCGACCGTCCTCGCGTCGGTGGTGAAGGGTCAAAATGACCTTCATGCGGACTTTGGCGGCGTGGTGCCGGAAATTGCTGCCCGCGCCCATGCGGAGCGCGTCGATATTTGCGTCGAAGAGGCCTTGGCCGAAGCGGGTATGACCTTAGGCGACATCGACGGGATCGCTGTTACCTCTGGGCCTGGATTAATTGGGGGCGTTTTGTCTGGCGTTATGTGCGCGAAAGGCATCGCTACGGCGACGGGTCTGCCGATTGTCAGTGTGAACCACCTTGCGGGTCACGCACTGACACCGCGCCTGACGGATGCGGTGACGTTTCCCTATTTGATGCTGCTGGTCTCTGGTGGGCACTGCCAGTTCCTGATTGCAGAAGGGCCCGAAACCTTCCGTCGGATCGGTGGAACAATCGACGATGCACCGGGGGAAGCGTTCGACAAAACGGCTCGTCTCTTGGGGCTGCCCCAACCGGGTGGTCCGCACGTAGAGCGCGCGGCGCAGACGGGTGATGCCAAGGCATTTTCCCTGCCGCGGCCCCTATTGGATCGTGCTGGTTGCGATATGTCATTCTCGGGGCTCAAGACCGCACTTCTGCGCGCACGAGATTCTGTAGTTACGGAAAAAGGCGGTTTAACGGAAAAAGACCGTTCCGATCTATCTGCAGCGTTCCAATTGGCGGTTTCCGATATTTTGACCGAGAAAACCCGCCGTGCATTGGCCGAGTATTTCGAACTTCAGCCTGAAAAACGCGTCTTTGCTATTGCTGGCGGCGTCGCTGCGAACGGCCCGATCAGAGCTGCACTTATGGCACTTTGCGCCGAATTAGAGACTGATTTTGTCGCTCCGCCCCTGAACCTCTGCACCGATAACGCAGCCATGATCGCCTATGCAGGCGGTGTTCGACTGATGGAGGGGCAGCGCGACGACATGACGTTTAAAGCCCGCCCAAGATGGCCTCTAGACGACCGTGCCCCTGCGCTTTTAGGCTCTGGCAAAAAAGGAGCAAAAGCATGACCATCGCAGTTGCAGGAGCAGGCGCGTTTGGCACGGCATTAGCCGTCGCCTTTGCAAAGAAGGCGCCAGTTCGCCTTTGGGCCCGCGATGCGGCGATGGTTGAAACTATGCGCTCAACCCGCGCAAACCCACGTTTGCCAGATGTTATTTTACCCGAGAACATCGAGGTTTTCGCCGATTTAGAGACTGTTTTCGAGGCGGACACGATCTTGCTCGCTGTGCCTGCCCAACAGATCAGCGCGTTTCTCACGGCTCATGCGGATCGGCTCGCTGGGAAAACCATCGTGTCCTGCGCAAAAGGTATCGACCTGACCACGCTGAAAGGCACCGCGTCGTCGATTTCGGAATTGGTTCCCACGGCAACTGCAGCGATCCTGACCGGACCGAGCTTTGCCGCAGACATTGCGAAAGGGCTTCCGACTGCGCTGACCTTAGCTTGTGCTGATGATGTCATCGGAAAGCAGCTTCAAGCGGAGCTATCGACCAGAACGTTGCGGCTTTATCGCACCACAGATGTGATCGGCGCCGAACTCGGCGGATCGTTGAAAAACGTCATGGCGATTGCCTGTGGTGCCTGCATCGGCGAAGGCATGGGCGACAGTGCGCGCGCGGCCCTTTTGACGCGCGGTATGGCGGAAATGATGCGGCTTTCCATCGCGATGGGTGGTCAATCCGACACGCTGATGGGGCTGTCTGGCTTTGGGGATCTGGTTCTAACCTGCACGTCCGAACAGTCCCGCAATTATCGCTTCGGCCTCGCTCTTGGCCGTATGGAAGGGTTCGACCCCACCATAACCGTCGAGGGCGTCGCAACCACTCATGCGGTGGCAAAACTCGCCCGTGAAAAGGGCATCGAGATGCCGATCGTCACCATGTTATCTGGGTTGCTTGATGGGAAATCGAGCATCGCGGAAGCCATTCAAGGGCTGCTGTCGCGCCCGCTCAAGGAGGAATAAAATGCGTTTTGCAATCATCACCAAAGACAAAGACGGTGCACTTCAACTTCGCCTGAACAACCGCGAGGCACACCTTGCTTACATCAAGGAAACTGGCGTGGTCGAAATGGCTGGCCCGTTCCTGAACCAACTCGGCGAAATGCACGGTTCGATGATCATCCTCGACGTCGCAGATTTCGCAGCAGCGCAGGCTTGGGCCGACAACGATCCCTACGCCAAAGCAGGACTGTTCGAAAAAGTCCGCATCGAAGAGTGGAAAAAGGTGATCGGCTAATGGCCTATTGGCTGTTCAAGTCTGAACCGGATGTTTTCGGCTGGGACCACCTCGTCGCCAAAGGGGACGCGGGTGAGGAATGGAACGGCGTTCGAAACTATCAGGCCCGCAACAACATGCGGGCCATGGCGATTGGCGACAAAGGGTTCTTTTACCATTCGCGCCAAGGGTTAGAGATTGTCGGGATCCTAGAGGTCTGTGCCACATCACACCCTGACAGCACCACTGACGATCCCAAATGGGACTGCGTCGACGTGAAAGCGGTCACTCCATTCCCGCGCCCAGTGACACTTGATCAGATCAAGGCCACGGCGGAATTGGCGGACATGGTGCTGGTGAAGAACTCTCGCCTCTCTGTCCAACCCGTGACAGAGGCCGAATGGCAGCTGATCTGCACGATGGGCGGCATTTAAACGGGATCGGGGTCCAGCC
>JAYPVO010000033.1:0-16166 GCA_038134645.1 Paracoccaceae bacterium
AGAGCGCCTGCGCCGCGACACCGTTTTCCGCCATCTGGCGTTTCAGCTTTTCATACACCAGCCGTTCGTGGGCTGCGTGCTGATCCACGATGACCATACCCGTTTCGGTCTGCGCGATGATGTAGTTCTCATGCACCTGCGCTCGCGCCGCGCCCAACGGCAATGACTCAAGCGGCTTTACCTCGTCCTCGGTCACCTCTTCGAACCGCGCCGAGGGTGCCGCCATTTCGGCAAAGCCCATCGTCTGCGGTGCAGGGGCTTGCATCTGATAGGTCATCGCACGCGCGCCATAGGACGGACGGTCCATCTGATACATCGGCCTCTGCGGCGCTTCAGGACGCATCGCACCTAGCGTATCGGCAGCCACAGTCGTCGATGCCCTATGCCCCGCATTAGCAAGAGCATGGCGCAGTCCCGACACGATCAAACCGCGCACAATGCCGGGCTCACGGAAGCGCACCTCGGACTTTGCGGGGTGCACGTTCACATCGACCAATGTCGGATCACAATCCACGAACAACGCCGCCGCAGGGTGACGATCACGGCTCAAGAAATCCATGTAGGCACCGCGCAGAGCACCGACCAAAAGCTTGTCCCGAACAGGACGGCCATTCACGAACAGAAACTGTGCCACGGCAGAACCACGGGAATAGGTCGGCAACGCCGCATAACCCGTCAGGTGAAACCCGTCCCGCTCTGCATCAATCGGCAATGCGTTGTCGGCAAATTCACGGCCCAAAACCGAAGCAAGACGCCCGTTCAGAGCGTCAAACATTTCACCCTGTTCAGAGTCCGCGCGGAATACTTCGCGTCGATCGCCGTTGGACGCATCAATCAACGAAAAGCTGACATAGGGTTCAGCCATCGCCAGACGCTTCACAACATCCGTGATCGCCTGCATCTCTGCCCGATCGGTCCGCAAGAATTTCAGTCGCGCAGGGGTCGCATAGAATAAATCCCGCAGCTCGACGACGGTGCCCGCCGAAAGTGCGGCAGGTTTAACCGCCTCAATCCGCCCACCCGCGACCGTAATTGTTGCGGCCTCTGCCCCCGCAACGCGAGAGGTGATCGACAAGCGACCAACCGCCCCCAGAGACGGCAGAGCCTCGCCGCGAAACCCGAATGAGTGGATGTTCAGCAGATCGGAACCATCGATTTTCGACGTTGCATGGCGGGACAAGGCCAATGGCAATTCATCCGATGGAATCCCCCAGCCATCGTCCGTCACACGGATCAGCGTCTTACCACCATCAGCAATCACGACCTCAATCCGACGCGATCCCGCGTCGATCGAATTCTCGACCAGTTCTTTGACAGCAGAGGCGGGACGTTCGACCACTTCACCCGCCGCGATCCGGTTAATCGCGGCATCGTCCAACTGTCGGATATGCGGACGAGTTTCGGGTATATTGGGGTCAGATAAGGCCATGCCACAAGGTTTAGCACGGCCTTACGCGATTCTAACAGGGGTATTTCGTGAACATTACTCTGTCGTTTCCAACCCAACAGGCTGCCCGACAACCACGAAATGCAGGGCTTCGGGGTCGAGGATTTCACGCGCCACACGGTTCACATCATCCAAGGTCACCGCATCAATGTAGTCATTTCGATGGATCACATAATCGACCGGTATCCCCTCGACCTGCATGCCCACCATAATTCCCGCAATAGACTGATTGCTATCAAACCGAAGCGGATATTCCCCGGTCAGATAGGTCTTTGCAGCATCGAGCTCTTCTTGGGAGACACCCACGGTCGCAACGCGCGCCCATTGATCCATGACGACATCCAACGTCTCTGCCATCCGATCGTTCGCTGACGCCACCGATCCCAGCCACATTTCCGCGTGATCCTTGGGGACCAAATAGGAATAAATCCCGTAGGTCAGCCCGCGCTTTTCCCGCACCTCTTCCATCAGTATCGACTGAGGGCCATTGCCGCCTAGAATGGTGTTCAAGACGTAAGCCGCAAAGAAATCCTCATCATCGCGCTTCAGTCCAGATTGCCCGAACAGCGCGACAGATTGCGGGGTATCAAACGGCACCACCGTCACCCCACCCGTCAGGCCGAAATCGACGTGATCGGGCAACGCGGGACCATCTTCTGGCAATCCTGCCAAAAGCTGATCAACCATCGGACCAACGGCCTCTGCATCAATATCGCCAACGATAGACACATAGGCCCGCGACCGCACCAGCGCATTGCGGTGAGCCGTGAACATATCGTCTTGGGTCAGCGCATTGACCGTTTCAACCGTGCCACTGTCGTCAGATCCATATGGGTGATCACCAAACGCAGCGCTGTAGAATGCCTCACCTGCAATTCGATTTGGGTTCTTTGCGCTGGACGCGATATTGGACAGAACCTGCCCCCGCACTCGATCAATCGCGTCTTGATCGAACCGAGGCTGATTGATCGCTTGAGCCAGAAGAGCGACCGCTTGATCGCGATTTTCAGTCAAGAACTTCGCCGAAATCGTCACACCGTCATCGTATGAATCGAATTCGTAGGTCGCAGCCAATGCCTCCCTAGCCGCCTGAAATTCTTGCGCCGTCATGTCGCCCGAACCTTCTTCGATCAGGGCCATCATCAGGTTTGTAGCGCCACGCTTTCCCGCCTCATCCAAGGCCGTCCCACCGACAAAGTTCACCTCAAGCGCAACGAAGGGAATAGAATGTTCCTCTACGAGCCAAACACTAATGCCTGAGGGCGTTGTAAGTTCCTGAATGGCAACGTCGGCACGGGCGGCAATAGCAGTGCAACCGAATACAAAAGCAGCGATAAAACGGATCATTTGAGCTCTCCTTCGCTAGCAGCAACCCACATCGTGACGGACCTTTTGGTGTCCAATACCTCTGCTGCGACCGCTTTGATGTCCTCGGCGGTCACGGCCTCAAGCACGGCAGGCCAATCCTGAACGTCTTGAACGGTCAACCCTTGCGACAGTGCCGCGCCATAGCGATTGGCCAGCCCTTCAACGTTATCACGTGCGTAAATCTGTCCAGCACGAAGTTGGGTGCGAATGCTCTCTAACCGAGTAGGGTCGATGTCCGAGGCAAGGAACTCTGCAATCGCAGCATCCATTGCGGCCTCAACTTCGGACAGGGCAACACCTTCAGCCGGGGCCACGCTCAACGAAAATGTCGTGTCATCCAATTTATCGGCATCGTAGCCAGCACCCGTATAAACGGCGAGCTGCGCATCAAATTGGAGCGCCACTCCAAGAGCGGACGAAAACGGCGAGCCGCCCAACAGTTCTGCCAAATAGACGAGCGCTGCGGCTTTCTGTTGATCACCACTATCCCGTTCAGGCGCCAAATAACTACGCGCCATATAAGGTTGCGACACACGCGGATCGACAAAGGTCAAACGACGCGCAGCGGTCTGTGGTGGTTCCTCGGCACGCAGCCGTTCGGGCAGGTTTTCTTCGGGCGGGATAACGCCGTAATACTGATCAGCAAGGGTGCGCACCTCGGCAGGATCAACATCACCAGCAATAACTAGAATGGCGTTATTGGGACTGTAGTAGAGGTCATAAAAAGACAGCGCATCCTCGATCCCAAGGCTCTCCATCTCGTGCTTCCAGCCGATGATTGGAACCCCATAACGGTGGTTCAAATACTGCGCGGCCATCATCTGTTCACGCGCCAAGGCAGTCGGATTGTTCTCGACCCGCATGTTGCGTTCTTCAAGGATCACATCGCGTTCGGTTTCGATATCGGCTGGCGTTAGCCGCAGATTAACCATCCGATCGGCTTCCATCTGCATCATCAACGGCAGTCGGTCCGCGGCAACCCGTTGATAATAGGCGGTATAATCATAACTCGTGAACGCGTTGTCCGACCCACCGTTCGCCGCGACAACCTCGGACAATTCACCCGATGCCATATTGTCGGTCGCCTTAAACAACAAATGTTCCAAGAAATGCGCGACGCCCGATTGCCCCAACGGTTCATCCGCAGAGCCCCGCCGATACCAAACCATATGCACAACGACAGGGGCACGGTGATCTTCGATGACCACCACATCCATGCCGTTATCGAGGGTAAAGGTCGTCACCTCTTCGGCGATGACGGGCATGGCCAAAAGGGACAGGGCGGCAAACAAAGATCGGAACATACGCATCCTCCAGAAAGGGTCTCGTTGAACCTACCCCACAGGGCAGCCACCGCAAGACGGGGAAACGCAGTTGTTACCGTCAGTTAGCAGGAGGTGCAGAGGGCACCGCAGCACCCAAGGAGCGGAACCGCTCTAGCTCTGCATAAGCATCCAGAGATTGACCACGATACGCTTGGAAATAGCGATCACGATTGAAGATGCGGAACAGCGACAAATTGGTGCGACGCTTGCGGAACGCAGCATCCTCAGCCGCCAAAACAGAGCGGATCGACGGATCAACGCCGAAACGGGACACTTGCGCCATAAGTGCCGCATCACCACCAACGCCACCTGTCACAGAACCACCCAGAACCGCGATGGCATCCGCTTGAGGGTCCGCATCCGCGAGGTTCACGCCACCCGGAGTCGGCGTGGGCAACAGGTTCATCGACTGCGGAATTTCCAAGGTGCGCGTGGGTTGAACGCCAAATTCATCAGGCGATCCATCCGTCAGACTGGTCTTATGCAAGGTGCGTTCACCGCCTCCACAGGCCGACAAAGTCAGCGCCGCACATAGGGCCAGTAGTAGTCCACGCATTTGATACCCTCCGGTCTTCGCACTGTGTTTAGCGCAGGATGAGGCGCACGTCACGGGGTCTATTTCTGCGGCTTGGCGGGCTTCCGCTCTCCTGTAAAGACCACAAGCCCTAAAGCACCTGCAAAAATGGCGATATCCGCCACGTTAAATGCATAGGGGTTTTCAATGCCACAGCAGGACATGTTCAGAAAATCCGCAACCGCCCCATAGAGGATCCGATCAACCACGTTGCCGATCGCACCACCGATCAACAAACCCGCCGACAGATATGTCCAACGATTGCCACCCTCGCGCTTTAACCACCAGAGGACAAAGCCCGAGATACAAATCGCCAGTGCAATCAACGCCCAGCGCATATCAAACCCCGCGAAGAGTCCGAAATTCACGCCGGGGTTCCACGCCATTCGGAATTCGATGAACGGCGGCAAAACCTCGATCCGTTCAAGCACCCGCAGGCCAAGAACGTGAACCACCAAAAACTTGGTGATCTGATCCAAGAGGAAGGTCCAGAATCCGGCCCAAAAAACGAGCCGGAATCCGTTACGTGTTGCGCGCCCAGTCATCAGTGGCGGAAGTGGCGCATGCCAGTAAAGACCATCGCGAGGCCCGCTTCGTCTGCGGCTGCGATAACTTCGTCGTCGCGCATCGAACCACCCGGCTGGATCACGCAGGTCGCGCCAGCGGCAGCGGCTTCCATCAGACCGTCAGGGAACGGGAAGAACGCGTCAGAGGCAACAGCCGAACCGATGGTCAGCGGTGCGGGAAGTCCCAGAACATCCGCCATACGCTCGGCTTTCTTGGCCGCGATCAGGGCAGAGTCGACGCGGCTCATCTGGCCAGCACCAACACCAACCGTTGCGCCATCTTTAACGTAGACGATTGCGTTGGATTTAACGTGCTTGCCGACTTTCCACGCGAACAGAAGGTCCGCCATCTGTTCGTCGGTCGGTGCCTTTTTCGTCACAACCTTCAGGTCGTCCATACCGATAAAGCCCGCGTCTTTGTCCTGCACCAGCATACCGCCAGCGACCTGACGCACGGTGAACGATGCGTCGAGAACATTGGGCAGACCTTCGGTGGTCAAGAGGCGCAGGTTTTTCTTAGCAGCAAAGATCGCCTTGGCTTCGTCGGATGCACCTGGTGCAATAACGACTTCGGTAAAGATCTCAGTGATCGCCTGAGCGGTTTCAGCGTCGAGCGGTTGGTTCAGTGCAACAATGCCACCGAATGCCGAGGTGCGGTCGCAATCGAATGCTTTCTGATAAGCTTCGATCAGGGTCGCGCCTTGAGCAACGCCACAAGGGTTTGCGTGCTTGATGATCGCAACGGCAGCAGTTTTGGCCGGATCGAATTCAGCAACCAGTTCATAGGCCGCGTCAGTGTCATTGATGTTGTTATAGGACAGCTCTTTGCCCTGATGCTGAACAGCAGTCGCAACACCGTGGCGCGCTGTGCCGTCAACGTAGAACGCCGCGCTCTGGTGCGGGTTTTCACCGTAACGCAAGGTTTGTTTGATCTCGCCAGCAACAACGCGGCGGCGCGGAGCGTCTTCGCCAATTGCTTTGGCCATCCAGTTCGAGACAGCCGCGTCATAGGCACCCGTGCGCGCATAAGCGATCTGCGCCAAACGCTGGCGGAACGCATAAGAGGTCTGACCGTCGTTTGCATCCAGTTCTGCCAACAGGGCAGCGTAATCCTCAACATCCACGACAGTCGCAACAAAACCGTGGTTCTTCGCAGAGGCACGGATCATCGCAGGGCCACCGATATCGATGTTCTCGATCATCTCTTCGTAGTCAGCACCACGAGCCAGCGCGGCTTCGAACGGGTAGAGGTTCACGACCAGCAGATCGATGCCACCGATGTTGTGCTCTTCCATCGCTTTGACGTGATCCGCATTGTCACGCAGCGCGAGAAGGCCACCATGCACATTCGGGTGCAGCGTCTTTACACGACCGTCCATCATTTCAGGGAAACCAGTGATGTCAGCCACGTCTTTCACCGTCAGACCAGCATCGCGCAGGGTTTTCGCCGACCCACCAGTCGACAACAGCTCGACACCACGAGCAGCAAGCGCCTGCCCCAGTTCGATCAATCCGGTTTTATCGGATACAGAAAGCAGCGCACGGCGCACGGGGTAAAGGTCGGTCATCGTTTTCTCCGGTTCAGTCGTTTTCCAGCCCTGCCGGATCGTCCATGGCATAATCACGCACCGCATTTGGTGTCTCGTGCGCCTTTGCCAGAGTCCAGCGAACGCGCGTCGCATAGGACATCGCGCGCCCAGATAAAACCACTTGTTGTGTCGCACGGGGCTTTAGTCGGCCATTTTCTAGGAAAACTGACGGTTCGAGCCGCATTTCCGCCGATCCATCGTGCCGAAACACCCAAATCTCACCACTCTTGAGCGTCAGAGACACCGCAGTGCCGCCCATATCCAAGGACGCTTCGACCTCGGGATGCAGGTGGAACCGAAGCCCAAAGGGAATCCCCCCCGCATCACGCTCCATCGCGCGGTCAAACCGTTGCTTGTCGGCGTCGCTGAGTGTGGTCAGCAGGTCTTCACCCGATAGATCACGCCCTTCGACCGACAAATCCAGAGTCCGCGCATGGGTCAACCCATGGGTCATCTGATAGCCGTTGTGGGCCACCTCGTAGCGGGTACCGAATTGCGTCGTCGAATATTCGGCAGGAACAAGGTCGGGCGTATCCACCAGCAACTCATGCCGAATACCATTCAATCGGCTTGGCACGCCCAGTCGAGACGACGAATATCCAGCGAGAGAGAGCGTCGAATGGCTCGCCGTTGCACGACCGAACCGCCGCCAATCCGTGCCAAAATTTCGGCCAGACCCACAGGATACCACAACAGGTCGACGCCCAGAGGTCAGTTCGAACGCGCAAGTCGATGCGTGTGCATCATAGCTCGCTTGCCCCGTTGGTGGCGGAGCCGCATCAATCACAACAGTCGTGCGTCCAGCGGCCAATCGGCCATATCCCATATGGCGGCTGTGATCAGGCAAGTCCTTATTGCCCGACGCGCCCAGCGCATAGTCAAGCCGCCCATCGATGCCGCGTCCGCCACCATGGAACCGAACCAACCCACCGTCCGCATGACGCATCGCGCGCAAAGTCGGCGCAATCCTATTGATCGCAGCGGTAATGGTTTCAGGAACGGGACGTTCGCTTTCTTCAAGAGCCTGCACGACCCAACACAAAAGCGTCAGAACGTCCAAAAGCTCTTCAGGATTACGAGTCGGAACACCGCCCTCAGCATCGATCTGGTCCCGACAATCCCGCGACAGCGCAGCCAAGGCAGGCGCAACATGCGACGACATTCCTTCGAGAGAAAGCCCCGCGTAGATCATGCCAGACAGCGCTTCGAACCGTGGCAAACCGGGCAGCGTGGATTTCCAACGCCGCGAAAGGAACAATGTCTGCCGCGCGAGGCTCGTCAGGTATTTGTCGATATCGACCTTTTCCCGCGACCGCATGATGAAAAAGCCGTGGTTGATCCAGCGGATCAGGCGCCGCCCCGTGAGGTCAGGCGTCCACCCCGGCCCATAGCCACGCCCATAGCGGTCGATCCACTCAAACACCCAATCTTGCGCTTTAGTGCGAGCCTTGTGATCCCCGACTGCAGCAAGATCATCTAGCCACGCGCAGCCATGCAACAACGGCGCAATCGGCGACTCTTCGGTGGCTATATCCCAAATCGACGTTTCGGGTGCTTCGACCAACTGACCCGCGAACAAGAAGTTCCCAGCGCAAAGCTGTCGCCCTTTGGCGAACAAACCAATCGACTGCGGTTCAGGCTGCGACACGAAACCCGTTGGCAACCGCTTACGGCCAGCCAACCGCGCCTGAAAGCGGTTCATGAAATGGGTATATTTCCCACGCCGTGTCTTTGGTTGGGCCAATTCAGGTCTGCCTCGGTCTGCGGTGTCCGCGTCATTCTTTTGTCGCGGATGTTAGCTGCCAAAGCAACGTGTGTCACGCAGGCTTTCTCACAACCGCAAGGTAAAACCCGTCCATGCCGCCCTTGTCCGCCCAATAGTCTGGGCGCAGACGCAGGCCGCCTTCTTCGGTGATCCATTCGGGGTCCACGCCCTCGATCAACAGAGCATCGCGGTCGATGGTCAGGTCAGGATGACGCTCAAGCAGCTCTTCGATCTGAACTTCGCCCTCATCTGGCAAAAGGCTACAGGTGCAGTAAACCAACCGCCCACCCGGTTTCACCAGCGACAACGCGTGATCGATAAGTCCAACCTGCTGGTCAATCAGAGCCCCAAACTCGCTCCCGTTTTTCGCATGAGGCAAGTCAGGGTGGCGACGGATTGTTCCCGTCGCAGAACACGGCGCGTCCAGTAGGACCGCATCAAACCCGCCCTCGTCAAACGCAAAGGCGTCCGCAACGACGATCTTGGCCGCCAGACCTGTGCGCGTCAGGTTTTCCTGCACCCGCGCCATCCGCGATTCCGATACGTCCAGCGCCGTGACCTCAGCACCAGCCGCCGCCAATTGCATCGTTTTACCACCAGGGGCCGCACAAAGGTCGAGAATGGTTTCACCAGCCTTCGGAGCCAAAACCTTAACAGGGATCGCCGCTGCTGCGTCCTGAACCCACCAGTCGCCAGCGTCAAAACCAGCGAGGGCAGAGACCTGCCCGCCGTCAGCCAGACGCACGGACCCTGTCGGCAGCACTTCACCACCCAATGCGGTCGCCACGGCCTCGGGATCGGATTTGACAGTGATGTCGAGTGGCGCGCCACGCATCTGCACGTGCTCCATCGCCATAACGGCCTTGTTGCCCCACGCCTCAATCAGCGGAACGCGCAGCCATTTGGGCAATTGCGGAACGGGCAGCTTGCCCCAGTTATCCGACCCTTCGGCAGCGACCTTGCGCAAAACGGCGTTCACCAGCCCCTTGAGGCCAACCGTCTTGCGATCCTTACCGACGATTTCGACGTAGGCGTTCACAACACCATGACCCGCCGCACCTGTCAGCAATTCAAAGGACGCCAACCGCAGCGCGTTTTGCACCGACAAAGGCGGCATTTTCCGCAAGTGGGGTTTCAACACACGATCCACACGACCCAAACCGCGCAGGGTATCGACAACCAAACGCTGGGCGCGGGCGCGATCCTCGGGTTCGAGCTTGGATAGGTGGTGCGCTGTCACTTCGGACAAAAGACGACCATCTTCGGTCACGGCGTTAAGCAGTCGATGCGCAGCTAGGCGCGGGGCAATGCCGGTCTGTGTCATGGCGTCCTCTTGGCCGAAAAGATAACCCCGACTATATCAGAGGAACCACAGGGACAAGGAAAGCCCATGACTGATCAAAAAGACCTACCGCCCGCAGCCCTCCGCGCATTGGCCGAAGCCGAAGAACGCCGCAAAGCTGCAAAGCCGTTGGACATGCCCACCGAACTCGGCGGACGCGACGGCCCAGAGGCCGTGCGCTTTGGTGATTGGGAGAAAAAAGGAATCGCGATCGACTTCTGATCGGCCTGTATTAAAGGCCCAGAACGTCGATCATCGAATATTCGCCAGCAGGTTTGCCCTGCCCCCAAAGCGCAGCCTTGAGAGCACCACGAGCGAATACAGCGCGATCTGTCGCGATGTGGCGCAGCACGATACGTTCCCCAGCAGCGGCAAACATCACGTCGTGTTCGCCAACGATATCGCCGCCACGAACAACCGCAAAACCGATGTCGCCCTTGTTGCGCGCGCCTGTAATCCCGTCACGCCCCGAATCGCGCACGTCCTTGAGCGAAACCCCGCGCCCTTCGGCGGCAGCTTCACCCAGCATCAGCGCAGTCCCAGACGGAGCATCCACTTTTTTGTTGTGATGCGCCTCAATGATCTCAATGTCGAAATCATCATCCAAGGCCGCAGCGACTTTCTTCGCCAGAACGGTCAGAAGGTTCACACCCAGCGACATGTTCCCCGCACGAATGATCGGCGTTTTAGCCGCGGCCGCCGCAACCTCAGCCAAGTGTTCGTCCTCGAAACCTGTGGTGCCGATCACATGCACAACGCCTGCTTTTGCAGCTTCTTGAGCAAAGGAAATCGTCGCAACAGGAGCGGTAAAATCAATGACAGCATCAGCATCTGCAAACGCGGCGGCCGTATCATCCGTGACGATCACGCCCAGCGCAGCGCCACCCATTGCGGTGCCAACATCCTGACCAACCCATGCATGGCCCGCCCGTTCAATCGCACCCACAAGACGCGCTTTGTCCGATTCGACCACGGTTTTGATCAGCATCTGACCCATGCGGCCCGAAGCTCCGGTGATCACAATACCTGGTAAATCTGTCATATCGGCGTCCTTTGCGTGCGTTTATTCCTGCGTGCACCCCTGCTTGCCCCCCAAAGCCCTGCTTGGCAAGGGCCGACAACAGGCTTACATGAGCAATATGGCAAAGAACCGTTCACATGAAGGTGCCGGACCCTCCCAACGCCAGTTGCGCGTTGGCGAAGTTGTTCGTCGCTCCCTATCCGAAGTGCTCGCCCGTGGCGACGTGCATGATCCCGAACTTGGGCGCATGTCGATCACCGTTGGCGAAGTGCGTGTTTCCAACGATCTGAAAACAGCGACAGCCTACGTCCTTCCGCTCGGCGGCAAGGACAAAGAGCTGTGTCTGCAGGCGCTCCGCCGTAATACGGCAGAGATCCGTCATCTGGTGACACGCGGCATCACGCTAAAGTTCGCGCCTCAGATCAAGTTCGAACTCGACGAGACGTTCGACCGTATGGATGACACGCGCCGCATGTTCGCTGATGAACACGTGCGTCGCGATCTGGACCGCTCCGACGAAGAAGAATGACCGCGATGCGTGGGCTGATCGCCCTACTTTGCATCCTGTGTGGACCCGCAAAGGCGGTCATTTGCACCGACGCTGGTGATTTTACCGTCTGCGCGGTCGATCCCGCGACCGAAGACCTGCGGCTGTTTCACAGCGATGATAACGGCACGGTCTACGGCAGCTTTTCCGCCGTCGAGGCGGAGGTTGGCCCACTGTCTTTTGCGATGAACGCGGGCATGTATCACGAAGACCGCAGCCCCGTCGGCCTCTACCTTGAGGACGGCATCCAGACCATGCGGCTGGTGACGAACGCAGGTCCGGGGAACTTCGGCATGCTGCCCAATGGCGTGCTCTGCATCACCGAAAACAGCGCCCGCGTTATCGAAACGATCCGCTTTGAAACCGAGGCGCCCGACTGTACCTACGCCACCCAATCTGGCCCCATGTTGGTCATCGACGGTGCTCTTCACCCACGGTTTCTCCGCGACAGCACGTCTCGCAACTTTCGTAACGGTGTTGGCATCGGAACCGACGGAACTGCTTATTTTGCAATTTCTAACCACCCAGTTACCTTCTGGGAAATGGGCGAATTCTTCCGTGACATACTGCGGACACAGAACGCGCTTTACCTTGATGGGCGGGTGTCACGTCTCTACGCGCCGCAGCTTGGTCGGACAGCGAATGGTGTTCGCATGGGGCCAATTGTTGGGGTCGTTGCCCCCTAGCCTATGGTTGACCCGTAGGCCTATGAGCGATAGTGGGCGCAACCCGACACGACGGAGGTGAACATGGGCAAACGCAAAGGTCGCGATATTTCCGGCTGGCTGGTGATTGATAAACCCGCTGGTATCACCTCGACTGCCGTCGTGAATAAGGTCCGTTGGGCCTTTGGCGCGAAAAAGGCTGGGCACGCTGGGACGCTCGACCCCGAAGCGACTGGCGTCTTAGCGGTTGCGCTCGGCGAGGCGACGAAAACGATCCCCTACATCACCGACGCTCTCAAAGCATACGAGTTCACCGTGACCCTCGGCGCTGCGACGAACACCGATGATGCAGAGGGCGAGATCATCAAATCCTCTGATCAACGTCCCACCGATGATGAAATCAAAGCTGCATTGGGTGGTTTCCTCGGTGAAATCATGCAGGTGCCACCGAAATTCTCTGCCGTGAAAATCGACGGTCAGCGTGCCTACAAACTGGCCCGCGACGATGAGGAGTTCGAAATCGCAGCCCGTCCCCTCTGGGTCGAAGAGCTGCTGATGATTGATCGCCCCGATGCGGATCACGTCGTCCTCGAGATGACATGTGGCAAGGGCGGCTATGTGCGCTCCATCGCGCGTGATCTGGGCGAGGCACTCGGGTGCTTTGGCCACGTCCATCACCTGCGCCGCATCTGGTCAGGCCCCTTCACCGCCGAAGAGGGTATGTCTCTGGAAAAACTCGAAGAATTGGCGAAGCAACCCGAGTTGGACAACCACTTGCGCCCGCTCGAACAAGGCCTTGCCGACATCGCCGAAGTCCGCTGCCCGCCCGAAAGCCTCGCAAAACTGCGCAACGGCAACCCTGCCGTCGTGATCGCGCACGACGTCGAATACGGCGAAGAATGTTGGGCAAGTTTTGAGGGCGAAGCGGTCGCTGTCGGCGTCTTCAAAGCAGGCGAAATCCATCCCGCCCGCGTCTTTGTTCGTTAAGCAGCTAAGCCCAGCGTAAATTCGCTGTCGTCTAAGTCTCCATCCACCTCGGGATCACCCCAAGGCAAAATCGCCGTTTGCGGATCAATCGTCGGATAAAAGTCCGCCACGGCGTAATAGCCGTCATCTTCGTCCGCCGCATCGTCAAACAATGGGTCCAGCGGTGCTGTCGCCACATCGTCAAACCCGTCTTCGTCCTGAAGATGGTCGTCCTCTGCGGACAGATCTGCATCTTTTCCGCCTGACGTAAAATCAACAGCGGCGCCCACGCCTAGCGTGGCAAAGGTCAATAAGCTTCCCCAGTCCATCGGTCTGCCTCTCGATTCGTTTCCTATCTCGCTTCCAATCCGGCGAGTTCCTCATCATAGTAGCGAAAATTTGGGTCAATTTATGTCGGAACATGATCGAAAAAAGGCATCTCAAAGGCGATGCAGCGTCAGTTGCAACCTATTCGGATTGTGAAAAATACCGCTATCACCTTACGCGCGAGTGGGACCCATCAGGCCGACGTGCTCTCTTTGTAATGCTGAACCCATCAACCGCGACCGAAGTTCAAAACGATCCCACCGTTGAACGCTGCGAACGCCGCGCCCGTGCGCTCGGCTTTGGGGCGTTTCGGGTCACGAATATCTTCGCATGGCGCGACACGGACCCGAAAAAGATGCGCGCTGCCGCCGATCCCGTTGGCCCCCTGAATGACGAGGCCATCGAAAACTCTGCTCGCGACTGGATACGCGACGGCGATCAGATCATCTGCGCTTGGGGTGCCCACGGTGATCATCTGGACCGAGGAAAACAAGTTGAAACTTTGCTACGCGCTGTCGGAAAACCCCTGTATTCATTGGGTGTAACCAAAGCAGGCCACCCCAAGCACCCTCTTTATATTGGCTACGATCGCCAGCCCGAGTTATGGATCGATTAACCAGTTAACCCGAGAATCCTCTTAGCCCGCACCGAACTGTTTTATGTTCGCGGCATGTTCTGTTGTGAATGAGGATTCAAATGTTCTGGCTACTCGGTTTGATGAGCATTGCCGCCATGGGCGCGGCCCTTATTCCTATCACTTCGGACGGGGACGACATCGTTCTAGGCAGCGAAGAGAACGATGAAATATCTGGCGGCGATGGCGCGGATTACATCGACGGACGCGGTGGCGACGACCTGCTCTCTGGCGGTCACGATGATGACGAGGTGATCGGCGGCGCAGGTGATGACACTGTGCTGGGCGACGCAGGCGATGACAGCCTCTTTGGCAGCATCGGCACCGACACAATTCTCGGCGGAACTGGCGACGATCAGATCATCGGCGGCGATGGCGACGACCTGATGGCGGGCGGCGAAGGAAACGATTCGCTCCTTGGTTCGCTCGGCAACGATGTGATGGACGGCGGATCGGGGTCTGATGTGCTTCACGGCGGGTCAGGCGACGACACACTCAACGGGCGCGAGGCCGAAGGCCAAACCCGCGACTACCTGAATGGCGGGGCGGGCAACGATGTTCTGCTCGGCGGTGATGGCGATAATCTGAACGGCGGTACCGGTGCGGACATCTTTGCCCTCCTGTCGCGCTCCACGACCGAAGTCGACATTGATGATATGACCGAGGAGGACGTTATCGTGATCGGCTACGAGGGTTCTCTGCCCGAACTATCGACAATGACCGACGACGGTGGGCTCCATCTTTTGGCAGACGGAACGTCGATCGCCTACCTGCACGGGATTGCCAATTTAGACATGTCACTGGTCCAGCTCGTCGCCCTCTGACGATTTCCCTTTATTTTATGCAAAGAATCGACTATCCGCCCCCAATCTTCGGTCTACAGACCGTTTGATACTCCACGGGCCTTGCTGGACGACATCCCGGCACGCGCCATAACCCTTAATCCTAAAGGAGACCCCGATGTCGATTACGCCAGAAGAAAAAGCACGTCTGATCAAAGAATTCGGCACCAAAGAAGGTGACACAGGTTCGCCCGAAGTTCAGGTTGCAATCCTGACCTCGCGCATCGCGACGCTGACAGAACACTTCAAAACCCACAAAAAAGATAACCACGGTCGTCGTGGCCTTTTGATGATGGTTGCTCAGCGCCGTAAGCTGCTCGACTACACCAAAGCAAAAGACGAAGCTCGTTATCAGTCCCTGATCCAGCGCCTCGGCATCCGCCGCTAATCGCGCCAGGTTTTGTGATTTTGATCGCCCGTTCGGTTCCCGAGCGGGCGATTTTCGTTTCTGCGGCCTGTCCAGATGCCCACAAACACAAGACTTCCCAAAACCCTTTTTTTCCTGTATCCGCCCGCTATCTGAGACGCTGCGCTTAGACCCCGGCGCTCGAGTTAGGATGGAGGGGTCGGTGGCAATGGGGCCACCATGCAAACGGGAGACCCGCAGGGGCGGGAGTGCTCCCAATTAGGATACGCTGATGTTCAATGAAGTGAAAAAATCCATCCAGTGGGGCGAAGAAACGCTCACTCTGGAAACCGGCAAGATTGCCCGTCAGGCTGACGGCACCGTGATTGCCACCCTTGGCGAAACCTCGGTCATGGCAAACGTGACCTTTGCTAAGGAACAGAAACCAGGTCAGGACTTCTTCCCCCTGACGGTTCACTACCAAGAGAAATACTATGCCGCCGGTAAAGTTCCGGGCGGTTTCTTTAAGCGCGAAGCGCGCCCGACCGAAAAAGAAACGCTGACCGCGCGCCTGATCGACCGTCCGATCCGCCCGCTGTTCGTTCCTGGCTTCAAAAACGAAGTTCTGCTGATGTGCACCGTGCTGAGCCACGACCTCGTCAACGATCCGGATATCGTTGCGATGATCGCTGCTTCGGCTGCACTGACCATCTCTGGCGCACCGTTCATGGGCCCAGTCGCTGGTTGCCGCGTTGGTTTCGTTGACGGCGAATACGTCCTCAACCCTGAAGTTGACGACATGCAGAACCTGCGCACCAACCCCGAGCAGCGCCTCGACCTGG
>JAYPVO010000034.1:0-16147 GCA_038134645.1 Paracoccaceae bacterium
TGAATTTCGTCCACGAACAGAAGGGTTCCACGCCCATTTGCGCGACGCAGCTTTGCCGCTTCGAACACCTTACGAAGGTCCGGCACGCCCGTAAAAATCGCGCTGATCTGTTCAAAATGCAGTTCGGTTTCGCGGGCAAGCAAACGCGCTATCGTCGTCTTTCCAACACCCGGCGGACCCCAGAGGATCAAGGACGACAACGACCCCGACGCAAGCATCACCCCCAAAGGGCCATCAGGACCGAGAACCTGCTCTTGGCCTATCACCTCGCCCAAAGTTTGGGGCCGCAGCCGATCCGCCAAAGGGCGGGGCGCGTTGGAGGTTTGAGGCTCAGATGTTTCAAAAAGATCGGACATGGGCGCAACCTACGCCCGCGTCCGATCTTTGGCAAAGGGTCAGTGGAGTTTGTCCCCAAGATCAAACCAGACGGCCTGATAATCCACGCCACCCATATCCATAACCCGTCCTGCGGGTGAAATGTCGAGAGCAGCCCGTTTGGACCAACGCGTCCAATTGGCAGGTAGCAGAGCAATCATCTTACGCGCGTTCAATTCCCGACCAGCCGTTACAATCTGGCCAGTCAGCAACAATCGCACGCGGAGACGGATGTTGTTGGGGATATCGTGGCCGATGAAGCCTCGTGTCACCTCCCAAATACCCTCATCAATTGGGGCATCCTCATACAATAGGTCCTGCGGAATGGTTTCCAAAAGGCCCCTCTGCGCGTCACGGATCATGTAACTATAGACACCACACCGCGCGGTCGTGGGTGTCATTCGAGCGCCGGCTAGTACACGGCCCGTATCATCATGAACCGCCACCCAACGTGACTGTGGCGTGTCGTATTGATCGTATTCCATACCCATCGTCTCAGGCAGGTCCCACGACCGCTTTACGATGAATGAATCCCGCCGTGCCCGCAGGATATTTGCAAAGAGTTCGCCGTGATTGTGCATATTGGCGAATGAAAGAACGGTGCTCAGCATCAGTGCCTCCAGCGAGGGTTAAGGGTCACACAACCCTGCATCCGCATCCCGAAGGGACGTCAGAGCAGCCTGTAATCCCTCGCCTTCTGAATGGCCTCTACCGTCGTGCGGGCCTGAAGGCTCGAACGGGCGGCGGTTAGCCGCGCTTTGAATGCGCTTTGAGAAATTCCGAGTTTTGCAGCAGCCGCAGCATAACGATCCCCTTCGGCAATCCGCCGCAGGGCCTCTGTTTGGGCGTCCGTTAAGGACTCGGGGGGCTGATAGATGGTATGAAGCGCGTCTATTACATCGGAAAAAGACGCAATCTCTGTATCCGTAAACTCGCGATCTGGCCTTGAGGCTGTCGCAATCGTTCGTGAGTGGAGCGGGCCATAGGACACCGCGATCCCAAAATTCATCCCAAATTTCCGTGCCTGACCAAGAATATTGAACGGGTCCGGAATATCAATTTCGCTCCAACGACTGGCGCCAATCCGATCAAGCCCCCACGCTATGATCGGATCACGGAGCGCATATGCCTCCCTTATGTAGTGATTAACCCATTGGCTCGGGTAGGTTTGATGGGTGAACAACGGCAGCGTGTGTCGGATGTGCAGCCCGAAAAAGAACCCATTTGGCGCGATTTTGTCGAGCCGTGCCAAATGTGTATCGATTCCAAATGCCTGAGCCATAGTGTGATATTTTCAACCTAAGGTTTATTGGTCAACCTAAAATTGAATCACGAATATTCACTACCCAGAAATGGCGAAATGAAAAACCCCGCCAGCTGTGCTGACGGGGTTCTCAAAACTAGCGATGGTCGAGACTTATTCGTCGTCGCCCAGCAGAGCTTCTTCTGCTTCAAGACGTGCACGGTCTGCTGCGCCTTTTGCGTCAACATCACGGTCAACCAGCTCGATGATCGCCATCGGAGCCATGTCGCCATAACGGAAGCCAGCTTTCAGAACGCGGCAGTAACCACCGTTACGCTCTGCGTAACGCGGGCCGAGGACTTCAAACAGTTTCGCAACGTGCATGTCTTGTTTCAGCTGCGCATCAGCCTGACGGCGTGCGTGCAGGTCACCACGTTTGCCAAGAGTGATCAGCTTGTCGATGACGCGCTTCAGTTCTTTTGCTTTCGGCAGGGTGGTTTTGATTTGTTCATGTTCGATCAACGAACCAGCCATGTTCGCAAACAGGGCTTTACGGTGTTCGTGAGTACGATTCAGACGGCGGTAACCGCGAGCGTGACGCATTTTAATTCTCCTAGCGTTTTATGCTTTGTCCGGTGGCCTATGCGTATTGGCCACTCTCCTTGGGGCGGGATTGCCCGAAAAGGCAGGACGTTGCCGCCCTGCCCACCGAAGCCAGAATTAGAACTGGTCTTCGAATTTCTTTGCGAGGTCTTCGATGTTGTCTGGCGGCCAATCCTCGACGTCCATGCCGAGGTGCAGACCCATGCCAGAGAGCACTTCTTTGATCTCGTTGAGCGATTTGCGGCCGAAGTTCGGAGTGCGGAGCATCTCTGCTTCGGTTTTCTGGATCAGATCGCCGATGTAAACGATGTTGTCGTTCTTCAGGCAGTTTGCCGAACGTACGGACAGTTCCAGTTCGTCCACTTTCTTCAGGAGAAGCGGGTTGAACTCGAGACCATCGTCGTCCGAACCAGCCGAAGCCGATTCCGGTTCGTCGAAGTTCACGAAGATCGACAGCTGATCCTGCAGAATGCGAGCTGCGTAAGCAACTGCATCGTCAGGTGTCAGCGAGCCGTCGGTTTCGACTTTCATCGTCAGTTTATCGTAGTCGAGAACCTGACCTTCACGGGTCGGCTGAACGTCATACGATACTTTCTTAACCGGCGAATAGATTGCGTCGATCGCGATAAGGCCGATCGGTGCATCTTCCGGCTTGTTCTTGTCTGCAGCCACATAGCCCTTACCGGTGTTAACGGTGAGTTCCATGTAGAGGTCAGCGCCATCGTCGAGGTGACAGATAACGTGATCTTTGTTCAGAACTTCGATGCCTGCGGATTCCGAAATGTCGCCAGCGGTGACAACGCCAGGACCTTTGGCCTGAACGGTCAAACGCTTCGGACCTTCAACTTCCATGCGGATCGCAACGCCCTTGAGGTTAAGGACGATATCGGTAACGTCTTCACGTACACCAGCAACAGACGAAAATTCGTGGAGAACGTTGTCGATGTGTACTGCAGTGATCGCAGCGCCTTGCAGCGACGACAGCAGAATACGACGAAGCGCGTTGCCCAGTGTCAGACCGAAACCACGCTCAAGCGGTTCAGCAATAACAGTGGCCTGACGCTGCGGGTCGTTGCCCGGTTTTACGTCAAGTTGGGTCGGCTTGATAAGTTCAGCCCAGTTCTTGTGGATCATGCGTCCCTCCATACTTGTCTGCCTTTCATGTCCCAAAAGGCAAACGCCCGAGGTTTAAAATGACGTACTGGGGCCGTGGAAAAACCACAGCCCCAGTGGGATAATCTATATTAGACGCGGCGGCGCTTCGGCGGACGGCAGCCGTTGTGTGCCAGCGGGGTCACATCACGGATCGAGGTGATGTTGAAGCCAGCAGCAGCCAGAGCGCGCAGAGCGGATTCACGACCCGAACCTGGGCCCTGAACTTCTACTTCAAGCGTCTTAACGCCATGTTCCTGAGCTTTCTTGCCAGCATCTTCTGCAGCCATCTGAGCAGCATAAGGGGTCGACTTACGCGAGCCCTTGAAGCCCATGGTGCCAGCGGACGACCAAGAGATCGCGTTGCCCTGCACGTCAGAGATCAGGATTTTGGTGTTGTTGAAGGTGGAGTTCACATGAGCAACGCCAGCTGCGATGTTCTTGGAAACTTTTTTCTTACCACCACGACGGGTATCACGAGCCATTGTCTATGCCCTCCCTTACTTCTTCTTACCAGCGATGGCCTTTGCGGGGCCTTTGCGGGTGCGAGCGTTGGTGTGGGTACGCTGACCGCGAACGGGCAGGTTACGACGATGACGCAGACCACGGTAGCAACCGAGATCCATCAGACGCTTGATGTTCATCGTTACTTCACGGCGCAGGTCACCTTCAACGGTGACGTTTGCGTCGATGTATTCACGGATTGTCAGAACTTCAGCATCGGACAGTTCGTTTACACGACGAGTCAGATCGATGTTGCATGCTTCGCAAATCTGGTTCGCGATGAACGGGCCAATGCCCGTAATGTAGGTGAGGGCGATTGGAACCCGCTTAGCAGTCGGGATGTTCACGCCGGCGATACGTGCCACGTTAGCTTTCCTTTTCGTTGCGATTCCGTCGTACCGGAACCTTTTTTCACAACGGAAGCCCGAAAGGTGAAACCTAGCGGGCCACTGTTCATGAGGTGATCATGCGAATCGGGAGCGACCCGAAAAACATGGTTGATTCCCCCAAAAGGGATGGGGCTGTTTATGGGGGCTTTTCGTATGGGTCAACCCCTTGATGGCAAAAGGCCCGCGAAACATGTCGCAGGCCTTACACCAAACTCTGGAAGGGTCGAATTAACCCAGAATATCTGCGATGCTTTTCGCAACATCATCCATGCTGGCAAGGCCATCAACGGACTTCAGACCACCTTTGGCGTAGTAGTAGCCGATCAGCGGGCTGGTCTGTTTGTAGTAGGCTGCCAGACGAACGCGAAGTGCGTCTTCATTATCGTCCGCACGAACGGGTTGACCTGCTGCTGCAGCCGCTTCTGCGCGACCAACGATACGGCTCACTAGAACCTCATCATCGACCTGCAGTTCGATCACCGCGTCCAGCTTCTGACCCATTTCAGACAGCAAGCCGCCGAGAGCGTCAGCCTGAGCAAGAGTGCGTGGGAAGCCATCAAAGATGAAACCGCCAGAAGCGCCCTGCTCTAGCTTTTCACGGATAAGACCGATGACGATTTCATCGGTAACCAGATTGCCAGCGTCCATGACGGCCGCAACCTTCTTACCCATTTCGGTGCCGCTTGTGCGAGCCTCGCGCAGCATGTCGCCAGTCGACAGCTGCACCATGTTACGTTCCTCTACAAGCTTTTGAGCCTGTGTTCCCTTACCCGCACCCGGCGGTCCAAGCAAAATAATGTTCATCGACGAGCCGGTCCCCTGTTCCGTTTATTGGCGCTACGTTTGCCACGCAGTTGCGATTTTTCAATGAGGCCTTCGTATTGGTGAGCGAGCAAATGAGACTGCACTTGCTGGATGGTATCCATCCCAACCGACACGATGATCAGCACTGAAGTGCCGCCAAAATAGAAAGTGAAACCGGAAAAGCTACGGATAATCTCTGGCATGAGACAAACTAACGCAAGGTAAGCCGAACCGAGAACGAGGACGCGGGTCACGACGTAGTCGAGATACTCAGCGGTACGCTTGCCTGGGCGAATACCAGGAACAAAACCGTTCTGTCCTTTGAGGTTCTCGGCGACCTCGTCTGTCTTGAATGCCACTTCCTTAGTGTAGAAGTAGGTGAAGAAGACAATCATCGCCGTGAAGAACAGCAGATAGAGTGGCTGGCCAGGGCCAAAGTATGCCAGAACCCACGACAAAGCAGCGTTAGAGGTCTGCTCGGTGAAGGTCGCGATGGTGGTCGGCAGCAACAGAAGTGCAGACGCGAAAATCGCGGGAATAACGCCAGCTGGGTTAACCTTGATCGGCAGGTGCGAAGAACCGCCGTCATACACCTTCATACCACGCTGTTGGCGGGGGTATTGAATGTGGATCTTACGCAGCGAGCGCTCCATGAACACCACAAAGGCAAGCACGGCAGCGAGCATAACGATCACACCGATCACAAGCATCCAGTTGCTGGTCTGCTGAGCGGTGGACAGGAACTGCGCTGCAGCGGCAGGAAGTTCAGCGACGATACCAACGAAAATGATCAAGGAGATACCGTTACCGATGCCACGGCTCGTAATCTGCTCACCAACCCACATCAGGAACATGGTGCCGCCAACGATGGTGATCATCGTAGATGCGCGGAAGAACAGGCCCGGATCATGCGCCATATCGCCCGATTCCAGCGAAACCGCGAGGCCGTAAGCCTGGAAAAGAGCAAGAACGACGGTGCCATAACGGGTGTACTGAGAGAGCTTACGGCGACCTTGATCGCCTTCTTTCTTCAGTTGCTTCCAAGGCTCATACATCGAACCCATCAGCTGCACGATAATCGATGCAGAGATGTAAGGCATGATGCCGAGGGCAAAAATACCCATACGGCTCAATGCGCCGCCCGTGAACATGGCAAGCATACCGCCGATGCCCGTGTTCTGAGATGCAAAGAAGTTCTGAAGCGCGTCGATATCGATCCCAGGCACGGGAATATAAGTGCCAAGGCGATACACGATCAGAAGTCCGATGGTGAAGAAGATGCGCTGACGAAGCTCTTTGGCCTTACCAAAGGTAGACCAGTTGAGGTTTGCCGCCATTTGCTCTGCTGCTGAAGCCATAAGTCGGTGTCTCTTTCATCGAAAACGCCGCCGACCGGTTTTCCCGGACGGCGGCGCAAGGAAACTAGTTAGGTAAGTAAGCGCCCGTAAGGGCACTCACAACCCTTATTCTGCTGCTGCTACAACAGTCAGCTTGCCGCCAGCCTTTTCAACCGCTTCAACAGCGCCTTTCGAAGCGCCGGTAACGGAGATGGTAGCTTTTGCGGTGATCTCGCCTTTTGCAAGAACGCGGATGCCGTCCAGTTTGCGACGGATCAGGCCCGAAGCAACCAGAGTGTCTTCGTTGATGTTGGCAGCGTCGAGTTTGCCAGCGTCAATGAATTTCTGGATGAGGCCGAGGTTAACAACTGCGTATTTCTTTGCGTTCGGCGTGGTGAAGCCGCGCTTAGGCAGACGCTGGTAGAGGGGCATCTGGCCGCCTTCGTAGCCGTTGATTGCTACGCCCGAACGGGATTTCTGACCTTTGATACCACGGCCAGCGGTTTTACCTTTACCCGAGCCCGGACCACGTGCAACGCGCATGCGTTTCTTGGTTGCGCCTGCATTATCGCGGAGTTCATTAAGTTTCATGTCGCTTCTCCTTGCCGGAACTGCCCTCCAGCGACGGAGTGGGCAAACACGGCATAATGGTTATGATTCTGGACCCAAAGCGGGCCACCGCGTGCGTATACGGCCCGAGGTTCCGTATTGCAAGCATTGGCTGAAAAAACAAAAGCCCCGACGTTTCCATCGAGGCTCAGCTTCAAATTCTAGAAGGCGCTTAGTTCTTGTAAGCAGCCTGATGCGCAACGTCTGCGATCATTCCGCGCGAGATGCCGATATCTGCGAGGTCACGATCGGTCATCGCAGCCAATTCGCCGTATACAGCACGATATTCAGCGCGACGTGCCAGCGCGTCTTTCACTTCTGCAACTTTGGTGCGGACGATTGCGCCGAGGTCGATGTGTGCAACGCGGGGTGCGTGGAAAGTGATGTGAGCCATTTTCGTATTCCTTTTTCAATGCCTGGGCCGGTTGCCCCGGCGAGGATGTGTTCTTGTCCTCTTCTGAAACTGAATATACGCGCTGCCGTTCGCGCTAACAAATTCCCGTTCGGAACGCCCGCCATGCAAAAACTGCATGACGCCGCAGTGCAGCATTAATTCAACTCTCCAAAAGAAAACGCCCCGCAGAAACCTGCGGGGCGTTTCACAATTGCTATGCTCTGAAGCTTAGCCGCGCTCTTCGATGATCTCGACGAGGTGCGGGATGCTTTCGACCATGCCGCGTACCGAAGGTGTATCTTCGAGTTCGCGAGTCTTGTGCATCTTGTTCAGACCCAGACCGATCAGCGTAGCGCGCTGTTTAGCTGGGCGACGGATCGGAGAACCGATCTGTTTAACAACGATGGTTTTAGCCATGATACAGACTCCTTACGCTTCTGCTTCGGCTGCTGCTTCTTCCGGCTTGCGGAGGATGTCAGCAACTTTCTTGCCACGACGCGCTGCAACGGAACGAGGCGAAGCTTCTTTCTTCAGACCGTCCAGAGTTGCGCGGATCATGTTGTAAGGGTTCTGCGAACCGAGCGATTTCGAAACAACGTCTTTGACGCCGAGCATTTCGAAAACTGCACGCATCGGACCACCCGCGATGATACCAGTACCTTCAGGAGCGGTGCGCATTACTACGCGACCAGCGCCGTGACGGCCTTCGATATCGTGGTGCAGGGTACGACCGTCGCGCAGCGGCACACGGATCATCTGACGCTTAGCTTGTTCGGTAGCTTTACGGATCGCTTCAGGAACTTCCTTAGCTTTACCTTTACCGAAGCCTACGCGGCCCTTTTGGTCACCGACAACCACCAGAGCAGCGAAGCCAAAGCGCTTACCACCCTTAACGGTTTTCGAGACGCGGTTGATCGCCACGAGACGATCGGCGAATTCCGGTGCTTCGTCGCGTTCGCGACGGTCCCGGCGGTTTTCACGTTCTGCCATACTCTCGTCTCCTTAGATCTTCAGACCAGCTTCACGCGCAGCGTCGGCCAGAGCCTTCACTTTGCCGTGGAACAGGAAGCCACCGCGGTCGAAGTAAGCTTCGGTTACGCCAGCTGCTTTCGCGCGCTCTGCGATAACCTGACCAACTTTGGCTGCGGCCTCTTTGTTGTTCTTGCCGACGAAGCCCAGATCCTTTTCGAGGGTCGAAGCCGCAGCCAGGGTGGTGCCCTGGATGTCGTCGATCAGCTGGACGCTGATGTTCTTGTTCGAACGGTGAACCGACAGACGTACGCGGCCAGCGTTCACTTTGCGAAGTTTGTTCCGGACGCGCAGGCGGCGCTTTAGGAACAATTCCCGTTTGCTGTTTGCCATTTTTGCGTTCCTTACTTCTTCTTACCTTCTTTGCGGAAGATGTACTCGCCCTTGTAGCGAATACCTTTGCCTTTGTACGGCTCCGGTTTACGCCACTCGCGGATGTTGGCAGCAACCTGCCCCACCAGCTGTTGGTCGATACCTTCCACAACGATTTCGGTCTGCTTCGGTGCGGTGACGGTTACGCCAGCCGGGATATCGAAGTCGACGTCGTGCGAGTAACCGAGAGCCAGTTTCAGGGTGTTGCCCTGAATGTTAGCACGGTAACCAACACCGGTGATTTCCAGCTCTTTTTTGAAGCCTTCGGTCACGCCGATAATCAGGTTTTCTACCATCGAGCGGGACATGCCCCACTGCTGACGAGCGCGCTTCGAAGTGCCACGCGGGGTCACTTTTACAGCGTTCTCTTCGACAGTGATGGTCACATCGTCGGTAGCAGAGAAGGAACGGGTGCCTTTCGGACCCTTAACTTCAATGGTCTGACCCGACACAGAGGCAGTAACGCCGCTGGGCAGCTCGACCGGTTTTTTACCAATACGAGACATCAGACCCTCCTTAGAAGATGGTGCAGAGCACTTCGCCGCCAACGTTGGCTGCGCGTGCGTTTGCGTCCGACATCACACCCTTAGGGGTGGAGACAATCGACAGACCGAGGCCCTGACGGACCGACGGGATGTCCTTGACGCCCATGTAAACGCGACGACCAGGTTTAGAAACCCGCTTCAGTTCGCGAATGACAGGAGTGCCTTCGTAGTATTTCAGGCTGATTTCGAGTGTCGGGTGACCACGGTCATCCGTGCCAGCTTCGTAGCCGCGGATGTAACCTTCTGCAGTCAACACATCGAGAACCCAACCGCGCAGCTTGGATGCCGGAGTCGAAACAGTCGACTTGCCGCGCATTTGAGCGTTGCGGATACGGGTCAGCATATCACCGATAGGATCGTTCATGTTCTAACCCTCCTTACCAGCTGGACTTAACCAGGCCGGGAATTTCACCGTTCGAGCCAAGCTCGCGCAGTTTAATCCGGCTGACCTTGAGCTTGCGGTAGTACGCGTGCGGACGACCGGTAAGCTGGCAACGGTTATGAAGACGGGTGGCAGAGCTGTTGCGCGGGAGTTCCGCGAGCTTCAGGCGTGCCTTGAAGCGCTCTTCCATCGACTTAGTTTCATCGTTCGCGATTTCTTTAAGCTCTGCGCGCTTAGCAGCAAATTTTGCTACCAGACGCTCACGCTTTTTTTCGCGTTCGATCATGGATTTTTTAGCCATAGTTCTCTCTCCGCGCTTAGCTGTTGAACGGCATGTTGAAATGCTTCAACAGCGCTTTCGCTTCCGCGTCAGTTTTCGCGGTAGTGCAGATGACGATGTCCATACCCCAGACTTCATCAACTTTATCAAAGTTGATTTCTGGGAATACGATGTGTTCCTTCAGACCGGTAGCGTAGTTGCCACGGCCGTCAAACGAAGTGCCCGATACGCCGCGGAAGTCGCGGATACGAGGCATTGCGATTGTGATCAGACGATCAAGGAATTCGTACATACGGTCACCGCGGAGGGTAACTTTAGCGCCGAGCGGCATATCTTCACGAACGCGGAAACCTGCGATGGATTTCTTTGCTTTCGTGGAAACAGCCTGCTGACCTGCGATGGTGGACAGATCTTCAACAGCGGATTTGGCTTTTTTGCTGTCACGAACAGCTTCAGCACCACAACCGATGTTCAGAACGATTTTGTCCAGACGCGGGATCTGCATATCGTTTTTGTATGCGAACTCTTCTTTCAGAGCGGCTTTGATAGTCGCTTTGTAGAGGTCCTTAAGACGCGGGGAGTAGTTAGCAGTGTCAAGCATCAGATAACGTCTCCTGTTGTCTTAGCGAAGCGAACTTTCTTGTCGCCTTCCATGCGGAAGCCAACGCGAGTTGCTTTGCCGTTTGCATCAACGATAGCCAGGTTCGACAGATCGATCGGCATTGCCTTAGGAAGGCGGCCGCCCTGTGCAGTCTGGGTTTGGCGAGTGTGACGGATGGCCATATTCACGCCATCGACAACGGCCTTGCCAGCAGACGGGTTAACCGAAGTGATTTCACCGGTTTTACCTTTGTCTTTGCCAGCCAGAACGATGACTTTGTCACCTTTACGGAGTTTCGCAGCCATTACAGCACCTCCGGAGCAAGCGAGATGATTTTCATGAAGTTCTTAGCGCGCAGTTCGCGAACAACCGGTCCGAAGATACGGGTGCCAACCGGCTCGCCGTTGTTATTCAGGATAACAGCTGCGTTACGGTCGAAACGAATTGCGGTGCCGTCTTCACGACGAACCTCTTTGGCGGTGCGAACGACGACGGCCTTACGGACGTCACCTTTCTTAACACGGCCGCGTGGGATGGCTTCTTTCACCGAAACTACGATGATGTCACCAACCGACGCATAACGACGGTGCGAACCGCCGAGAACCTTGATGCACTGAACACGGCGAGCGCCGCTGTTGTCAGCTACATCCAGATTTGTCTGCATCTGGATCATGGGTTACTCCCGACCTTTGGGGGGACTTGCAGTATTGTCCTGATCCCCAGGGTTTCGATTAAACTGGGATCACCGCAATTAGGCGGTGATGACTTCCCAGCGTTTGGTCTTCGACTTCGGTGCACATTCCTGGATACGGACGGTGTCACCTACGTTGAATTGGTTGTTCTCGTCGTGAGCGCGATATTTCTTCGACTTACGGACGGTTTTGTGAAGCAGCGGGTGCTTGAAACGACGTTCGACCAATACGGTTACGGTCTGTTCGTTCTGGTTCGAGGTGACAACACCCTGAAGGATACGTTTGGGCATGTCTTAGGCCTCCGCAGCAGCTTTTTCGTTCAGAATAGTCAGCACGCGTGCAGCGTCACGACGGACGGTGCGCATACGAGCGTTGTTTTCCAGTTGGCCGGTGGCCTGCTGGAAGCGCAGGTTAAACTGCTCTTTCTTCAGAGCGACCAGATCTTCCCGGAGCTGTTCCGGCGTCTTGGCGCGAAGTTCAGTGGCGTTCATAGCCTTTTCCTTTCTTAACACCAGAGGGCTCCGCTCGCATTGTTTTGCGGGTCACCCTGTTCCTGGTGGACGAATAACAAAACACACGAATCCCGTAGACGGGAATCGTGAGATAGCGCCGTATAAGGTGCTGGTCATTGGGAGGCAAGAGGAATAGGGCATTTCCCCAAGAAAACTTGGGCAGCCGGTGCCGTTGATGCTAAACGGGGCCTAACTGCCAGATCAAGACTTTTTGCAGGAGCCCAATATGGCCAAAATCGAATCTCTTTTCGTAACCCGCTTTTACAAAGGCCGCTTGACCGAGTTCGGCCACAAGATTGACGAAGAAGAACTGCACGACAACTGCTACGCCATCATGGAAGATGACGAGGCAGGCCAGCAGTGGTGCGAGGAAAACGGCTACCCAGGCTACACCAGCTACGCATCCCTGACTGACCTGCCATGGCGGTCGCCTGTGTTTGCCGCCGTCAAGGAAGCGCTCGACAAACACGTTGCTGAATTCGCCAAAGACCTAGAGTTCAATCTGGACGGTCGCGAACTGGTCCTCGAAGACCTGTGGATCAACATTCTGCCTGAGGGTGGCAACCACGGCTCGCACCTGCATCCTCATTCGGTCATCTCTGGCACCACCTACGTGTCGATGCCCGACGATACATCGTCGCTCAAACTCGAAGACCCGCGTCACTGCATGATGATGGCCGCCCCACCCCGTCGCAAAGATGCGCGCCGCGAGTTGCAGGCCTTTATCTACCAGAAGCCTGCAATCGGTGATGTGTTCCTTTGGGAAAGCTGGCTTCGCCACGAAGTGCCCGCGAACACCTCGGAATATGACCGCGTTTCGGTAAGCTTTAACTACAAGTGGGAATAATCCCTACAATAGGTTGAAAACAAAAAAGGCGCCCCAAAAGGGCGCCTTTCTTAATTCTTGTCGACTGGATTACCAGTCTTCGCGAACCACAGTGCGGGTCTTGATCGGCAGCTTCATAGCTGCGAGACGCAGTGCTTCACGTGCGATCTCTTCGGATACACCGTCGATTTCGAACATGACGCGGCCCGGCTTCACTTTGCAGGTCCAACGGTCGACGGAACCTTTACCTTTACCCATACGAACTTCGATAGGCTTAGCGGTTACCGGCAGATCCGGGAAAATACGGATCCAAACACGACCTTGACGCTTCATGTGACGGGTCATCGCACGACGTGCAGCTTCGATCTGACGTGCAGTTACACGCTCCGGTTCAACAGCTTTGAGGCCGTATGTACCGAAGTTCAGATCCGAACCGCCTTTTGCTTGACCGTGGATACGGCCTTTGTGCATTTTGCGGAATTTTGTACGCTTAGGCTGTAGCATTATCTAGCTCCTTAGCGACGGCCACGATCGCCACCGCGCGGTGCGGGGCCATCTTGGGCTTCAGCTTGACGACGGTCACGAGCCTGCGGGTCGTGTTCCATGATCTCGCCTTTGAAGATCCACACTTTGATACCGATGATGCCGTACGGAGTCATAGCTTCGAACAGAGCATAATCGATGTCAGCGCGCAGGGTGTGAAGCGGAACGCGGCCTTCGCGGTACCATTCGGTACGAGCGATTTCAGCGCCACCAAGACGACCAGCAACGTTTACACGAATGCCGAGTGCGCCCATACGCATTGCGTTCTGAACCGCACGCTTCATAGCGCGACGGAACGAAACACGACGCTCGAGCTGCTGACCAATGCTCTCTGCAACGAGGGCAGCGTCCAGCTCAGGCTTGCGTACTTCAACGATGTTCAGGTGCAGTTCGCTTGCAGTCAGAGCTGCGAGCTTTTTGCGAAGAACTTCGATGTCAGCGCCTTTTTTACCGATGATAACACCCGGACGTGCAGCGTGAATGGTCACGCGGCATTTTTTGTGCGGGCGCTCGATGATAACGCGAGCGATACCAGCTTGTTTCGCTTCTTTCTTAACGAAGTCCTTGATTTTAAGGTCTTCAAGAAGAAGGTCACCGTAGTCTTTGGTGTCGGCGTACCAACGGCTGTCCCAGGTGCGGTTGACCTGAAGACGCATACCGACGGGGTTTACTTTGTTACCCATTAGGCTTGCTCCTCAATCTGACGCACCTTGATGGTGAGTTCCGAAAACGGCTTCATGATCTTGCCAAAACGACCACGTGCACGCGGACGACCGCGCTTCATGGTGAGGTTTTTGCCAACATAAGCCTCGGCTACGACCAGTTCATCAACGTCGAGGTTGTGGTTGTTCTCGGCGTTCGCAATTGCGGACTGAAGGCATTTCTTCACGTCCACAGCAATCCGCTTGTTCGAGAAAGTCAGGTCGGTCAGAGCCTTCTCGACTTTCTTGCCACGGATCATAGCGGCGACGAGGTTAAGTTTCTGCGGGCTAGTGCGAAGCATGCGCAGTTTTGCCATTGCTTCGTTGTCTGCCACGCGGCGGGGGTTCTGTGCCTTGCCCATGACTTACTTCCGCTTCGCTTTCTTGTCGGCAGCGTGCCCGTAGTAGGTACGGGTCGGCGAATATTCACCGAATTTCTGACCGATCATGTCCTCGGATACCAGCACAGGAACGTGCTTTTTGCCGTTGTAAACGCCAAACGTCAGGCCCACGAATTGGGGCAGGATCGTCGAGCGGCGCGACCAAATCTTGATCACTTCGTTGCGGCCAGCTTCGCGAGCAGCTTCGGCTTTCTTAAGCACGTAAGCGTCAACGAACGGACCTTTCCATACAGAGCGAGCCATATCTTAGCGCCCTTTCTTAGCGTGGCGCGAACGAAGGATAAGCTTCGACGACGCTTTTTTCTTGTTGCGGGTACGTGCACCTTTGGTCGGCTTGCCCCACGGGGTAACCGGGTGACGACCACCGGAGGTACGACCTTCACCACCACCGTGCGGGTGGTCGATCGGGTTCATAGCAACACCACGAACCGACGGACGGATGCCTTTGAGGCGCATACGACCGGCTTTACCGAAGTTCTGGTTCGAGTTGTCAGGGTTCGACACAGCACCGATGGTCGCCATGCATTCCTGACGAACGAGACGAAGCTCGCCCGAGGAGAGGCGGATCTGTGCGTAGCCACCGTCACGACCTACGAACTGAGCGTAGGTGCCAGCTGCACGAGCGATCTGACCGCCCTTGCCTGGCTTCATTTCGATGTTGTGTACGATTGTACCAATCGGCATGCCCGAGAACGGCATAGCGTTACCCGGTTTGATGTCAGCCTTCGCAGAAGCGATGACTTTATCGCCAATAGCCAGACGCTGCGGAGCAAGGATGTATGCCTGCTCACCATCTTCGTACTGGATAAGTGCGATGAATGCGGTCCGGTTCGGGTCGTATTCGATACGAACTACGACTGCCTGAACGTCAAACTTGTTCCGTTTGAAGTCCACGATACGGTAGAGGCGCTTTACACCACCACCACGACGACGTGCGGTAACCCGTCCGGTATTGTTCCGGCCACCCTTGCTGGTCAGACCCTCTGTGAGAGCCTTAACCGGGCGACCTTTCCAAAGCTCCGAACGGTCGATCAGAACCAGCCCACGCTGGCCCGGCGTCGTCGGTTTATACGACTTGAGTGCCATGTTCTCTGTCTTCCGTTGCTTTGAGGGAGGTTAGTCCCCGTAGTTTAGGGCCCCGAAGGTCCCCGAAATAAACAAAAGGCACGGCCCCGGACGAATCCGGGGCCGAACCGATGTGGTCAAGTATTAGAGACCGGTCGAAACGTCAATGGTGTTACCTTCTTCGAGGGTAACGTAAGCCTTTTTGACGTCGTTACGGGTACCAACGGTACCGCGGAAACGTTTGACCTTGCCTTTGGTGATCACGGTGTTGACCGCTTTAACCTTTACACCAAAGAGAGCTTCAACAGCTTCTTTGATCTGCGGTTTGTTCGCGTCTTTCGCCACTTCGAAAACAACTGCGCCATGCTCGGATGCCATAGTTGCTTTTTCAGTGATGATCGGCTTGCGGATCACATCGTAATGTTCAGGTTTCGCGCTCATTTCAGACGTGCCTCCAGAGCTTCGACACCAGCCTTGGTGAGCACGAGAGTGTCACTGCGGAGGATGTCGTAGACGTTCGCGCCGATGGACGGCAGAACATCAACGGTTTCGATGTTGCGCGCAGCTTTCGCGAAGTTCTCGTTCACGGCTGCATCGATGATGAGCGCGCGTTTCCAGCCCAGGTTTGCAACCTGTTTCGCCAGAGCCGAGGTTTTAACTTCGTTCAATTCTGCGGACTCGATCACGATCAGTTCGCCAGCTTTGAGCTTAGCGGACAGTGCGTGACGCAGGCCCAGCTTGCGGAACTTCTTGGTCAGGTCGTGTGCGTGCGAACGCGGGGTCGGACC
>JAYPVO010000035.1:0-15707 GCA_038134645.1 Paracoccaceae bacterium
GCCTCCGAGGACACCTCATCTGCGTCACCCGCTGGTTCGGCGGCAAACACCTCGGCGGAGACAGGTTCCGCCACGTGCAGGAGGCGGTCAGGGTTTATTTGGAGGGGATGTAGAATAAAGTAGCGCAGAAAATCAACTTAAGGTAGAGAATAGTATAAAATATTTGTTGTAAGGAGATTTTTGTGTCGGACGATCTACATGAAATTAAACAAAAAAGGGGTGTTCCGGACGATCACTTTGAAGTCGAAATTAGGTACGATGAAAATGGACTAATTGATTTTCTAGGATTTGTTGAGGATCGCGAAAGCTCCATTGAATCGTCAAAAGATGCCGCTCTAGCTGAAGGGTTGGAGCGTGATCTATATGTACTTTCCTATTCGTGGTTTCGAGCTTGTATGGGATTTTTCGAAGCGTTTCCAATATTAAATAGTTTGGCTGGAATTGCTACGAGTGTTGAAGTTGATCGAATTGCGAAGGAATACATTGTTCAAAAGAAAGTTTCAGAGGAGATAAATGAAAACACCTCTTATTTTCGGTTGCATGAACGTGAACGTCACCTCATCCAGGGAAAAATAAGTAACGCCAATAGGGTTCGTGACGGGCTGTCTCTTATTAGTAAGTCTCTGTTTCTATCTTTGGTTTCGGAGTATGAAAATCATATAAGACGAGTCTTTCGTTCGGTTTCTCAAAGTGATCCTCGTAAATTAATTGACTCAGGGCAAAAGATTCATGTCGATCGATTGTTTCAAGCATCGGAAACGAAAATTTTAATTGAGGAATTGGTCTCTGACAAAGTTGATAGTTATTTGAGGGAAAGTCATGTTCGGCAATTAGAGGAACTTGGCAAGCTGATGGGTATTGATTTGCTAAAAGATAAAGACTTGGCTCGAGATTTCGCTGAAATTTGTGCTCGGAGAAATATTGTCGCTCACAATGGTTCATTAGCAAATTCACAATATCGGAACGCTTCAAAATTTGATGGAAACTGGAGTCGCGTAGCTGTCGATTTAGATCATAAAGTTAATATTGATGAGTCATATCTGCGTCGCTCTATCGCTCGATTATTTATATTTGGATTCTTTCCACTGCAGCTTTATCTGCAAAAAACTTCACCGATTGGGCGTATTCGTTCAATTGACTTGTGTATTAGTGTTGCTCATGATTTCCTCTCAATTGGCATGACGAAAACAGCTCGAAAGGTGTGTGATTTTGGCCTCACCTCTTGGAGGCGTGGCGACTCAGAAGTAAAAAATATCTATTTGATTGTAAACAAAGCTCTGACTTACTTTTTAGATGATAGCCTTGATGCTAGAGAGCGGAATGCAAAAGTCGAAGATACTCTATCTGAAAGAGATTGGAGTCTTATTGATCCCAAGACGCGTCTTGCGCTTGCTTGTTTGCGGGAAGACTATTCGTCAATAGATAATTTGGTTGATGCGGCCGTAACGGATGGCCTGGATTATTGGTCTTTTTCGAATTGGACAGTATTTACTAAAGCTAGAAAAAATGACGAGTTTTGCAAGGCAGTATCCAGTCATTTAGGTTTAGAATTTTCAAAAATTTGACCCCACAAATCATACTCGCCCGCTTCATCTACCTCAACGGTAACAATATCACCCACTGACAACCCTTCGGTGCCTTCGTCGATAAAGAGGTTGCCGTCGATCTCGGGGGCGTCGGCCCATGTGCGGCAGGTCGCGATGCCGTCCTCGTCGATGTCGTCCACGATGGCTTCGAGGGTTTTGCCGACTTTGGCCTGTAGCTTGGCCTCGGAAATGGCTTGGGCCTTTTCCATAAAGCGGTCCCAGCGGTCTTGCTTCACTTCATCAGGGACGTGATCGGGCAGGTCGTTCGACCGTGCGCCATCCACGTTTTCGTATTGGAAGCAGCCCACGCGGTCGAGTTGCGCTTCGTCCAGCCAATCAAGGAGCGTCTGGAATTCCGCTTCGGTCTCACCCGGGTAGCCGACGATAAAGGTCGAACGCAGGGTGATATCAGGGCAGACCGACCGCCACGCCGCGATTTCGTCCAGCGTTTTGGCCGCCGCCGCAGGGCGGGCCATGCGTTTGAGCGTGTCAGGGTGCGCGTGCTGGAACGGGATATCCAGATAGGGCAGGATCAGGCGGTCTGCCATCAGCGGGATCAGGTCACGCACGTGCGGGTAGGGGTAGACGTAGTGCAGCCGCACCCAAGCGCCCAAGCTGCCCAGATCACGGGCAAGGTCGGTGATATGCGCGCGGTGGTCCCGCTCGGTCGCGTGTTTGATGTCGACGCCGTATGCGCTGGTGTCTTGCGAGATGACGAGCAGTTCTTTGACGCCCGCCTCGACCAGCTTTTCCGCCTCGCGGATCACAGCGTGGGCAGGGCGCGAAGCGAGTTTGCCGCGCATGTCAGGGATGATGCAGAACTTGCACTTGTGGTTACAGCCCTCAGAAATCTTGAGGTAGCTGTAGTGGCGCGGGGTGAGTTTCACGCCCGAGGCAGGCAGCAAGTCGATGAATGGATCGGGTGACGGCGGCACAGCGCCATGCACAGCGTCGAGCACCTGTTCGTATTGGTGCGGCCCCGTCACGGCGAGGATATTCGGGTGATGTTCGCGAATGTAATCGGGTTCGGCGCCCAGACAGCCGGTCACGATCACTTTGCCGTTTTCCACGAGGGCTTCACCAATGGCATCAAGGCTTTCCGCCTTGGCCGAGTCGAGGAACCCGCAGGTGTTCACGATCACCGCATCTGCGCCCGAATAGTCGGGGCTGATCGCATAACCTTCGGCCCGCAGGCGGGTCAGGATGCGTTCACTGTCGACCAAGGCCTTGGGGCAGCCGAGGGACACCATGCCGATGGTCGGCTGGCCGTCACGTTTCGGCTCCGAAAAGCGGGGTTTCGGGGCAAGGTCGGGGCGGAGGTTTGGCGGGTTCTGGGACATGGGGCGCATATAGCGCTGTAAATGGCATCTGGGAAGTGGTGCTAGACAGGTGGTGGTTCGCTCACGTATTGGTAAGGAATGAAGTATTCCTACCGCACCCGCAGCGCAGACTGCCCCTATGAACTAGCGATGGGCCTTGTGTCCAAACGCTGGAAGGCGCGGGTGTTGGATGTGCTGTCCCGTGGGACGCTGCGATATGGCGACCTGAAGGACGCGCTGGCGGGCGTGTCGGACAAGGTGCTGAGCGCGGCCTTGGATGAATTGACCCGCGATGGGTTGATCAGCCGCACGGCCTTCGCCGAGATACCGCCGCGCGTGGAATATGCGCTGACCCCGCAGGGCGAAGGGTTGCTCACCGCGATGGAGCCGCTACGCCAATGGGCGGAACGGGAAAACGGGCGTTAATCGTTTGCTGCGATGATTTCTGCGATCCGTGCGCCGATGGCTTGACTGCCTTTGGGCGACGGGTGGACGAGGTCGAGGCCGTGATAGCTTCGGTCGCCGTGGGGCACGAGGTCGGACATTGCGACAAAGGTGACGCCATCATCTGCCGCCGCCATGAGCGCCAGACGACGATCTAGTTCGTCACCCACGACACCACAGCTTTCGACGGGGGCTTGGACCCCGGGGGTTCTGAGGTAGCCAGAATAGATCACCTTTGCACCGCGCGCACGCAAGGTCGCGACGAACTCTGGTATCGATCCCGAAAGTCCATCCGCGCTGATCAGTCGGTCAACCTGACGGTCGCAGGCGCGGCAGCCGCAGCCGAACAAAATGTCATTGCCGTAGCCATTCATGACCACCCATTCCCATGGGCCGTCGATCACTTGTTTCGGGATGCTGAGGCCTGCAGCACCGCTGACGGGAAGCGCATAGTTGATCCGTGCGCCAGAGACAGAGCGATCAACGACTTCTTCCCCGAGTTGATCTTCGATCGCGTCTGAAACGGCCGAACCAGAACCGCGATTGAACGCCATCATCGAATCGCCCAAAAGTAGAATTCGAGCGTTTTCAGCACGAGACGGGGCTTCGCCGCAGCTTATTAAAGCAATGAAAACAAAACCTAAAAGCCACCGTAACGACATTCGACTACCTATCAAATGAGCCTGCGCAGTTGAGGCTGCATCCTTGCTTCATATAGCAAAAGGGCCTTGTGCGCATATGACTTTACGCTGGGGAAACAGTTTGTCGCCGCTTAGCGTTCGCCTTTGCCGTGCATGGCCATGATGGTCTGTTGCATCACCGCGCAGAGCGTTTCGGTGCCATCCTTGACCGCATAGACATCGGCCTTGGTCAAAATCAGCGTCCGCCCCGCCCGCAGCACTGAACCTTTGGCGACGATCTTATCGCCGTTGGCTGGGGCAACCATGTTGATCTTATATTCGACGGTGAGAACGGATGTTCCCTCTGGCACGACCGTCATCGCAGCATAGCCCGCCGCAGAGTCGGCGATCATCCCGACCACTCCGCCATGAACAAAACCATGTTGTTGGAGAACGCCGTCCCAATGCGGGATTTCGATCTCCGCGCGGCCTTCTTCGATCACGGGGATTTCGGCATGGATCAACGCCATCGCCGATTGTTTGGCAAAGCTGTCACGGATGCGGGTGCGGGTGTCGTCACTAAATGTCATGCGATGACGCTAGAACGGCGTCCGTCCGTTTGTAAAACAAAACCCGCCGTCACGGGCGGGTTTCATTCGGTATCATCTGTGCTGAACGCTTAGCGGCGACGGTCGCGGCGGGCGCTCATGGGTTGGAAGGCCACGCCAACGTGGGCTTCGCAGTAGGGCTTGCCCTGCTGGGTCGGCAGACCGCAGAACCAGAAGTCTGGCGTTGCAGGGTCGCCGATCGGCCATTTGCAGGTACGCTCGGTCAGTTCCATCAGCGACAGTTTCTTCGCGGTCTTTTCGACCTCGTTCACCTTGGCCAAAGCCTCGGGCGAGATTTCATTTGCAGAAGGCTGCGGCGGCAGAGGCTGACCCGCTGGGATGATCGCTTTGCGAGCAGGGCTCATCGGGATCGGCGCGAGGGTTGTTTCAGCCGGTTTCGGCTCTGCCTTCGGCTTGGGCGCTGCAGCTGCTGCGGGTTTCGGTTCCGCCTTGGCGGCCTTGGGCGCTGCGGGCTTTGCCTCTTTGGCAGGTTTTGCGGGCGCTGCAGGAGCCGCACCAGTGGTACGGTTCGACAGGCCAAGACGATGCACCTTACCGATGACCGCATTTCGGGTCACCCCGCCAAGTTCTTTGGCGATCTGGCTGGCCGACTGGCCTTCGCCCCACATCTTTTTCAAGAGCTCGACGCGTTCGTCGGTCCAGGACATATAACGTTCCTTTGGCTAATTGGGCGGGCGCATTTGCGCATCCGACCTTGCATCATTGGTCAGGGAACTATTCTAAGCACGTGGGCGCGGGATACAAGCGTTCGAATCGCGAAAACGGAGGCAAAGATGTCACAAGATGCCGGAATGGGTGTGCGTAGGTTCGGAAAAGTGAACTGGTTAGGCCTGTATACGCTGTGCCGACGTGAAGTTTTGCGATTCTTAAACGTGTGGTCCCAGACGCTCATGGCGCCGTTGATCAACGCGGGCCTGTTCCTTTTGATCTTTACCATCGCAATCGGATCGCAACGCGGCGACGTGATGGGCGTGCCGTTCATGCACTTCCTCGCGCCGGGGATCCTGACCATGACGGTGATCCAGAACGCATTTGCGAACTCGTCCTCTTCGCTCACCTCGGCGAAGGTTCAGGGCAATATCGTGGACACGCTGATGCCGCCCTTGTCGGCGGGTGAATTGGTGACGGGCTACATCGCAGGTGCGGTTGCGCGTGGCCTTTTGGTGGCTGTGGTGATCGCAATCGGCGTCTGGCTGTTCCTCGGCGTGGGCATGCAAAATCCGCTTTGGGTTCTGGTTTTTGTGGTGCTGGGCGCTGTGTTTATGGGCGGTCTGGGCATCATCGCTGCGATTTTTGCCAATAAATTCGACCAACTTGCCGCGATTTCGAACTTTGTCGTGACGCCGTTGTCGTTTCTGTCGGGCACGTTCTACTCCATCGACGCGCTGCCGCCTGTGCTGAACAAACTCAGCCACGTGAACCCGTTTTTCTACATCATCGACGGTGTTCGTTACGGCATGATCGGTGTGTCGGACGGAAGTCCTTGGCGCGGCCTGTGGGTGGCGGCTTTGGCCTGTGCGGTCGTGACTGCGATTTGTTGGCACTGGTTCAAGCGCGGCTACCGCCTGAAAGCCTGACAAAACCCTTTGCGAACGCCGTGGGGTCGCCTATACGCGGCCCCATGATGACCAATGCGAAAATCACACTGATTCGACGCCGACGCTAATTTTTAGCGCCGTGCGCCCTTTTGCGCATCCATCTGACTTCCTTACACATTGACACGCCTTTGCCCCTGCGGCACCAATCGGGCTTCTATTTAAAAAGGGTTTATCCATGATCCCCTCAGTCTTGCCGACTTATAACCGTGCACCTCTGTCTTTCGTCTCTGGCGAAGGCTCTTGGCTGGTGGAGGCATCGGGCCGACGTTATCTCGACCTTGGGGCGGGGATTGCGGTGAACGCTCTTGGCCATGCGCATCCTGATTTGGTCGCTGCATTGACGACCCAAGCGAACGCGCTGTGGCATGTGTCGAACCTCTATAACATCCCTGCTCAGCAGGAATTGGCGGACCGTCTGGTCGCTGCGACCTTTGCGGACACCGTGTTCTTTACCAACTCGGGGACAGAGTCCTGCGAACTCGCCGTGAAAATGGCGCGGAAGTATCACTACGAAAAAGGCCAGCCAGAGCGCACGACCATCATCGCGTTTGAGGGATCGTTCCACGGTCGTTCGTCCGCTGGTATCGCTGCGGCGGGGTCCGAGAAAATGACCAAGGGCTTTGGCCCGCTCCTCCCTGGGTTCAAGCACTTGAAATGGGGCGATCATGACGCGCTGACCGCTGCTGCGGCAGAGGCCGATGTCGGTGCGATCCTGATCGAGCCTGTTCAGGGTGAGGGCGGTATTCGTCCGCTGCCTGATCAGTGCCTCAAAGGTCTGCGCGATCTGTGCGACCAGCACGGCATCCTGTTGATCCTCGACGAGGTTCAGTGCGGCATGGGTCGGACGGGCAAGCTCTTTGCGCATGAGTGGTCGGGCGTGACGCCGGACATCATGATGGTCGCCAAAGGCATCGGCGGTGGTTTCCCGCTGGGCGCTGTTCTGGCCACTGAAAACGCGGCGTCTGGCATGACTGCAGGCACCCATGGGTCGACTTACGGCGGCAACCCTCTCGCTTGTGCGGTTGGCAACGCAGTGATGAAGGCCATCGCGGATGATGCGTTTCTGGCAGAGGTGAACCGTAAGGCGGCCCTGCTGCGTCAAAAGCTCGAAGGTCTGGTCGCGGCGCACCCTGACGTGTTTGAAGGCGTGCGTGGTGCGGGTCTGATGCTCGGCCTCAAGTGCAAAGTCACCAACACCGATGTGGTCAAAGCGGGCTATGATGCTGGCGTTCTGACCGTTCCTGCGGGTGACAACGTGCTGCGCCTTCTGCCTGCGTTGAACATCACCGACGAAGACATCTCCGAGGCCATTGCGCGCCTCGACACGACAGCAACGAAACTGGAGCAAGCCTGATCGTCTGATGGCATTGAACCTTCGCGGGTGAGGGGCGTTGCCCTGATCCCGACGACGAAAGAAAACACTATGAAACACTTCCTTGATATCCACACCACCTCGTCCGACGATCTGCGGTCGATCATTGATAACGCCAAGGCGATGAAAGCGGCCCGTAACGGTCGCCCCAAAGGATCGGCTGACGACGATAAACCCCTCGACGGTCGTATGGTTGCGCTGATCTTTGAAAAACCGTCGACCCGTACCCGCGTGTCGTTCGATGTGGGTGTGCGTCAAATGGGCGGTCAAACGATGGTGCTGTCTGGTGCGGATATGCAGTTGGGCCATGGTGAGACGATTGCAGACACCGCGCGGGTTCTGTCGCGCTACGTCGACATGATCATGATCCGCACGTTCGAAGAGCAAACGCTGCTAGAAATGGCAGAGTATGCGACTGTGCCAGTGATCAACGGTCTCACCAACCGAACGCACCCTTGCCAGATCATGGCTGACATCCAGACCTTTGAAGAGCACCGCGGTTCTATCGCGGGCAAAAAGGTCGTATGGTCGGGTGACGGCAACAACGTTTGCGCGTCCTTTATCCATGCCGCTGGTCAGTTCGGGTTTGATCTGACCTTCACGGGTCCGTCCTCGCTCGATCCCGAAGCGGTGTTTGTCGAAGAGGCCCGCGCCAAAGGGGCGAACATCGTGATCGAACGCGATCCGATGAAAGCTGTTGAAGGCGCTGATCTGGTGGTCACCGATACTTGGGTGTCGATGCATGACCCTGTGTCGGCACGCGAGCGCCGCCATAACCAACTTCGGGGCTATCAGGTGAACGAACAGCTGATGGCAGCGGCAAAGCCTGACGCGCTGTTCATGCACTGCCTGCCCGCGCACCGCGATGATGAGGCGACCAGCGCTGTGATGGACGGCCCGCACTCGGTGATCTTTGACGAGGCGGAAAATCGTCTGCACGCACAGAAGGCCGTGATGCGCTGGTGCTTGGGCGTCTGACAGCTCAGTCAGTTTGAAATGAAAAAGGCGGGCCCGAGGGTCCGCCTTTTGCGTTTGGTCTTATGGTCTAGATCAGTGACCGAAGACGCCGTTGAGCACGTAGAACACAACAGCCGAGAGCGCTGCAGCAGCGGGAACCGTAATCACCCATGCTGCGACGATGGTCATAAAGTGGCTACGGCGCACCAGTTTGCGGCGGCGACGCTCTTCGGGAGCGAGGCGTTTCGCTTCGGGCATGTCGAGGTTCAACTTGCGTGCGCGCCGCCCATGGTCCCATTCACGATAGAAGCCCACGCCGAACACGCCACCAACCGCGATGTGGGTCGACGACACAGGCAGACCCAGCCAGCTCGCGACGATCACGGTGATCGCAGCAGAGAGAGCCACACAGTATGCGCGCATCGGGTTCAGTTTCGTGATCTGAGAGCCAACCATACGGATGAGCTTGGGACCAAAGGTGACGAGGCCGAACGAAATGCCCAACGCACCGATCACCATAACCCAGATCGGAATGTGCACTTTGCCCGCGATTTCACCGAACTCTTGAGTGTGAACGATTGCAGCCAGCGGACCAACAGCGTTCGCCACGTCGTTCGCGCCATGTGCAAAGGACAGCAGCGCCGCAGAGATCACCAGCGGCAGACCGAACAGCACCTTGAGCGATTTGTTCCGGTTTTCGAGGCCTTGGGATTTCTTACGGATGTAAGGCGACGACAGAAGGTATGTCGCAACACCCACGGCCAGACCGATGAGCAGAGCAGGCCCGAGGTCGATGGAGACCAGTTTTTTCAGGCCCTTCACCGCGAGGTAAACCGCAAAGACGCCAGCCATGATGCCGATCAGAACAGGCACCCAACGGCGCGCCGCTGCGATTTTGTCCTCACGATAGATGATGAAGGTTTTGATGAACCACAGGAACAGCGCAGCAATCGCACCGCCCAGAACAGGCGAA
The DNA here is from genome assembly GCA_038134645.1 of Paracoccaceae bacterium. Classification (GTDB taxonomy): domain Bacteria; phylum Pseudomonadota; class Alphaproteobacteria; order Rhodobacterales; family Rhodobacteraceae; genus Marivivens. Next base: position 9,499 of record JAYPVO010000035.1, read on the forward strand.
ATCACCCAGCTCGCTGCGATTTGGCCCATCGACGTCCAGTTCACAGTGGCCAGACCTGCCGCCGCGATACCAGCACCCATCACGCCACCCACAACAGAGTGGGTCGTGGACACAGGCGCGCCGATCCAAGTCGCAAGGTTCACCCAGAGCGCAGACGACACCAGTGCTGCCATCATCGCCCAGATGAACATCATCGAACTGTCAAAGCTCGCTGGGTCGATAATCCCTTTAGAGATCGTCGAGACAACGTCACCGCCAGCGAGCAGAGCGCCCGCACTTTCGCAAAGTGCTGCGATGACAATTGCGCCGCCCATAGTGAGTGCGTTCGCGCCCACCGCAGGACCCATGTTGTTGGCAACGTCGTTCGCCCCGATGTTGAGCGCCATATACGCGCCAAAGACCGCAGCGGCGACAACCACTGCCGATCCCGAACCGAGGCCGAACACGAATGCCGCGGCAAAGCCAGCCAGCACCATAAAGGTCAGACCGAGCCCGAAGCCGATCATGGGACGCGACACATAGAGTGTCGCCGTTTCGAGCGTAGAGATCCGGTTAAGATCGCGATCGAGGGTCTTCCAGCTCGACTTGTCTTCTGAGGTCATCAGATTAGCCCGTCATAAAAGTGTTACAATTGGCAAGTCGGGTAAGGATTACCTGATACGATTGCAACCATTTCTTTGCTGAGTCACCCTTTGAGGGCTCGCAAAAATTCTGCCATATCTACGTCATCAACAAATTCCGCGGCTTGATCAAACGGCACCCACTTGCGCTTTCGCTTGTCCTTTTCGGGAAATTTGTCGGCCAGTTTTTCGACGATGATCGCATAGACGTAGACGCGGCAGTCTCGCTCTACACCGTTGTCTACCGTCTTTTTGCCGTCATAGGTGCCGACAGGTTCTTTGGCTGCCCGTGCCTTTTTGACGCCTGCTTCTTCCCATGCTTCTTGCATCGCGGTTTGCGACCCGCTCATGCCGTCAATTGGCCAGCCTTTGGGGAGGATCCACCGCCCGTTCGACGACGTGACCAAGAGCACTTCATCGCCCGTTTTTGTCTCACGCATGCAAAGCGCCGCGATTTGAACCAACGCTGGGCGGTTCAACATCGGGGACACGACCTCGGTCCAAGCTGTGCGTAAAAAAGGTACCATATATCCGCTTAGAGACGTTTATATTTCGTTGGCTAACGCTTATCAGAGCACCCAGAGAGAGGCAAACAACGAACCCGAAAAGGACGTTTTTTATGACCCAACTTGCCAACCTTGGCCTTTATGGCCTTGGAACAATGGGCAGCGCTCTTGCGCTCAATATCCTCGACAACGGATTTGCGCTCCATGTTGCCAACCGTTCTGCCGATGTGACAGCCGACTTCGTGGCTGAAGCTGGCGATCTTGCCGCGAAACTGACCTCTCACGAGAGCCTCGCTGCTATGGCGCGCAACATGCCTGCGCCCCGCGCGATCATCCTGATGGTTCCGGCGGGCAAGCCTGTTGAATCGTCGATTGAGGAACTCTGTGATCTGCTCGAACCGGGTGACACGATCATCGATGCAGGGAACACAGATTTCCACGACACCCGCCGCCGCACCGCTCTGGTCGAAGGCCGTGGCCTGACCTTTATCGGTATGGGCGTTTCGGGCGGTGAAGAGGGCGCGCGTCACGGTCCGTCGATCATGGTTGGTGGCACGCCCCAAGCATGGGCTGGCATCCGTCCCGTCATCGAAGCCATTGCGGCAAAGTTCAATGGTGAGGCTTGCGCCGACCACCTTGGTCCCGATGGGGCAGGTCACTTTGTCAAAACCGTGCACAACGGCATCGAATACGCCGACATGCAGATGATCTCTGAACTCTACGGGATCATGCGCTACGGTCAGGGCATGTCGCCTGCTGACATCGGTGCACGTTTTGAATCGTGGGACACGGGCGCTCTGCAATCTTATCTGGTGGAAATCACGGGTAAGGTTCTTCAGGCCGTTGATAGCAAAACGGGCGCACCTGCAGTTGACGTGATCCTCGACCGCGCTGGTCAAAAAGGCACAGGCCGCTGGACCCTGATCGAAGCGCTCCGCCTCGGCCAATCCGCCTCCGCCATCGAAGCCGCCGTTGCGGCGCGGTCGTGGTCGTCGGAAAAAGAAACCCGCATCGACGGTGAAGCGATCCTCTCGGGCACCCGCTCAGCCGTTGACCTGTCAGAGCAAGACTACGCCGATGCACTCCTCGCGGCGCGTATCATCGCCTACGCTCAAGGGTTCAGGCTCTTGGCCGCCGCATCCGAGGAATACAACTGGTCGCTCGACTTCGCCCGTATCTCCGAGATATGGCGTGCAGGCTGCATCATTCGCTCGGCTCTGCTGGACGATATTTCGGCAGCCTTCCGGGGTGAAATGCCGAAAGGCCAGTTGGTCTTTGCTCCTGCCTTTGCGGAACGCTTGAAGGCTACCGTGCCAGCACTTCGCCGCGTGGTCGCCGCTGCGGTCCTGAACGGTCACCCTGTGCCTGCTTGCGCCTCGGCGCTTTCGTTCATTGACACCTTGTCGATGGCACGTGGCACAACCGACCTCATTCAGGCCCAGCGTGACTTCTTCGGGATGCACGGGTTTGAACGTATCGATGGCGGCGCTGGTCACCACGGCCCTTGGTGGGACTGATCGTCCTGCCTTTGTGCTGTAAATATCTCGGGGGTTAGGGGGCAGAGCCCCCTTGCGCCGCGCCAGCGGCGCCCCCTAAACACCTTATATGACACTTCCCATCGACTCCGCCCTGCCTGACCTGATCGACGCGCTTCGTGTCGAAGGCCGCGCCGTGCTACAGGCTCCTCCAGGCGCGGGTAAGACCACGCGAGTGCCATTGGCGCTGCTTGAGGCGTCTGTCACCGATGGGAAGATCATCATGCTCGAACCGCGTCGCCTTGCGGCCCGCGCAGCGGCGGAACGCTTGGCGGAACAGCTTGGTGAAAAGACGGGCCAGACGGTCGGCTACCGTATGCGTGGGGATAGCAAGGCGGGCAGCAGGATTGAGGTCGTTACCGAAGGCATCTTGACCCGCATGATCCAATCCGATCCCGAACTTTCGGGCGTTGGAGCGGTTATCTTTGATGAATTCCACGAACGTAGCCTGAACGCGGACCTTGGCCTCGCGCTCACTTGGGAAATTCGGCAAGCCCTGCGCGATGATCTGATTTTGGTCGTGATGTCCGCGACGTTGGATGCCGAACCCGTTGCGCGACTGTTGGACAACGCGCCGATGATCACTTCAGAGGGCCGCGCCTATCCTGTCGATCTGGTCTATTTGGAGCGTCCGCTCGACAAATCCCGCCGTCTTGAAATGGCAACCGCAGATCTGATCGTTGACGCTGTGGCCCAGACCGAGGGCGGCGTTTTGGTGTTTCTCCCTGGCGAAGGTGAAATCCGTCGGACAGAGGCCGCGTTGCAGGGGCGTTTGCCCAAAGAATGCGAAGTTCGTCCGCTCTATGGTGCGCTGCCCTTTGCCCAGCAACGCGCCGCCATTGCGCCTGTCACGAGTGGGAGAAAGATTGTTCTCTCGACCTCCATCGCAGAAACCTCGCTGACAATTGAGGACATTCGTGTTGTCGTCGACGCGGGCCGCGCTCGTCGATCGCGCTATGATCCGTCGTCTGGCATGGCACGCCTTGTCACCGAGCGCGTGTCCAAAGCTGAAGCGACCCAGCGTGCAGGCCGTGCGGGCCGCGTCGCTGCGGGCACCTGTTATCGCCTCTGGACCAAAGGCGAAGATGGCGCGTTGCAGGCGTTCCCCCCAGCAGAGATCGAAGCGACCGATTTGGCGGGTCTTGCCTTGGAAATGGCGCTGTGGGGCGCGGCGGATTTGCCGTTCCTGACCCCTCCGCCCGAAGGCACATTGGCCGAGGCGCAGGCGCTTTTGCATCAACTGGGCGCGTTGGACGCTGACGGTCGGATCACCGATCACGGCAGGCTCATCGCCGCGATGCCGTTGCACCCACGGCTCGCCCATATGTTGGCGGTTGCGGGTAAACAGGCAGCGCCATTGGCCGCACTTTTGGCGGACCGCGATCCGATGATTGGCGGGCAAACGGACCTCATGTTGCGACTGCGTGCCATCCGAACGGGCGAAGGCAACGTGAACCGCAGCGTGCTGGATCGGATCAAGGTCGAGGCGAAACGCTTTGCCCAAATGGCCGACGAAAAGCCCACGTTGTCACCCGCAGAGATGGCAGCCTTGGCCTATCCTGACCGTGTCGGGCTGCGTCGGTCGGGCGATGCGCCGCGCTACATTCTGTCGGGCGGCAAAGGGGCTGTGATGCCTGATGGCGATGGCCTTGCAGGGCAACGGTTGATCGTCGCGACCGACCTCGACGGAAACCCGCGCGAGGCCAAAATCCGTCAGGCGCTGGCTATTTCAGAGAGTGAACTCCGTGGCCTCTTTGCGGATCAGATCGCATGGACGGATGTGTGCGAATGGTCCAAGCGGGATCGTCGGGTGAAAACGCGCCGCGTTGAGATGTTTGGCGCGCTCCCCCTCGATGATCGCCAGTGGTCCGAGGCCAGCGAAGACGCGATTGCCCGTGCGATGCTGGACGGCGTGCGTGACCTCGGCCTGCGGTTGGACGGTGCTGCCGCACGGCTCTGTGCGCGGGTCGAATTGGTGCGTGCGGGCGGTGCTGACTTGCCCGCGATGGACACAGATAGCCTCATGGCAGGGCTAGAGGATTGGTTGCTGCCCCATCTAAATGGCGTCCGCTCTGCCGACGATTGGAAGCGGTTCAACCCGCATGACGCCCTGCGGGGAATGATGTCGTGGGATCAGTTGCAGGTCCTGGATCAAGCGGCCCCGTCGCATTTTGAAACGCCACTGGGGCGCAAAATTCCGATTGATTACGATGGGGAGCATCCGCAGATCACACTGCGTTTGCAGGAAATGTTCGGGGTCACGCGCCATCCGACCGTTGGGAAAACGCCGTTGCGAGTGACGCTGCTATCGCCCGGTCAAAAGCCCGTTCAGGTCACGATGGATATTCCGGGGTTCTGGGCCAATTCTTATGCCGATGTGCGCAAAGACATGCGCGGCCAATATCCCAAACACCCGTGGCCCGAAGATCCGACAACGGCTGACCCGACTTTGCGGGCTAAGCCGCGCGCCCGTTAATCCCGCGCGCGCAGAACCGCACCGGGGTTCATAATGCCCTGTGGGTCGAGCGCGTCTTTGATCGCACGCATCATCGAGAGCTTCATCGGGTCGGAGTATTTCTCAAGGTCATCCACCTTGAGGCGCCCAATCCCGTGTTCCGCACTGACCGACCCGTCGAATTTGTGAACCATGTCGTGGACGGTCGTTTTCACGGCGCCGCGCAGGTTTTCATAGTCCGCGCGGGTTCGGCCTTGGGTTGGGAAAACGTTGAAGTGCAGGTTGCCGTCGCCCAAATGGCCAAAGCAGTTGATGCGGAATTCACCGACCTGCGCGAGCGCGGCGGTGGCCTCAACGATGTAATCAGGGATTTTCGACAGCGGCACAGAGATGTCGTGCGATGAGATCGACCCAATACGGCGGTTCGCTTCGGGGATGCTTTCGCGGATCGCCCAAAACGCCTGACGCTGCGCCTCCGACTGCGCAATCACACCGTCACTGACCAGATCAGCCTCGGACGCAGCGACAAATAGCGTTTCAAGCGCCTCTTGTGGCTGGAACCCTGCTGGCAAACCGAGGTCGATCAGGACGAACCATTCTGGCGTCTCGGCAAAAGGTTTCGCGACCTCTGGGCCGACCTCGTCCAAAAACGCGATGCCCTGTTTGCTCATCAGTTCAAAGGCAGAGATGCCTTCGCCGATCTGCGCCTGAGCCAGCGCCAAAAGGTCGAGAGCTGCCGCAGGCGACGGCACGACCATCAGCGCGGTGCCATGCGTCGCGGGGCGCGGGGAGAGTTTCAGCGCGGCACCTGTGATGATGCCGAGGCTGCCCTCGGACCCGATCATAAGGTCGCGCAGGTCATAGCCTGTGTTGTCTTTGCGCAGTCGGGTCAGGCCGTTCCAAACCTCACCGCTCGCCGTGACGACCTCAAGACCCAGCACCTGAGCGCGCGCGTTGCCATAGCGCAGAACGTTCAACCCACCCGCATTGGTGCCAAGGAGCCCGCCAATCCGCGCCGATCCTTCAGAGGCGAGCGAGAGGGGGAACAGGCGTTCTACGCCCTCTGCTGCCGCCTGAACGTCCGCCAAAATGC
>JAYPVO010000036.1:0-15490 GCA_038134645.1 Paracoccaceae bacterium
TGAAATACCGCGAGAAACTGGAGGAGGCAGGTCTGTGCTTCTCTGGTATGTCGCCAGATGGTCGTCTGCCTGAAATCGTCGAATGGAAAGACCACCCGTGGTTCATCGGCGTTCAGTTCCACCCAGAACTCAAGTCCAAACCATTCGAGCCGCACCCACTGTTTGCGGACTTCGTTCGGGCCGCAGTCGAAAACTCGCGGTTGGTCTAACGGATTACGGCGCCTTCGGGCGCCGTGTTTCATTGGGGGCGCTGCCCCCGTCTGCGATGCAGACTCCCCCGGGATATTTGGGGCACAAAGGCAGGGCGATGCTTTCTTATCAACATATCTATCACGCTGGAAATTTGGCCGATGTGCAAAAGCACGCGCTGTTGGCGTGGGTGCTGGCCTATCTGACCAAGAAAGATAAGCCGCTGACCTATGTTGAGACCCATGCGGGGCGCGGGCTGTATGACCTTGGGTCGTTTGAGGCGTTGAAGACAGGGGAAGCGGCGGCAGGGATCGCGGTTGCGGAAGAGCGTGGCTGGTTCGCGTCAGATCACCCCTATGCCAAGGTATTGAAGGGTGTTCGTGACGAGCATGGGCGTGACGCCTACCCTGGGTCGCCGCTGGTTGCGGCTGGGGTTCTGCGGGCGATGGACAACCTTCAGCTGGCCGAGTTGCATCCCAAGGAATTTGCAGCGCTGGACGAGTTGATGGCGGGGCGTGCTGTTCGGGTGAAACGGGACGGCGTGGAATATGCGAAATCCATTTTGCCGCCAGATCCACGGCGCGGTGTGCTGCTCGTTGATCCCCCCTATGAGATCAAAGATGACTACAAAACGATGGCGGACCTTTTGGTGCAGGTGCACAAAAAGTGGAACGTGGGCGTTTTGATGCTCTGGTATCCGATCCTCAAGGATGGGCCGCATAAGCCGATGCTGCGCACGTTAGAACAGGCTATTCCCGACGGGATCCGACACGAGGTGAAATTCCCGCCTGCACGCGATGGGCACCGTATGATCGGGTCGGGCATGTTTGTGGTGAATGCGCCCTATGGGTTCACCGAAGAATCAGCACGCCTATCCAAGCTCTTTGGCACTTTGGCGTGAGCGGGACTTTCCCACGGGTCTAGAGGGGCATATACCCATCCTATGATAGCTGATTTCCTGCGGCGTCTGACCGCCCCCGCCCAAGACCCTCTGTCCGATGTGGATGCCCGCCGTGCGATCGGTGCGCTTTTGGTTCGGATCGCGCGGTCCGATAACCACTACGCCCCCGAAGAAAAAGCGCGGATTGATCGGATTTTGGGTGCACGGTTTGGGCTTTCTGAGGCCGAGGCAAAGGCGCTCCGCGAGGAATGTGAAACGATTGAGGCCGAAGCGCCTGACACCGTTCGTTTCACCCGCGTGATCAAAGAAGCCATTCCGCTAGACGACCGCGAAGCCGTGGTGCGTGCCATGTGGGAGGTTGTTCTGACGGACGGTTCGCGGGACCAGCACGAGGACGCGTTGATGCGGATGGTCGCGCCGCTGCTGGGCTTTACCGATCAGGACAGCAACCGCATCCGTATCGCGATCACGAAAAACTAGTCGCACCTTAAGCGAGCAAAATGCACAAAATGGGCAAATGGATTGCGCAAATCGGTCGAGTGGCCCTAACGTCAACCCATAATGGACGTTGCACTGGACAGAAAATTCCGCACTACTCCGCAGCCAAACAGGGAATACAGACGCCGTGACTTTGAACAGCCCCGTCATCGAAATTCGCAACCTACACAAGGCATATGGCGCCTTGGAGGTTCTCAAGGGTGTGGATATCAGCGCCAAGGCCGGACAGGTCATTTCGCTCATTGGCTCGTCGGGGTCAGGGAAATCAACGCTGTTGCGCTGCGCCAACCTTTTGGAAGACAGCCAAAAAGGCGACATCCTGTTCAAGGGTGAGCCTGTCGCGTGGAAAGGCGAAGGCCTGCAGCGGCGCCCTGCGGATCGCAAACAGTTGCTTCGTATTCGCACGAACCTGTCGATGGTGTTCCAGCAGTTTAACCTCTGGGCGCATATGACCGTTCTGCAAAACGTGATGGAAGCACCTGTGACCGTGCTGGGCCGTGATAAGGCTGAGGTCGAGGAAAAGGCGCGGATGTATCTCGATAAGGTGGGCATCGGCGACAAATGCGATGTTTATCCTGCGCAGATGTCGGGCGGTCAGCAACAACGCGCCGCGATTGCGCGGGCGCTTTGCATGGAGCCTGAGGCGCTGCTGTTCGACGAGCCGACCTCGGCTCTGGACCCAGAGCTAGAGCAAGAAGTGGTGAAAGTGATCCGTGGACTGGCCGAAGAAGGCCGCACCATGATGATCGTGACCCACGATATGCGGATGGCACGGGACATCTCTGATCATGTCGTGTTCCTGCACCAAGGCTTGATCGAAGAAGAAGGCGCACCAGATGCGCTCTTTGGGGCGCCGAAATCCGAGCGTCTTCAACAATTTTTGTCGCATTCGCTCCATTAAGGGGTCGTCCTCATTGACCCGATGGTCAATTTTGGCACGATGCGTCACACAGACAACCACAAAGCCCCGCAAAGGGGCGATTCCACGGGCAACAGCCCACCAACCTTTGGGAGAGACCAATGAAAACCCTTATCCTCAGCACCGCGATTGCCGCGCTGGCCGCTGGCGCAGCACTGGCTGAAAGCCATGGCGCAACCGTTCGTATGGGCACCGAGGGCGCCTACCCTCCGTACAACTTCATCAACGATGCTGGCGAAGTTGACGGTTTCGAGCGCGAGCTGGGCGACGAACTGTGCGCACGCGCTGAGCTGACCTGTGAGTGGGTGACCAACGATTGGGATTCGATCATCCCGAACCTCGTATCGGGCAACTACGACACCATCATCGCTGGCATGTCGATCACCGACGAGCGTAAGCAAGTCATCGACTTCACCGAAAACTACACCCAGCCGGATCCGTCCGCATTCGTCGCTGTTGCAGGCAACGATGTTGACCTCGCTGGTGGCGTGATTGCAGCACAGGCCGCAACCATTCAGGCATCCTACGTTGCTGAAATGGGCGCAACCCTGCTCGAGTTCGCAACTCCGGAAGAGTCGATTGCAGCAGTTCGCAACGGCGAAGCTGATGCGGTTCTCGCTGACAAAGCATTCCTTGCTCCGGTCGTAGAAGCTGAAGCTGACCTCGAGTTCACTGGTGACGACGTTCTCATCGGTGGCGGCGTTGGCATGGGCGTTCGTCAGTCGGATACCGAACTGCGCGACAAATTCACCGCAGCGATCCAGTCGATGAAAGCAGACGGCTCGCTCAACGCGCTGATCGCAAAATGGGAAATCGGCGAGCAGTTCTAATCGCCTGACCTAAGTATCGCGGGGCGACTGACACCAGTCGCCCCGTTTCTCTATCCTCTCAACAGACGGTGGCAGCTATTTTCAGTTTCTGTTCCGATCCAGCCTCGCTCGAAGGCATCGAATGGCTCAGCTGCTATTTGACCACAGGTAAACATCTGGGGATCTACTGGTCTATCGGGACGGTCCTGTTGTTGCTGGCCATCACCGCACCCGTTGCTCTGTTGTTTGGCTTTGCAGGGGCAAGCGCCGCACGCTCGCGCATCCTTCCGATTGCTTGGTTCGGGAAGGGATATACCGCGATCGTTCGAGGCGTGCCCGATATCGCCTTCTTCCTGTTCTTCGTCATCGCGCTCGATCAGTTCTTTGAATGGATACGGCACGAGGTGAAATGTCCCGACTGGGATATGCCGATCCGTCAGGGCAACGATTTCGTTGTGTGCGCAGAGGCAAAGTTGCCATTAGGCACTGCCCCACAGTGGGTTCACGAAACCTACGGGTTCTCTCTGGCTGTGCTGACCTTTGCGATCGTGTTTGGGGCCTTTGCGGCGAACGTTCTGTCGGGCGCTATGCGGGCTGTTCCCCATGCCCAGCTCGAAACGGCAGAGGCCTACGGCATGACACAGCGCCAAACCTTCTGGCGCGTGCTGGTCCCGCAGATGTGGGTCTACGCCCTGCCCGGTCTGTCGAACCTCTGGATGGTTTTGATCAAAGCGACACCGCTTCTGTTCCTCCTCGGGGTTGAGGACATCGTCTATTGGGCCCGCGAACTGGGCGCGACCAAAACCGCAAAGTTTACCGATTACCCGCACGGCGACTGGCGGATGTGGTATTTCCTCGCCCTCTTGGTCTTCTACCTCGGCTTCACCAAAGTGTCCGAAGTCGTGCTCGATAAAATCATGTCGCGCCTCACCCGTGGTCAAGCGACCGCCGCTGGCGAAGCCCAGAGAAAGGCCGCAGCATGACCTGTTGGGATATCGTATCGGACTACGGCTTGCGCAGCTTGGGCTTTGGCGAACGGTTGCTGCCGCGTGATAACTTTACCATCTGTCAGCAGGTCGTGCTGATCGGGTCGGGGATGATCTGGAACATCTACTTTGGCCTTTTGGCGCTGGTGTCTGGGTTCTTCTTGGCCGTGGCGACCGCAGTTGGCAAAGCGCACCACAACCCGATGTTCCGCAAACCCGCTGAATGGTTCATCTTTGTGTTCCGTGGGTCGCCGCTGTTCATCCAGTTCTTCTTTGCCTACTTCACCTTCCAGAGCCTCAAGGGCGCCTATCCGATCTTCACGCCGCTGACCTCGGCGTGGCTCGGCGCGTTGATCGTGTTGTTCCTCAACACCGCAGCCTATTCGGCAGAGATCTTTTACGGCGCACTGATGTCGATCCCCAAAGGCGACATTGAGGCCGCCGACGCCTACGGCATGTCAGGCTGGAAACGGTTCCGTCGGATCACCTTCCCGACCATGCTCCGCCTTGCGTGGCCTGCCTACACGAACGAAGCGATTTTCCTGTTCCACGCCACAACACTGGTGTTCATGTCGGGCTTTCCTGCCCGCAGCCAGATGGGTGATGCGCTCTATTACGCAAGCTATTTTGCGGACAAGACGTTCAACCCGTTTATCCCTTACCCGATCCTCGCAGGGTTCTTTATCCTGCTGACGCTGACCGTGATTGGCTCTTTTGGGCTGATCAACAAACAGCTCAACCGCCATTTGCCGCAAACAAATCGTGCTAAAATACGCTTGCGTCTAAATCTGATCCGGTAGTATACAGAATTTGATCAAATTTACCGGGTGGGTCCGCGCAAGCGGCAGCTACAACCCAAACGACGGGGTTTGATCCGATCAATGAAGGGCCAAGGGCATGGACCTGTGACGTGGCTGCGTATTCCGCGCGCCACCCTGCACCATCGCCTTGTCAATCGGCCCTCTTAAACGGGTGAGACATGAGTAGTTGGCTGGACGAGAATCCACATATCCGCAGTATCCGCGCGGGCGCTGCCGACCTTAACGGTCAGGCACGGGGCAAACGCATCCCCGTAAAATTTGCGCGCAAGATGGAAACCGAAGGCATGCGGTTCCCGCTGTCCGTTTTGAACCTCGATATCTGGGGCGAAGACGTAGAAGACAGCCCGCTGGTTTTCGAAGTCGGCGACCCTGACGGAATGCTCTTCCCGACCGAGCGCGGTTATGTTCCGATGCCGTGGCTCCAGACCCCGTCTGCGCTTTTGCCGATGTGGATGTTCACCGAAGAAGGCGTCCCGTTTGACGGCGACCCGCGCCACGCGCTGTCGCGTGTCGTCAAACGTTATGCCGAACTCGGCCTGAAACCCGTCGTCGCATTCGAGATGGAATTCTACCTCGTCGATGACAGCGGCAAAGAAATCCAGCAGCCGAAAAGCCCACGTTCGGGGAAACGTCGCATGGGTGGGGAAATCCTGTCGCTGCGCGCACTGGATGCCTTCGATAACTTCTTTAACGACCTCTATGACGCTTGCGATCTGATGGAGATCGAAACCGAGGCAGCGACTTCTGAGGTTGGCGTAGGGCAGTTCGAAATGAACCTCGTCCATGTGGCTGACGCGCTGAAAGCTGCGGATGACGCTTATCTGTTCAAAATGCTGGTACGTGGCCTTGCCCGCAAACATGACATGGCCGCGTCGTTTATGGCGAAACCATACGAGGAATACGCGGGTAACGGTCTGCACGTCCATTTCTCGGTCGTAGATGAGGACGGGAACAACGTCTTTGCCGATGGCAGTTTTGAGGGCACGGATACGCTCAAGCACGCGATTGCGGGCTGTCTGCGTGGCATCCCTGATCTGGCCTTGGTCTTTGCACCGCATGAAAATTCTTATGCGCGTCTCGTGCCCGAGAGCCATGCACCCACTGGTATTTGCTGGGCCTACGATAACCGCACCGCGTCTATTCGCGTGCCAGGGGGTAGCCCCGCTGCACGGCGGATTGAACACCGCGTGGCAGGGGGTGACGTGAACCCGTATCTGTTCCTCGCGGCTGTGTTGGGGTCGGCACTGGTTGGGATTGAGGACAAACTCACCCCGCCTCCGCCCATCAGCGGCAACGCCTACGAACAGGAAATGGCGCAGATCCCAGATACGTGGGCTCAAGCCATTGATCGGTTCGAGACCTCTTTCCTCGCTGAACGTGTCTTTCCACGGACACTGATTGACAACCTTGTGATGACGAAGCGCCAAGAACTCCATTATCTGGGCGAGTTGTCGGAACAGGAAATTCTAGACCTTTATCTGGATACCGTCTGACCCATTGCCGCCTGCGTAAACCGCAGGTAGCCTGAGTTAACGCTCCTTATTTGGTGACTTATGAAGATCGGCATTCTGATCGCAGGGCATTCGCCCGAAAACCTAAGGCCGGAACACGGCGAATACGACGTGTTCTTTCAAAACCTGCTGGCTGGTCAGGGGTTTACTTTTAAGACTTGGTTCGCCGTTGATGGCGAATTGCCCGAGGACGTTCATGCGGCAGATGGCTGGCTGATCTCTGGTTCGCGCCACGGTGCCTATGAGGATTTGCCGTTCATCCCGCCTCTCGAAGACTTTATTCGTGCGGTCTATGCGGCGGCTGTGCCTTTGGTCGGAATTTGTTTTGGTCACCAGATCATCGCCCAAGCCCTCGGCGGTAAGGTCGAAAAATCCGATAAGGGCTGGATGGTTGGTCGTCAGGTCTACAACTTTGAAGGCAAGGCTGTGGCGCTCAATGCGTGGCATCAGGACCAAGTGGTCGAATTGCCCAAAGATGCCAAAGTCATCGCCTATAACGACACCTGCCCCTATGCCGCTCTCGGCTATGGGCACAAAGCGTTCACCGTGCAGGCGCACCCTGAGTTCTCGAATGGTTTCCTCGGCAAATTGGCCGAAAGCCGTGGACGGGGCGTGGTGCCTGATCCGCTGATCGATACCGCGATCGAAAACACGGAAAAGCCGACCGATAGCGCCATTCTGGCCCGTCGCATCGGTGCATTTTTTAAACAGAAAGAGCCACAGTCATGACCGACTGGACCGAAAAATTACCTGAGGCGGCTCAGGAATATCTGAAAGACCGCCGTTTAGATGAAGTTGAATGTATCATTGCTGATATGCCCGGCATTGCCCGCGGCAAAGCCGTTCCCGCGTCCAAATTTGCGCGCCAAGATTACTTTCACCTGCCCGACAGCATTTTCTATCAAACCATCACGGGTGAATGGGGGGATGCCGCAGGCGAGGATGGGTTTATCGAACGCGATATGATCCTGAAGCCAGACCTCGACACCGCGACGGCTGCGCCGTGGACGGGGGACTGGACGCTTCAGGTGATCCATGACGCCTATGACCGCAAAGGCAAGCCGATTGAATACGCGCCCCGCAACGTTCTGAAGCGTGTGGTGGAGCTGTATCGCAAACAAGGATGGGAGCCCGTTGTTGCGCCCGAGATGGAATTCTATCTCGTCGCTCGCAACCTCGACCCCGCAAAGACAATCGAGCCGATGATGGGCCGCTCTGGTCGCCCAGCTGCGGCGCGTCAGGCCTATTCGATGACCGCCGTGGACGAATTCGGCCCAGTGATCGACGACATCTACGACTTTGCCGAAGCCCAAGGGTTCGAGATCGACGGCATCACCCAAGAGGGCGGCGCGGGTCAGCTCGAGATCAACCTCCAGCACGGTGATCCTGTGAAACTGGCTGACGAGGTGTTCTACTTCAAACGCCTGATCCGCGAAGCCGCGCTGCGCCACAACTGCTTTGCCACCTTCATGGCGAAACCGATTGCCGATGAACCCGGCAGCGCGATGCACATCCACCATTCGGTCAAAGAGATCGAAACAGGATTGAACATCTTTTCTGGTCCGCAGGGTGGCGAAACGGACGCGTTTTATCACTTCATCGGTGGGATGCAGAAATACCTGCCCTCCGCGATTGCAGTGATGGCGCCCTATGTGAACAGCTACCGCCGCTATGTGCGCGACCACGCCGCCCCGATCAACCTTGCGTGGGGCCGTGATAACCGCACGACGGGCATCCGTGTTCCGCTCTCTGGTCCGTCCTCGCGTCGGATTGAGAACCGCTTGGCTGGGATGGACTGTAACCCATACCTCGGCATCGCTGCGTCCTTGGCCTGCGGCTATCTGGGCATGATGGAAGAACACCGCGCTGGTCCGTCGTTCAAAGGCGACGCCTATGAGGGTGACGAAGATCTGCCGCGCGTGATGGGCGACGCCCTCGACCAGTTCGAAGAGGCGACAAAGCTGCACGATATCCTCGGCCCAGAATTCGCCCGCGTCTATTCCATCGTGAAACGCGCCGAATACGAAGAATTCCTACAGGTGATCAGCCCGTGGGAACGTGAACATTTGCTGTTGAACGTCTAATGAAACCGACCCGCCGCCCGACAAAGATGGAAAAACCAACCGGACCACGGTCGGCGGGGATGTTTTCGCATGGCGGCAAAGCGCAGAAATCCGCTGGACGGCTGAGCATGAAAAACAGCCCATCCCTCAACGGCATCTCGGCCTTTCGCGAAGATAAGGTCGAGGTCGCGCAGCCCGTAAAGAAAACCCAATTCACGGTCGCCATCGAACCCAAGAGTGACGAATGAACCCGCTCTATTGCAACGACACGCGCGGTGAATTCCCGCCCTCTTGGTATGCGGCAACCACTCCACTTCCTGCGCTGCGCCCGTCCCTGACGGGGGATCAAAAGGCGGACGTTGTGATCGTCGGCGCGGGCTACACGGGCCTTCATGCGGCGTGGGAATTGCGCAAACGCGGGCTGTCGGTGATCGTCCTTGATGCGCATCGCGCGGGTTGGGGCGCATCGGGTCGCAATGGCGGACAGGTCGGCAGCGATTACAACAAAAGCCAAATTTGGCTCGGTGCGCGGATCGGCCAACCTCTGGCCCAAGACCTGTGGAAGCTGGCGCATGAAGCCACCGACATGGTCAAAGATTTCTGCACCACCCACGCCCCCGAAGCAAATTTTCGCCACGGCATCGCGCACGGCAGCTTTGACGCCAAAGATGTCGAGATGGAGCGCCGCATCTACGACCTGATGGATAAACACTATCCGGGTCATGAAACGACGGTCCTGAATGAAAAGGCGTTCCGTCGTTTGGTGAATTCCAAACTCTACGCGGGCGGCACCATCAACCGCCGCGCGGGCCATGTGCACCCGCTCCGCTATGTCCTCGCCCTCGCCCGCGAGGCAGAGGCCGCGGGCGCCCAGATTTACGAGATGACCGAGGCAAAGCGCATTCAGCATGGCGCAAAGCCCGTGGTTCATTGCGAAAACGGAACCGTTACGGCGGAACATGTGATCCTTGCGGGCAATGGCTATATGCGTGGCCTTGATCGAGGAAACGATGCGCGCGTGATGACCGTGAACAGCTTTATCGGCGCGACCGAACCCTTGGGTGATTTGGCAGATACGGTTCTAGGTGAAGACATCGCCGCCTGCGATTCATCGAATGTGGTGAACTACTTCCGCCTGACCGAAGATCGCCGTCTGTTGTTCGGTGGCCGCGCGAACTACACGCGGCAGTTCCCCGACGATATCGGCAGCAAACTGCACAAACGCATGGGCGAAATGTTCCCGCAAATCCGACACGTGCCCTTTACCCATACGTGGGGCGGGTCTCTCGGCATTTCGGTCAGACGTTTGCCTGTCGTGCGGCGTGTCGCACCGAATGTCCTGTCGGTCTCTGGCTATTCTGGTCACGGTGTCGCTTTGTCGGGGCTTGCAGGGAAACTCATGGCCGAAGCGGTCGCGGGTCAGGCCGCACGTTTCGACACCTTCAGCACCATTCCCCAAGGCCCCTACCCCGCAGGCCATCTGGCTCAAGGTCCGCTTTTGACCCTTGCCATGGCATGGTTCCGTCTGCGCGACAAACTCGGCATTTAATCGCCTTAAAGTTAGACATTCGTAGAATTGTAACAATCCATGTGTTAAGGATTTCCGAAATGAGTTTTCGGGAATCCCAAAATGACCACATTGCCGCCGAATGTTTATGACGCCGAAGCGATCCCAGCCTCTGCATTGGCTGAAGTCGAACGTCTCCTGACCTCGGGCGACCTGTTCCGCTACACAAACGAGGGTTCCCCCGTTCACCTTCTGGAACAAGAATTCGCAGCATTCCTTGGCTCTAAATACGCGCTGGCGGTATCGTCCTGCTCTGCGGCTCTGTTCCTCTCGCTCAAGGCGCTCGGCCTGCCCCGCGATGCAAAAGTCCTAATCCCTGCCTTCACATTCGCCGCTGTGCCATCCTCGATCGTGCATGCCGATTGCATCCCCGTTCTGTGTGAATGTGCCGACAACTACCGCATCGACATGGATGATTTCCGCGCCAAACTTCCCGATGTGGACGCGGTCATCATCAGCCACATGCGCGGCCACACCTCTGACATGGACGCAATTATGGAGGCCTGTGACGCGGCAGGCATCCCCGTTGTCGAAGACGCCGCTCATAGCCTCGGCACCAAGTGGCACGGCAAAAACATCGGCACCATCGGTCAGATCGGCTGCTTCAGTTTCCAGAGCTACAAAATGCTCAACTCTGGCGAAGGCGGTATCCTCGTCACCGACGACGCCGACCTGATCGCCCGCGCGGTCATTATGTCGGGCGCGTATGAGCACAACTGGAACAAAAACATGGGCCTCAAAGAGGCGTTTGAACGCTGGCAGAACCAATTGCCGCTCTACAACGTGCGTCTTAACAACCTCTCCGCCGCGATCGTTCGCGCCCAGATCCCAGAGATCAATCGCCGTATCACCGACGGTCGTCGCAACCATGACCATGTAGCTGCGCAACTGAACGCTTCGCCTTGGATTTCGGTGCCGGACAAACTCGCCGCCGAAGAACGTGCGCCGGACTCGATCCAATTCAACCTCGTTGGTATGGGCGACAACGCGGTCAAAGCCTTTGCCGCTGCCGCTGCAGAACGCGGGATCAAGGTTCAGGTCTTTGGCCGTAGCCAAGACAACGCACGTGCATTTTGGAACTGGCAGTTCTTGGGCGACACGCCCGACCTGCCACAAACCCGCGCCATGCTGATGAACGCCTGCGACGTGCGCCTCCCTGCCCGCCTCACGCTCGACGAATGTGATGTGGTCGCTGGTGCTCTGGTTGATGCCGCACAAACGGTGATGGGCCAATCGCTCGATACGGTGGCTGCGGAATAACCGCGCCACCTGCTTTTGTGCGGGAAATACCCTCTGGGTAGAAAAAATGACGTCGGAGCATTTTACATGCCCCGCCTGACCTCCCTTGATTGAGGTCAATGAACCCTCCGCGAACACATGTTAAAGTTGCAATAACTTGTTCGAGTGAGAGGAGTTCACCGATGAAACGGACACATATTATCGCTGCTGCAATCCTTGCTGCCAGCGTCTCTGGCGCTGAAGCACAACAGATCCAAGGTCCTCCGCGCCTCAGCGACGGGACCTACTCGATCGGGGTGACCACCGACGGGTCCGGCATTGCCAAGATTACCGCTTGCGGGCGGGACTACTGGCTTCCCAACCAGAACGCCTATGACACGTATATGCAGATCCGTGGGAACCTTCAGGGCGCGGGTTACATTTGGTATCGCACCACCGATCAGTACAAACTCTACTACGCCTGTGGCTGGGGCATGTTTGACCACCTGAACGACGTATTCCAGTAAGCAAAGAGGGGGCTCTGCCCCCTCCCCACACCCGTCGAAATCACCCCGCGTCCCACCGCCGCACTGGACAGGCTCGTGCCATCCGCTAAACAGTTCGTATGGCTAAACCATTCGATATTCCCGCGACCGCCGCAGCCCTGAAACAAGGCGACCGCCGTGCTCTTGCTCGCGCGATCACCCTCGTTGAGAGCGGCCGCGCTGATCACCGCGCGCTCGCGCTGGACCTCCTTGATGCGCTCGGCACGGATAGGCAGGCGCTGCGCATTGGCCTGTCTGGCACCCCTGGCGTCGGGAAATCCACCTTTATCGAAGCCTTCGGCCTTGCGCTCACCAGCTCTGGCCTGCGGGTCGCCGTGCTTGCCGTTGATCCGTCCTCAGCACGGTCTGGCGGGTCGATTCTTGGCGACAAAACGCGGATGGAGCAGCTGAGCCGCGACCCCAACGCTTTTATCCGCCCTTCGCCGTCGCAGGCACAAATGGGCGGCGTTGCGCGTCGCACGCGTGAGGCCATCGCGCTCTGCGAGGCGGCGGGGTTTGACGTGGTTCTGATTGAAACCGTCGGCGTCGGTCAGTCCGAGACGATGGTCGCTGAGATGTGCGATATCTTTACCCTGCTTCTGGCTCCTGCGGGTGGCGACGAACTGCAAGGCGTCAAACGTGGCATCATGGAAATTGCTGATCTGATCCTGGTGAACAAGGCAGACGGCGACCTCAAACCACAAGCGACACGCACCTGTGCCGACTATGCGGGCGCGCTGCGCCTCCTGCGTAAACGGCCCCAAGATCCCGCTGATTTCCCCAAGGCTATGACCGTGTCCGCCTATTCGGGCGATGGCATCGCGAAGGCATGGGAGGAAATGACCACGCTCGCCAAATGGCGCCGCGACGAAGGGCATTGGGATGCGCGCCGTGCAGAACAGGCGCGTTATTGGTTCCACGAAGAGGTGCGCTTGCAACTCCTCGAACGGCTCCAGCGCGACCCAGCCTTGGCGTCACGTCTTGCGCAGGCTGAGGATCAATTGCAGCGCGGTGAAACCACCCCGACCCAAGCCGCCGCGCGGGTCTTGGACGGGTTCACAGGTGGCTGAGGCCGACGACGGCATCCGAATTTTCGATGGCGCCCGTTTGCGCCTGACCCATTTTGCGCGGGGCCATAACAAACTGCTCGTGTCCTTTGACAGCCGAGAGATTGGCCGCACAGGGTTTAAGCCGCCCAATATGATCAACGTCTATGATCGGCGCGGCTATGACCAGATTTCCGTCCGCACATCGGTCAATGATTGGTTCATCAACGGCGAAACCACCGCCGCTGAACGCGTGTTAGAGGCCGTCGCGAAACCCTATCGCGATGTGGCCGCGGTCGGGTTTTCGATGGGGGCCTATGGTGCCCTGCGTTTTGCACGCGCAATTGGCGCGACGCGGGTGCTCTCTGTTTCGCCCCAATGGTCCATCCATCCTGACGATGTGCCGTTCGACAAACGCTATCGAGCTGAGGCTGGTGACTATGATCAACGCCTTGGGGCGCTTGAGCCCAGAGCGGTGCCGACCCTGAAGGGGATCATCGCCGTCGACCAGATGAACCGACTAGACCTGTGGCACGCAGAGCGGTTGCAGATCATCTTTCCTGCCCTTCGGATCGCACGGCTCACGTTTGGCGGACACCCCGCGACCCAAGTCATCACGCGGGGCGGTCGCTATGGGGCCACGGTTCGGGCGCTTCTCTCTGATCCGCCCGACCCGACGGTGCTGACCAAGATGCATCGCGAATTACGCCGCGACGTGCCATTCTACCTCGACCGACTGTCCCAACGCGGCAAAGACAGGTTTCCAGAGGCCGCCGCGTGGGCAAAACAACGGTCGGCGTCATTGCAGGCTTGACCGTTTCGCGGAATCGACCTATTGCCAGCGCTCATAACTGGTTCCACGAGGTGTGGGGCCCGTTGGGCATTGCCCGCTTAACAAACTGGCCCTGGTGGCTGGAACCAATAAATAAAGGATATACCCATGTCGCGTAAATGCGAACTCACTGGCAAAGGCCCGATGTCGGGCAACAACGTCAGCCACGCTAAAAACCGCACCCGTCGCCGGTTCTTGCCGAACCTTCAGGACGTCACTCTGATCTCTGACGTACTGGGCCGTTCGTTCCGCCTGCGGATTTCGTCCGCTGCGCTGCGTACTGTTGACCACCGCGGTGGTTTTGATGCGTTCCTCCTCAAGGCGAAAGACGCCGAGCTGTCGAGCGAAGCACTCAAAATCAAAAAAGAAGTCGTTAAAGCATCTGCTTAATCTGACTGACTACCGAATTCGTCAAAGCCCAGACATCACTGTCTGGGCTTTTTCGTTTCCAGACCCTGCGACGCGCTGACCCTTTTACAGCGCAACCTCCAGTGATACTGATGCGTCATGGTTTGGCTTAGATCGCTCATTGCTGTCGCGCTTGCCCTGCTGGTGACCGTCACCTCGCAGGAAATGGCGATATTGCGTGGGCAGACAGGCGCCGTTGGCACTGCCGTTCTCTGTATTGGTGAAGTTGCTGTCGAAGTCGCCGTTGATGCGGATGGGAAACCCGTCGGTCCGCGTCATATCTGTCCAGACTGTGCCCTGAATGTGATCGTCGCGCTGGCGACACCGGATCTGCCTCAGCGGGTCGTCATTGGCCGTGCTCTAACCCTTCTTCCGGTCCATGACATCCATGCAGCCGAAGCGCAGCGCCTAATCCCTTCGGCCCGAGGACCGCCTGTGATCGTTTGATCCCCAACATCAAACATCTAAACATCACAGGACAAACCAATGTTTTTGAAATCCGTTAAACTTGCGGCAGTTGCCGCTACCCTTTTCGCAACCGCTGCTTCGGCTGAAAGCATCATCACCGTCAACGACGCCTATGCGCGGTCGTCGGGCATGTCGGCTATGGCTGGCGCTGCCTTCATGGTGATCACCAATACAGGCGACACCGACGACCAACTCATCGACGCCCGTTCTGACATTTCGGCCAAAGTCGAACTGCACACGCACATCATGGAAGACGGCGTCGCGAAGATGCGTCAGGTCGAAGGCGGTTTCCCGATCCCTGCTGGCGGCGAACACGTCCTGCAACGTGGCGCAGACCACGTGATGTTCATGGGCCTCAAGGGGGCGATGGAACAAGGCGATATCGTCACCGTGACCCTCGTGTTCCGTGAAGCGGGCGAAATCACCATCGATATCCCTGTCGACCTCGAACGTCAGCCGCAAGGCGGCCAGATGAACCAAGGCCAAATGGACCACAGCAATATGGGCCACGGCAACATGAACAACTGATCGATACCTATCGTTGGCTCAAAGAACGGCTCGCCCTCGTGGTGAGCCGTTTTTCATTGTGCAGGACATTCAGCGCGGCTAGATTTTCCGAAATCGATTTAGGAGACGCAAGTGATCCGACTCTCAGGCCCATGGCGCGCTGTTGCCTCAGTTTTCTTTTTCAATGGGGCCTTGTTCGGGA
>JAYPVO010000037.1:0-15127 GCA_038134645.1 Paracoccaceae bacterium
CTGTCGACCATCGCGGATGCGGACCGCATTGTCGTGCTAGAGGACGGTCATATCGTCGAACAGGGGCGCCACGACGCGCTGCTGGCTCAGTCTGGGCGCTATGCGCAGCTCTGGCAGAAACAGGCCTCAGAAGACGCGGCCTAAGGGCCACCAGAGGCGAAATAGAAAACGGGCGCGGTGATCTCTCATCGCGCCCGTTTTGTTTATTCTGCAGCCCGTAGCGTGGATGGGGCGGAGGGTTCGTCTGTGTCCTCCCAGATGATCTCTGGCGCTTTGACCTTGCGGGCCTCGCGTGCCAGTGCCCAGTCTTGCGCCGCGCGGCTACCACGACCCATCGACAGGCGCGCCAAGAGGCGACCGAGCCAATGCAGGTAGGTCGTGAACCAGACCCGTGCGGCCAACATCGCGGGCGTAAAGACCAGCGTCAGAACCGTCGCAATGCCGAGGCCAAAGACAACCGCCGTGGCAAGCTGTTTCCACCAGAGCGCGGTCGGGCTGTCGATCGAATAGCCCCCGTTGATGAAGTCGAGGCTGAGGCCAAACATCATCGGCGCAAGGCCCGCCATCGTGGTGATGGTGGTCAAAAGAACCGGACGGATGCGGTCTTCGGCGGTGCGAATGATCGCCTCGAGACGCGGCATATACTGGTTATATTCCTGATAGGTATCGATCAGAACGATGTTGTTGTTCACCACGATCCCCGCCAGCGCCACGATCCCCGTCCCCGTCATAATGATCGAGAAAGACTGATCCATCACGAGCATCCCGATCAGAACACCCGTCGTTGACAGGATCACCGCCAGCAGCACCAGAACAGAGTTATAGAAGCTGTTGAACTGCGCCAGCAGGATGATGAACATCAGCATCAGCGCGGCAGAGAAGGCCTGACCCAAGAAGGCAGAGCTTTCCTCTTGGTCCGCCATATCGCCCGCCCATTCAAAGCTGATCCCCGCAGGCAAATTGCCATCGTTGAGCCAGCTTTCGACAAAGGCGATCCGTTCGTTGCCGTTCACGACCTCGCGTTTGAGGCTACCATCAGCAACCGCGTCGCGCTGCGCATCGGTCATCGCGTCCTCGGCCACGATGGTGAATGTGCCATCCTCAGCGGTCAGTTTCACCAGCCCATCGGCCACGCCCGCCTTAATGTCAAAGTAGCGTTTCTGGTCGATACGGTCGATCTGCGCCAGTTTCGGAACAGGGGTGCGGGTGATGAAGTTCGACAGCGGAACGAGGCCCGCAGAAGTCCGCACCTTGAGGTTATCAAGGGTGGACAGAACGCGGTCTTCCTCTGGCAGGCGGACGCGGATTTCGATCTCTTCGTCAGAGCTATCCACCCGCATCGTGTCGAGCAGGATACCCCGTGTCACGAGCTGCACCATGCCACCCACGGTCGCCACGTCAGCGCCGTATCGGCCCGCTTTTTCCACATCGACCGAGATTTCCCAATCGATACCGGGCAGGGGGCGGCTGTCTTCGATCTGGGTCAGGCCCGGAACAGTTTCAAAGAACGCACGCGCCTCTGCGGTGGTTGCGAGCAGTTGGTCCCAATCGTCGCCCTTGAGCCGCAGGTGCACAGGTTTCGTTGCCGCAGGACCCATCGCAAGGTCGAGCGTTTCGGTATGCACACCCGGGATTTGGTCCAGTTTCGCCTGAAGGTTCGCCATGACCGTTTTGCCGTTCAATTCCTCAATCGGAATGTCATTGGCACGGGCAAAGGCGGGGCGGTCATCCCACGGGATCAGTTCGATCTGTAGCTGACCGACGGCATCACGCGGGCTCTCTGCACCTGCGGTATTCGCGTTCAAACCACCTGCGCCCGCAAAAGCAAAGACGGTCTGGATACCGGGAACCGACAGCGCGATCTCTTCGGCCTGACGCACGAGGTCGTCCTTTTCCGAGAGGCTGAGGTTGCCGCGGGCTTGAACGTAGACAATCGCTTGTTCTGGTTCGGTCGCGGTAAAGAATTCGACGCCGTTATTGTTCGCCCCGAAATAGGTGAAGGTCGACATAACAATGGCGAGGATTGCGCCCACGGTGACAAGCGGCATGACAGGGTTGCCCGCCACGCTCCAGATCACCCAGCCGAACGGGGTGCGGTGATAGCCAGCACGGATTTTCGTTTGCTTGCGTTCAATCTTGGCCGCGCCGATGGTGATCGACAGGGCAACTGCGCCGAGCATAAAGAGGATCATCCCCGGAAGCGACGCCATCAGGCCAGAGGTCTGAACTGCTTCACCCGAAAGATATGCAGGGTTCAGCGTCATCATCGCGCCGACAAAGGCCATCAGACCCGCAGGCACGACCAAGAGGGCACGAACGACCCACGGCAGACGTTTCTTGAGCGCGTCAGAGGTGCGGCCAAACAGACGGCTGGTGCGGCCCAGAACGCCGCCCATAACGGGCATATAGATCAGCGCCACGATCAGCGAAGCCGAAAGAACAAAGATCAGCGTGACAGGCAGCATGCCCATGAACTGACCCGGAACACCCGGCCAGAACAGCATCGGCAAGAACGCACAAAGCGTTGTCGCGGTTGATGACACCACAGGCCAGAACATGCGCTTTGCGGCTTCGGTATAGGCGGACATCGGGCCTGCGCCCTCGGAAATCCGTTTGTCCGCGTATTCAACGACCACAATCGCGCCATCGACGAGCATCCCCACGGCGAGGATCAGGCCGAACATCACGATGTTCGAAATCGTCACGCCCATGATGCCCAAGAGAAGGAACGCGAGCAGGAACGACGTCGGGATCGAGAAACCAACCAATAGCGCAGAGCGGGTGCCGAGCGAGGCCAGAACCACGATCATCACCAGCGCAATCGCGGTCAGAACCGAGCCTTCGAGCTGCGATACCATCGACGCAACCGTGCGGCTCTGGTCGTTTGATGCGCCCACGTGGACGGCAGCTTGGAGGTCGGCGGGCCAAGAGGCGCGCGCGTTTTCAACCGTTTCACGGACCAATGCAGCGGTGTCGATCAGGTTATAACCCCGTGCCTTCACCACCTGAAGCGCCACGGTTTTCACGCCGTTGAAACGGGCGGTGCTTTCGCGGTCTTCAAAGGTCAGACGGATCGTCGCCAAATCGCCCAAGGTGATCACGCGGTCGCCGTCGGTTTTGACGGGCAGGCTGTAGATGTCTTGGGGGCTGTCGAAGGAGGACGGGATTTTGACCGAGAAGCTACCCTGTTCGGTCGACACTTCACCCGCTGCGATGAGCAGGTTGTTCATCGTGACAACGTTGATCAACTCGCCCGCGGTGACGTTATAGGCCTCAAGCCGCAGGGGATCGATCACCACCTCAACCATCTCGTCGCGCGTGCCTGCAAGGTTGGCCGAAAGGATCGCTTCGATCCCTTCGAGTTCGTCCTGCAAGTCCTTGGCAACCTTGATCAATGTGCGTTCGGGCACGTCGCCC
Organism: Paracoccaceae bacterium; assembly: GCA_038134645.1. Classification (GTDB taxonomy): domain Bacteria; phylum Pseudomonadota; class Alphaproteobacteria; order Rhodobacterales; family Rhodobacteraceae; genus Marivivens. Next base: position 3,418 of record JAYPVO010000037.1, read on the forward strand.
GTCAGGTTCACAATGATGATCGGGAATTCAGAGAAGTTGATCTCGTTGATCGAATACTGATCCGCGCCATCGGGGAATTTCCCCTCAACCGCGTTCATCGCATCACGGACATCCGCCATCGTGCGGGTCTTGTCCCAGCCGAATTCAAACTCCAGCGCGACACCCGCGTAACCCTCTGACGCGGTGGCGGTCATGGTTTTAAGGCCATCGATGTCCGACAGTTCGGTTTCCATCGGTTCAACCAGCAGCCGTTCAGAGTCGGTCGCGGAAATGCCGGGGAAGGGCACAGACACGAACAGAGCCGGAATTTCGATATCCGGCTCGCCTTCTTTGGGTAGGCTCACATAAGCGACCGCACCCGCGATGATAGACAGCACAATAAAGGCAATGACCATCCGCGCACGGCTGGCCGCCCAGTCAATCATTCCAGTCATCCCTTAGCCTCCTGAAAGGTCGGGGCGACGGTGACGCCTTCGACGACGTATTCTTGACCAATGGTGATGATATTCGCTTCAGCCTCGAGGCCCGTGACCCAGATGCCGTCGATGGTGTCGCGGACAACTTCGACCTTGGCAAAGTGGACGGTGTTCGCGTCATCAATCACGCGCAGACCCAGATCGCCGTTGTCGTTCAGCGTCAGAGCCGATTGCGGGACGAGGTGCGCCTTGCGGCCATCGGTGCCGATGATGATTTCTGCGGTTTGACCGTCGCTGATCGCCATGTCGGCGTTCGGCACTTCGACCTCAACGCGGAAGGTGCGGGTGGTGTCGTCGGCAGAGCGGGACAGGAACGTCACGCGGCCCATCACATCTCCACCAGCGGCAAGGCGGGCACCAGCGGGGGCGCCGACCTGAACCTTGCCCACTTCAATCTCAGGCACAAAACCGACGAGCTTGATCGGGTCGAGTTGAATGATCGTCGCGCAGGCAGCACCCGTCGACAGGAAGGTGCCCAATTCCGCCGTGTCGGTTTCCAACAGGCCAGAGAAGGGCGCTTCGATTCTGGTGTTCTCGATTTCACGCTGTGCAGCACTGACCGCCGCCTCAGCCGCAGAGAGCGCAGCTTCGGCAGAGCGCAGGCGGGTTTCACTGGCGTAGCCGTCCCCAATCAGACGTTCCGCAGCGGTGAGGTTCAGTTCTGCCTCGCGCTTTGCCGCTTCGACTTGAGCGAGCGTTGCCGCGCGGGTGCCCATGTCGATCTCGCAGAGCAAATCGCCCGTGTTCACAAAGGCCCCTTTGCGCAGCGGTTCAGAAATGATCTGACCCGTGGTTTCGGCCCGCACATCCACCTGACGCGCCGCTTCGGTGCGACCACGCAGGATCACCGCGCTCTCAATCTCGCGCTCAGAGCTGCGAAGGACCACAACTTTGATCAGGGATGACTCGTCAACTGGGGTTGCAGCCCCCTCGGTCTCTGTCTCCGCAGAGGTGTCTGCCTGAGCAAAGGCCAGCAGGCTGTCGCGTTCTGCAACGAGGAAGTAGAGAAACGCAGTTACAACTACAGCTGTAATAAGCGGCATTACGCGCATGATTGGGCCTTTCGAAATACGGTCACTGTTCGCAACTAACCGCGGAAATAGTCATGAAAAGGTTCAGAGCAAGGAAGAATCTTGTCGATTATACGCTAAACCATTTGGTTCAGATTAGTTATTTTCGTCTTTTTCTGCAAGGCAGCGAAGCCGACTGAAGAAAACCGTGATCTGCGAAGGTCTTGGCAATTCCCGAAGGTTCAAGTTAAGACGGGGCACCAACAGTTTTAGAAGGCCGGTCGCGCAATGAGCAATAACGAAAGCTTCATCGACGAAGTCAACGAAGAGGTCCGTCGCGACCAGCTTTTTACCTACATTCGTAAATACGGCTGGATCGCTGCATTGACCGTTGTTGGTCTGGTGGGCGCAACCGGTTGGACTGAATATCAATCGGCTCAAACCCGTGCGGCTGAACAGGCTGCGGGGGACGCGATTTTTGACGCGCTCGATCAGAACGAATGGGCGGATCGTCAGGCTGCGTTTGCGCAATTGCCCGCGTCTGTGATGTCGCTCTTGATGACGGGCGCTGCGGCCCAAGAGGCAGGCGATACCGCCGCTGCGGCCGATGCCTTCACCGCGCTCGCGAATTTGGATGGCGCGCGTCAGATCTATCGTGACCTCGGCGCGTTCAAGGCGCTTCTTGCGAATTCCGCAAACCTATCGCCAGAAGAGCGTATCGCTGGGTTTGACGCCCTTGCCGCACCGGGTGCGACTTTCGCGCTCTTGGCGAAAGAACAGATCGCTGTCGCGCAATTGGAAGCGGGCGATGCAGAGACGGCCTTGGCCACGCTGCGCGAGATCAGCGGCGATGCAACGGTCACGCAGGGCTTGCGCAATCGGGTCGAAGCCTTGATTGTGGCGCTGGGTGGTGACGCGTCTCAGTAAACGCAGGAACGAAAACACGTCGGAGGACGGGGCAGTGACGAAATTTACCTTCCTTGGCACAGTTGCACTTGTGGCATTGCTTGCTGGTTGCGGCGAAAAGGATGTCCGTCTTCCGGGCGAGCGTTTGGATATCCGTGATGGCCTCGCCTCTGCCCCTGTGGCCGAAGTGAACGAGGCCCGCGAGATTTCGCTGGGTCAGCAGGTCGCCAACGCAGACTGGACCCATCGTGGTGGCAACGCCGCGCACTCCATGCCGCATCTGGCGCTTTCTGCGACACCGAGCTTGGCCTTTGCTGCCGATATCGGTGAAGGCGAAAGCCGCCGCGCACGGATCACCGCTGATCCTGTCGTTGCGGGCGATGCGATTTACACGATGGATGCCGCGACGACCGTGACGGCGACAGGCACCAATGGCGCAACGCTCTGGTCGGTGGACCTGACCCCTGCGGGCGAGGGTGGGTCTGCCTCTGGCGGTGGTCTGGCTGTTGACGGTGACCGTCTCGTTGCGACCACGGGCTATGGTGAGGTCATCTCGATCGACCGCAGCACGGGTGGTGTGATCTGGCGTCAGACTTTGGATGCCTCTGGCGCGACCACGCCGACCGTTTCGGGCAATATCATCTACGTTGTCGGTCACGATAACCGCGGTTGGGCGATCCAGTCGGACAGCGGTTTGGTGAAATGGACCGTCAACGGTGCGCCGTCTAACACCAACTACGGCAGCGGGCCGGGTGTTGCTGTGACAGACCGTTTCGCGCTGATGCCGTTTGCAGGCGGTGAACTGGTTGCGGCCTTCCGTGATGGCGGGCTTGAACGTTGGTCGGCCTTTATCGGCGGCGAACGTCTGGGCCGTCCGCTCAATGCCTTTGACGGGCTGAGCGGTGGGCCTGTGGTCAGCGGCAGCACGGTCTACCTTGGTAACTCCTCGGGCATGACCATTGCGCTGGACGCCGTGTCAGGTGACCGCAAATGGTCCGCCCACGAAGGCTCTGTCGGCCCTGTCTGGCCTGTTGGCGGTTCTGTCTTTGCTGTGAACGACCTGAACCAACTCGTGCGTCTCGATAATCGTGACGGGTCGGTCATCTGGCGCGTGGCGCTGCCTGACCTGATCGAACGCCGCGCTGGTAAATCCCGCGCAGCCGTCGCCCATTACGGTCCGATCCTTGCGGGCGGGCGTCTGATTGTGGCCTCGTCGGACGGGCTGATCCGTCAGTTCGACCCTGTGTCGGGCGCGATGGTTGGGCAAATCGAATTGTCCGGTGGTGCGGCCTCTGCGCCCGTCGTTGCCGGAAATACCCTCTATGTCGTGTCGAAGAACGGGCAATTGCTGGCTTTCCGTTAACGCGGGAATGGTGTATCGCCCCGATCTTGATCTGAAAGGGCTTTAGCCATGACATTCACCCTCGCCATTGTTGGCCGCCCGAACGTGGGCAAGTCGACATTGTTCAATCGCCTTGTAGGCAAGAAGCTCGCGCTGGTCGACGACCAGCCGGGGGTGACGCGTGACCTGCGTGAAGGCGACGCGAAACTCGGCAATTTGCGATTCACTGTGATCGATTCTGCGGGTCTCGAAGACGCGACCGACAACAGCCTTCAGGGCCGTATGCGTCGTTTGACCGAGCGCGCGGTGGAAATGGCGGACGTTTGTCTGTTCCTGATCGACGCACGTGTGGGCATCACGCCGACCGACGAGGTCTTTGCCGACATCCTGCGCAAAAAGAATGCGAACGTGATCCTTGGCGCGAACAAATCCGAAGGTCGCGCAGGCGAGGGCGGTTTCCTTGAGGCCTATTCGCTCGGCCTTGGTGAACCGCTGCGGATTTCTGCGGAACACGGCGAAGGGATGGACGAGCTGTATCACGTTCTCCTGCCGATCTCTGAGCAGTTCGAAGAACGCGCTGCCCAAGACGCGCCAGAAGTCGACGTTGATATTGAAGAGTGGGACGAGTTCGAAGAGGGCGATGAGCCCGAAGTTCCGATGCCCACTTGGGCCAAACCGCTGCAAATCGCCGTGGTTGGTCGTCCGAACGCGGGTAAATCGACCCTGATCAACAAGATCCTCGGCGAAGAGCGTCTGCTCACTGGACCTGAGGCAGGCATCACCCGCGACGCGATTTCGGTTAAGACCGAATGGGACGATATCCCTATGCGTATCTTTGATACCGCGGGGATGCGCAAAAAGGCTAAGGTTCAGGAAAAGCTGGAAAAACTGTCTGTCTCGGACGGTCTGCGTGCTGCGAAGTTCGCCGAAGTTCTGGTGGTCCTTCTCGATGTAGAAATTCCGTTCGAACAGCAGGATTTGCGGATTGCCGACCTTGCCGAACGCGAAGGCCGTGCGGTCGTCGTTGCGGTCAACAAATGGGACCTCGAGGACGAGAAGCAGGAAAAACTCAAAGACCTGCGCGAGAAATTCGAACGTCTTCTGCCGCAGCTTCGTGGCGCACCGATGGTCACTGTGTCCGCGAAAACGGGCAAGGGGCTGGATCGTTTGCACAACGCGATCATGCGCGCCTACACGATCTGGAACCGCCGCGTGTCGACCTCTGCGTTGAACCGCTGGCTGGTTGGTATGCTAGAGCAGCACCCGCCACCCGCACCGCAGGGTAAGCGGATTAAGATGCGGTATATGACGCAGGTGAAAGCCCGTCCGCCTGCATTCGTCGTGATGACCTCGCACCCTGATAAGGTGCCGGAAAGCTATAACCGCTACCTTATCAACGGTTTACGTGACGACTTTGAGATGCCAGGGACGCCGATCCGTCTCTTCTTGCGCGATCAGGGGGAAAAGAACCCCTATAAGAACAAGAAGAAGAAACAGACGGGTCGTCTGGCAAAACACCTCAAGTCGAACCGCGGCGAGTAAGGTTAATCAGGCCGAGCGCGGCAATGCCCGCGCCGGCCAATACAGACATCACGATCATGTCTGTGCCGTTCTGCACCACAATCCCAAAGAGCGCCCAACTCACAGCGAGGCCATAGGCTGGCCCGCTGGGGGGCATGAGTTGCACCAGAATGGCTGCGGTCATGGCGAGGATCAGCCCCGCGATGGACGCGGCCTCGTAACTCAGCACGCCAAAGCCCGCGAGGGTGATCGACAGCGACACCACAGAGGCCGCCGTGAGCCACCCCGCATAGAGGCCGAGCGGCACCTTGAGCCACCAGTAATCCTTGGTCGGGGAGCGCAAAAGCGCCAAGACGGTGACGCCCGCCATGATGACAATCACCACCGTCGCCCAGATCGCCGTGGCATTGGCAATCGACAGCCACAGCGTGCCGAGCGCGAGCGACAGCGCCAGTGGCCCCCGCACGATGTCCCACGCGCCGTCATTGCGCCGTTTCACCAGCCCATAGACGGCAGAGGCCACAAGCCACGAATAGATCACGCCCCAGATCGCAAAGGCATAGCCTGCGGGCTGGATCGGCGGCTGATCCATGAAAACGGGGAGGTGTTCAGGGCGATATCCCGTGAACGGCTCTGTCACCAGAGGCGCGAGGATAAACGTCGATGCAAAAAGGGCGACCAGCCACGGTAAGGATTTTTTCATAACCCTTATACGTGGCACAGTCGCCCTTTGGATCAAGTGCTTAGGCCAGATCGCCCGCAGCGGTGAGCGTGGTCTTGCCTTTGAGGTAGGGGTGCAGGACGGCAGGCAGCGTGACCGAGCCATCTGCGTTCTGACCGTTTTCCAGAACCGCGATCAGCGTGCGGCCAACTGCGAGGCCAGAGCCGTTCAGGGTGTGAACGAACTGCGGCTTGCCACCGTCGGCGGGTTTGTAACGCGCGTTCATGCGGCGAGCTTGATAATCGCCAGCGGTCGAAACCGAGGAAATCTCGCGGTATTTGTCCTGACCTGGCAGCCAAACTTCGAGGTCGTGGGTGCGTTTCATGCCAGCGCCCATATCGCCCGAGCAGAGTTTAACCGTGCGGTAGGGCAGGTCGAGCGCCTCAAGGATCGCTTCGGCCTGACGGGTCATGCGGGCATGTTCAGCCTCGGACTCTTCGGGGGTGATGATGGTGACCATCTCAACCTTTTCGAACTGGTGCTGACGCAGCATGCCAGAGGTGTCGCGACCAGCCGAGCCAGCCTCGGAGCGGAAGCACTGGGTATGGGCGGCGTAACGGCGGGGCAGGGTGGATTCCTCCACAGTGTCGCCATTGACGAGGTTGGTCAGCGTGACCTCTGCGGTGGGGATCAGCCACCAGCCGTTGGTGGTTTGATAGCTGTCCTCGCCGAATTTCGGCAGCTGGCCCGTGCCATACATCATCTCTTCTTTGACCATGACGGGGGTGATCGCTTCGGTCAGGCCGTGAACGTCCACGTGGTAGTCCAACATGAACTGAGCCAGCGCACGGTGAATACGCGCCACAGCGCCCGAAAGCACCACAAAGCGGCTGCCCGAGAGTTTGGTGCCAGCGGCAAAGTCCATACCCGTCTGAACGCCAGCGATTTCAAAGTGTTCGACTGGTTTGAAATCGAACGTGCGCGGGGTGCCCCAACGGTTGATCTCAACGTTGTCGTTTTCGTCCGCCCCATCCGGCACGTCATCATAGAGCATGTTCGGAATGGTCAAGAGGAGCGTGTTCAGCTCGTCGTCTTTTTGCTTGGCCTCTTCGGTCATGCGGGCGATGTCGGCTTTTTTCTCGGCCACCAGCGCGCGGAGGCGTTCGAATTCAGCCTCGTCGCCACGACCTTTGGCGGCGCCGACCTCTTTGGACGCTTTGTTCTGTTCAGCTGTCGCGGTTTCCGCCGCGTGGATCAAGGCGCGGCGCGCCTCGTCCAGAGCGAGAACGGTTGAGGACATAGGTTCGGCCCCACGACGCGACAGGGCAGCGTCGAATGCGGCCGGATTTTCGCGGATAAAGCGGATGTCATGCATGGGGCTTCTCCTTCTTAATGACGCGCTGCTTATGGCATGGGTGGGAAAGGGTGAAAAGGGGGCTCTGCCCCCTCTTGGCTGCGCCAATTCACCCCCGGGATATTTGTCGCACAAAGGGGCAAGGGGGATTTTTTGGCGGGCTGCGGCATTATCACGAAGATATGGGGTTGCGGTCCGGTTGCCATTCCCCCATCTGCGATTTAACGTGCCGCGACTTTTGCGGGGCGAGACCTGCATATTTAACACGAAGGGGAGCGCCTGATGGAGGCCATTCAAGGTATCGTACCGTTTATCCTGATCTTCGGGATCATGTATTTCTTGCTGATCCGTCCGCAGCAGAAAAAGGTAAAAGAGCATCAGGCGATGGTTGCTGCGCTGCGCCGTGGTGATCAAGTTGTCACCCAAGGTGGGATCATCGGCAAAGTGTCGAAGGTCAAAGACGACAACGAGATCGAGATCGAGATTGCTGCGGGCGTCAACGTTCGCATCGTGCGTTCGACCATTGCTCAGGTTGTGAGCAAGACCGAACCTGCTAAGGCATAAGACAAGGCCCCGGACATGCTGCATATTTCGCGCTTTCGCCAGTTGATGATCCTACTGGCCTGCCTGGCCGGGGTTGTCTTTACCTTGCCGAACTTTTTCTACGGCCGCGTCGAGTCTCATAACGACGCGGTTAAATTGGTTGATGCGGGGATGACTTCGGATGAGATCGCGGCGGATGTCGCGCTCTGGCCGTCGTTCCTGCCGTCGAATTTGGTGAACCTCGGGCTCGACCTGCGGGGCGGTGCGCATCTGCTCGCCGAAGTGCAGGTGCAAGAGGCCTATGGCGCCACGCTCGACGCGATGTGGCCTGAAGTGCGTGATGTGCTGGCCGCAGAACGCGACACCATTGGGTTTGTAACCCGCGAAGAGTCCACCGCTGAGGCGCTGCGCGTGCGTATTTCCGAAGCTGCGGGCATGGAGCGCGCGCTGGAATTGGTGCGTGGTCTGGGTCAGCCAGTGGCGACCCTGACAGGCGCCGGTGCGTCGAACATCACTGTTTCTGCTGAGGGGCAAGTGATCAGCATTGGTTTGTCTGAGGCGGAAAAGTTGGCCTCTGATGACCGTGTGGTGAAACAAGCGCTCGAAATCATTCGTCGCCGTATTGACGCTGCGGGCACACGTGAGCCTGCGATCCAGCGTCAGGGCGACAACCGTATCCTGATCCAAGTTCCCGGCGCCAAATCTGCGCAAGAGTTGAAAGACTGGATCGGCACGACGGCACAACTGACCTTTAACTCGGTCGTTGGTCGCACCACGGATTCAAATGCAAATCCGGGTGTCGGTAACATCCTTGCGCCCTCGCTGAACGAAGAGGGCAGCTATTACATCCTCGAACGGAACCCTGTTGTCACGGGCGAAGAGCTGGTTGATGCGCAGCCGTCGTTCGACCAGAACGGCCTGCCTGCGGTGTCGTTCCGTTTCAATCCGACGGGTGCGCGGGCCTTTGGTCAGTATACTTCGGAGAACGTGGGCGCGCCCTTTGCGATTGTCCTTGATAACGAAGTGATCAGCGCCCCGACCATTCGTCAGGCGATCACGGGCGGTTCTGGTATCATCTCGGGTAGCTTCTCGATTGAGGAATCCACGAACCTCGCGGTTCTGTTGCGGGCTGGTGCGCTGCCTGTTGGTCTGTCCTTCCTCGAAGAACGCACAATCGGCCCAGAACTCGGTGCTGATAGCGTAAAGGCGGGTCAGATCGCGGCGCTTGCGGGCTTTGCTCTGATCATGATCTTTATGGCGCTGACCTATGGCCTCTTTGGCTGGATCGCGAACCTCGCGCTGGTGATCAACGTTGCGATGATCTTTGGTGCGCTGTCGGTCCTTGGTGCGACGCTCACGCTGCCTGGTATCGCAGGTATCGTGCTGACCATGGGTATGGCGGTGGACGCGAACGTTCTGGTCTTTGAACGGATCCGCGAAGAACTGAAAACCGCCAAAGGGCCAGCGCGCGCGATTGAGCTGGGCTATGAACGTGCGATGTCGGCGATTGTGGATGCGAACATCACCACGATCATCACCGCAGCCATTCTTTGGTTCGTTGGCTCTGGCCCCGTGCGCGGCTTTGCGACCACCTTGGGCATCGGTATCGTGACTTCGGTCTTTACCGCGCTCTTTGTGACCCGTCTTTTCATCGTCTGGTGGTTCCAACGCCGCCGTCCCAAAACCATCGAGGTCTGAGCCATGCGGATGCGTCTTGTCCCTGACAACACGAACTTCAATTTCTTCCGTGCTGCCCGCGTTACCTTTGGTGCGTCTGCGGTGCTGGTGATTGCCTCTGTCATCGCGTTCTTCGTGATGGGGCTTAACTTTGGTATCGACTTCCGTGGCGGCACGACGATCCGCACCGACAGCACGAACGCTGTTGATGTGGCGGAGTATCGTGCGGCGATCGATCCGCTCGGCCTTGGCGATGTGGTGATCACGCAGGTCTTTGACCCGACCTTTGCCGCCGATCAGCACGTTGCGATGATCCGTATTCAGGCCCAAGACGGCCAAGAGAGCATTTCCCAAGACATCGTGGGCAATGTTGAGGCCGCTCTGCAAACCGTTGACCCTGCGATCACCTTTGCCTCTGTCGAATCCGTTGGTCCCAAGGTTTCGGGCGAGCTGATCTCTAAGGCTGTCTATGCGGTTCTCGCGGCGCTTGTCGCAATCGTGGCCTATATCTGGCTGCGGTTCGAATGGCAGTTCGCGGTCGGCGCTGTTGTGGCTTTGATCCACGACGTTGCGGTGACCATTGGCCTTTGGGCGGTGTTCCAGTTCAAGTTCGATCTGGCGACCATCGCGGCGCTTTTGACCATCGTGGGCTATTCGATCAACGATACCGTGGTTGTATTCGACCGTGCCCGTGAAAACCTGATCAAGTTCAAACAGATGCCTCTGATCGAAGTGCTGAACCTCTCGGCCAACGAAACGCTCAGCCGCACGATCATGACCTCGGGCACCACGCTTTTGGCGCTGATCGCGCTTTTGGTGCTGGGTGGTGACGTGATCCGTGGGTTCGTCTTTGCGATCACTTGGGGCATTGTGGTCGGCACCTATTCGTCGATCTATGTTGCAAAGAACATCGTGCTTATGCTCGGTGTGAAACGTGACTGGTCGAAGGAAAAGAAACCTACCGGCAACCAGTTCATGGATATTGATGCCTGATTTTTCTTGGGGATTGAGCTATCTCAAACCCCAAGGATCCACGGCGCTGTAACAGGCACTGAGCAAAGAGGATAAGACATGCGTTTGAACGAGGTCGTTTATTCCGATGCCAAGCCCGTTGATGGCTATGGTCCCGGTTTTTTCCGCATCGGCGGTGAGGTCTTTGACGGCCCGCTGGTGGTGACCTCCACGGGCGTGTCCTCTTGGGGCGGCTATGACGACGTTGAGGCGCTCTTGGCGCTCAAAGACGTGGTTGATGTGATCTTTGTCGGCACAGGCGCAGAGATCGCGCATTTGCCCGCCTCCTTACGCACAGCGTTGGAAGAGGCGGGTATCGGCGCTGAACCGATGTCCTCGCCCGCGGCCTGCCGCACCTATAACGTCCTCTTGTCCGAAGGCCGCCGCGTCGCGCTGGCCTTGATCCCCGTCTGATGCGGCTCGCGGTCACTGATCTGGCCTGCGCGCGCGGTGGGGTTCCTGTCCTCTCTGGCGTGTCGTTCACGGTCGAGGCAGGGCAGGCGCTGGTTCTGCGCGGGGCCAATGGCATCGGGAAAACCACGCTCTTGCGGACGCTCGCGGGGCTGCAACCTGCACTGAGTGGTGAGATTGACCTGCCCGACGATCAGGCGGCCTATGCCAGCCACGCCGACGGGATCAAAGCGCAACTGAGCGTCGAAGAAAACCTGAGCTTCTGGGCAGAGGTTTACGGCAATCCCGTGCCTGACACGATCTACGAGGCCTTTGATCTGGTCGATCTGCGCCACCGCATGGCGGGCACTTTGTCCGCAGGGCAAAAGCGGCGTCTGGGTCTGTCGCGGCTCGGTGTGATCGGGCGCAAGGTGCTGTTCCTTGATGAACCGACGGTATCGCTGGATCGGTTCTCGGTGAACCTCTTTGCGGATTTCATCCGAGATCAACATCTCGCCAAAGGCGGCATCGCGGTAATCGCAACCCACATCGACCTCGGCCTTGATGCGCCCGAACTGGACCTAGAGCCGTTCCGTGCCTCGGCTGATCAATCTGGCGGCAGCGACGAGGCGTTCTTGTGATCGCGCTTCTGAAACGCGACCTGTGGCTTGCTGTGCGGGCAGGGGGCGGGTTCGGCCTTGGCCTTGCGTTCTTTCTGATCGTTGTGGTGCTGATCCCCTTTGGCGTGGGGCCTGATGCCTCGGTGCTAGAGCCCATCGCGCCGGGTATCCTCTGGGTCGCGGCACTGCTCGCTTGCCT
>JAYPVO010000038.1:0-15111 GCA_038134645.1 Paracoccaceae bacterium
TGCGACTCTTCGAGGTTGTCCGGCTTAATAACGTTGGATTCGATCATCTCGTGGTAAAGGTCGTTACCTTCACGGGTACGTTCACCAACACCAGCGAACACGGAGTAGCCCGAGTGCACTTTTGCGATGTTGTTGATGAGTTCCATGATGAGAACGGTTTTACCAACGCCCGCACCACCGAACAGACCAATCTTACCACCTTTGGAGTAAGGTGCGAGAAGGTCGATAACCTTGATGCCGGTTACGAGGATTTCGGTTTCAGTCGACTGGTCGCTGAATTCCGGTGCCTCAGCGTGGATCGGACGGGTTTCCGTCGCGTTCACTGGGCCCTTTTCGTCAACGGGTTCGCCAACAACGTTCAGAATACGACCGAGGGTCGCGGTACCAACCGGAACCGAGATCGGTGCGCCGGTGTCGACCACTTCCTGACCACGAACGAGACCTTCGGTCGCGTCCATAGCGATGGTACGTACGGTGTTTTCACCAAGGTGCTGTGCAACTTCGAGCACCAGCTTCTTGCCGTTGTTGTCGGTGTTCAGTGCGTTGAGAATCTCGGGAAGAGCGTCTTCGAACTGCACGTCCACAACGGCGCCAATCACCTGCGTGATTTTGCCTTTTGCGTTTGCCATGTTTCGTTACTCCGGTTCTTAGAGCGCTTCCGCGCCCGAGATAATTTCGATCAGTTCGTTGGTGATGACGGCCTGACGCGAACGGTTGAATTCGATGGTCAAGCGGTCGATCATATCGCCCGCGTTGCGAGTTGCGTTGTCCATCGCGCTCATCCGCGCACCCTGTTCGGATGCAGCGTTTTCTAGCAGAGCCGCAAAAACCGCCGTCGACACGCTGGCAGGCAGCAGGTCTTCGAGGATTGCTTCTTCGCTAGGTTCGTAGTCGTAGTCAGCCACAGCACCGTCGGTTGCTTCAAACTTTGCTGGGATCACCTGTTGCGCAGTCGGGATCTGAGCGATCACAGACTGGAATTGCGCAAAGAAGATCGTCGCAACGTCGAATTCACCGGCTTCGAACCGCTTGAGAAGGTCTTTGCCGATGGATTGTGCGGTCGCATAGTCCATACGCTTAACAGCGGAGAGATCTACGTGATCCACAATCAGATCGCCGAAATCACGGCGAAGCTGTTCACGGCCCTTCTTGCCCACTGTCAGGATCTTGACCGTCTTGCCTTGGGCTTGAAGGTCGCGAACAGCCTGACGGGCTTTCTTCACGATCGAAGAGTTGAAACCGCCGCAGAGGCCACGTTCAGCAGTCATGACCACAAGCATGTGGACTTGATCGCTGCCCGTACCACGAAGCAGCAGCGGCGCAGTATCCGAACCACCAGCCGAAGCAGCAAGCGCGGACACTACAGCGTTGAAACGCTCAGTGTACGGGCGAGCCGACTCGGCAGCGTCCTGGGCACGGCGGAGCTTTGCCGCCGCGACCATCTGCATCGCCTTTGTGATCTTGCGGGTCGATTTGACCGACGCGATCCTGTTTTTTAGGTCCTTAAGACTTGGCACTGCCTTGTCTCCTTATCCGGTGATCAGGCGAAGTCTGCGGCGAATTCGTCCAGCGCAGCTTTCAGCTTGTCAGCATCAGCGCCTTTGATCTTCGGGTCGTCGTTCGCGATCCAGTCCAAGATGTCCTTACGCTTGGTGCGCAGGAATGCGAGGAGCGCAGCTTCGTAGCGGCCAACTTCTTTTACGTCGACTTTGTCGAGGTAACCGTTGGTGCCTGCGAAGATGATGCAAACGATTTCCGCGTTGGTCAGCGGCGAGTACTGCGGCTGTTTCATCAGCTCGGTCAGACGCGCACCACGGTTCAGAAGACGCTGGGTTGCAGCATCAAGGTCGGAACCGAACTGAGCGAATGCTGCCATCTCGCGGTACTGAGCGAGCGACAGTTTAACCGGACCAGCAACAGACGACATTGCTTTGGTCTGAGCGGACGAACCAACGCGCGAAACCGACAGACCGGTGTTCACAGCTGGGCGGATACCCTGGTAGAACAGTTCGGTTTCGAGGAAGATCTGACCGTCGGTGATCGAGATCACGTTGGTCGGAATAAACGCCGAAACGTCGCCGCCCTGGGTTTCAATGATCGGCAGCGCGGTGAGCGAGCCCGAACCATTGTCTTCGTTCAGCTTTGCCGAACGTTCCAGCAGACGCGAGTGGAGATAGAAAACGTCGCCCGGGTAAGCTTCGCGGCCCGGCGGACGGCGGAGAAGAAGCGACATCTGACGATACGAAACAGCCTGCTTCGAAAGGTCATCATAGATGATCAGTGCGTGGCGGCCGTTGTCACGGAAGTGCTCTGCCATTGCGGTTGCAGCGTAGGGAGCAAGGAACTGCATCGGTGCCGGATCGGACGCGGTTGCAGCAACAACGATGGAGTATTCCATCGCGCCGTTTTCTTCGAGCTTACGAACGAGCTGAGCAACGGTCGAACGCTTCTGACCAACTGCAACGTAGATGCAGTACAGTTTCTTGGACTCGTCGCTGCCAGCAGCTTCGTTGTAGGACTTCTGGTTCAGGATAGCGTCCAGAGCCACAGCGGTTTTACCAGTCTGACGGTCGCCAATGATAAGCTCACGCTGGCCACGGCCAATCGGGATCATCGCGTCAACCGATTTCAGGCCGGTTGCCATCGGTTCGTGAACCGATTTACGGGGAATGATGCCCGGTGCTTTAACGTCAGCAACCAAACGCTTGGAAGCGTTGATCGGACCTTTGCCGTCGATCGGGTTACCCAGACCGTCAACAACGCGACCCAGCAGTTCATCACCAGCCGGAACGTCCACGATCGAGTTGGTGCGCTTAACAGTGTCACCTTCTTTAATGTCGCGGTCGGAACCGAAGATAACAACACCAACGTTGTCTGCTTCGAGGTTCAGAGCCATCCCGCGGATACCACCCGGGAATTCGACCATTTCACCAGCCTGAACATTGTCCAGACCGTATACGCGAGCGATACCGTCACCGACCGAGAGCACACGGCCGATTTCGGCCACTTCGGCATCTTGACCGAAGTTTTTGATCTGGTCCTTCAGGATCGCAGAAATTTCTGCAGCTTGGATCGCCATTATCCGACCTCTTTCATGGTGTTCTGGAGAGCGCTGAGCTTGGAGCGGATCGACGTGTCGATCATCTTCGAGCCCACCTTAACAACAAGACCGCCAACGAGGGACTCGTCCACGGCCGCATTAATTTTCACAGTTTTTCCGATATTGGCAGAGAGTGTCTTTGCCAGTTTATCGGACTGAGTTTTAGTCAGCGCCTTCGCGCTGATAACCTCGGCGGTTACTTCGCCTTTCTCTTCGGCCAACAGGTCGCGCAGCGCGTTCAGAACGAACGGCAGAACGAACAGACGGCGCTTTTGCGCCAGCAGGCCGAGAGTGTTGGTTACGATTTCCGACAGGCCCATCTTTTTCGCGAGCGCTGCGATAGCAGTCGCTTGCTCTTCGCGGGAGTAAACCGGCGAAGAAATCAGAGCGCGCAAATCAGAGCTACCTTCGAGTGCAGCCGTCAGTGCGTCAATGTCGGATTCAAGAGCCGCAAGACCTTTGCCTTCTTTGGCAAGGTCAAAAGCAGCAGATGCATAGCGCGAAGCGATGCCGGTTGAGATCGAAGCTGGTTCGGACACGTCCACCCTTCCGATAGTTTTGGCCCTCACGTCATACCGGGATGGTTTGAAGTTTAGGCAGCTTGAACCGCCCTCGTCGAAGCGGGGGCGCCAAAATCACGGGGGATGTAGCAGACAGGTATGACTGTCGCAACCGCCTTGACGCACACAAAATCGATTGTTTGCGCCAATAGTCTGAAAGAAAAGCACCCCAATGAGACAGGTGCGACCATTCGCGCAACCTTTCCCACCCAAAATCGGTACCCCACGGTATACCGAGATCACTTTTGAACCGAGAATCGAATCTCTTTTCCGTGATCTTCAGGTCGGACGACTATTGGAAAGGCCAGCTTCGGGAACGGGCCGACCGACGCCTTCGAGAATTTTCAATGGACGTTTGACCGCCTCACCTAGGCCAGGACGGCGGGGGGCAGAAACTTGTTTGGACACCTCAACGATCAACACGCCGCCTGTGGCGATGAACGGCAGTCGATGCCCGACATCCTCCAAGACATTGGCGAGCTTGCGCCATATCCGTTTTTGGGAGGGCGGCTGGTAAAGGACCGATGAGGCGCGCTCGACAACAAAGTTGTGCTGCCTGAGTTGAGCCTCCAATTGGCTCAATGAATAGGGACGCCCGTATCCGAACGGCGTTCTGTCAGAGCGGGACCACAGCCCAGCGCGGTTTGGCACGACAAAAGCGGCTCGGCCACCTGGCCCCAGAACCCGCCAACATTCCTCTAATACTGCTGTCGGGTTCTCTGATGTCTCCAACCCGTGCATCAACACCAACTTATCGACGGCTCCATTTTCAAACGGCCACATCATTTCTTCGCAGAGAACACTGACATTCGGCTGCCCCGCGGGCCACGGCATCACCCCCTGCGGCCCCGGCATCAGCGCCACAACCCGACGCGCGTCTTCCAAATAGGGACGCAACAACGGCGCCGCGAAACCAAAACCCGCAACGGTCTGACCTTTCGCTTCGGGCCACATCGCGGTCAATTCACCACGGATGACCTTTTGTGCGGCCCGCCCCAAGGCGCTGCGATAATAGAAATTGCGCAGATCAATTACGTCGAGGTGCATTGCGGTCGGTGGCCTTTGGGCTAGTCTCTTTATCAAAGCTTAACCGAAGATCGTGACAATGCCATGCCCCTTGAACTCATTACCTTGCCCTGTTTGACCGACAACTATGCTTATCTGGTCCGAAACACCGCAACGAATGAGGTCGCATTGATTGATGCGCCCGAGGCTGGACCGATTGTGTCTTACCTTGATGCACACGACCTCACCCTCAACACCATTCTGCTGACCCACCACCATTGGGATCACGTCGATGGCGTTCCTGATCTTGTCGCACGGTATAATCCCACGGTGATCGGCGCCGCCGCAGATGAAGCACGCCTGCCGAAACTCGACCAAACTGTGGTGGATGGTCAAACGATCACCATTTGTGGCGAGCCTTGTGAGGTGATTGACGTCTACGGCCACACCATCGGACACGTAGCGTTTTACTTCCCCCAAAGCGGCTATTTGTTCAGCGCCGATAGCCTAATGGCATTTGGCTGTGGCCGCTTGTTTGAGGGAACGCCCGCACAAATGTGGGACAGCATGCAGCGCCTTCGCGCCTTGCCCGACGACACTCTTGTCTGTTCAGGCCATGAATACACGGCATCGAACGCTAAATTCGCGGCGACGATTGACCCCGACACACCAGCAGTCCAGGCCCGCATTCAATCCACGACCGAGGCCCGCGCCAGAAGCGAAGCAACCGTTCCCTCGCTCCTCAGTTTGGAAAAGGCGACCAATCCGTATTTGCGTGCAGACCATCCAGATCTCAAAGCCGCACTCGGCATGGAAGATGCATCGGACCTCGACGTATTCACCGAAATTCGACGCCGAAAGGACAATTTCTGATACTTTGGTGCAAAAACATTCCGCGATGACGCGCCGTTACAGTGTGATGACGTGAAATGTGAAGGGAATATGAAAGAAAGTCCTTGAAGGTTGGGCAAGAAAACCAAACTTTAAAGGTATGAGGCCACAGTCGAACGGAACGTGTTCCGCGAGACACCGAAAGAAAGGAGCACTCATCGTGCCATCTTTTTCGACCACACTAGAGCAGTCCATCCATGCGGCGCTGGCTTTGGCCAATGCGCGTCGCCACGAACTCGCTACACTCGAACATCTTTTGCTGGCCCTGATCGATGAACCCGACGCCGCACGCGTCATGAAAGCGTGCTCTGTCGATCTCGATGAGCTTCGCAAAAACCTCGAAGAATATATCGACGACGATCTGTCGACCTTGATCACCGAAGTCGACGGGTCCGAAGCTGTACCCACCGCTGCGTTCCAGCGTGTGATCCAGCGTGCCGCGATCCACGTCCAGTCCTCGGGGCGCACCGAGGTCACAGGTGCAAACGTCCTCGTCGCGATCTTTGCAGAACGTGAATCTAATGCGGCTTACTTCCTCCAAGATCAGGAAATGACCCGTTATGACGCGGTCAACTTTATCGCGCACGGCGTTGCCAAAGACCCCGCTTTTGGTGAGGCGCGTCCGATTGTGGGCGCCGACGATGACGACGATCGCACGACCGAAACCACGACCGAGACAGCCGAAGCGAAAGACTCCGCTCTCGCCAAATACTGCGTAGACTTGAACGCGAAATCCGCGAAGGGCGACGTTGATCCGCTGATCGGTCGCGATCATGAGGTTGAACGTTGTATTCAGGTGCTGTGCCGCCGTCGCAAAAACAACCCGCTTCTCGTGGGTGATCCGGGCGTTGGTAAAACCGCTATCGCAGAAGGCCTGGCCCGCAAGATCGTCAACGGCGAAGTGCCCGAGGTTCTGTCTGAAACGACGATCTACAGCCTTGATATGGGTGCCCTCCTCGCTGGGACCCGTTATCGCGGCGATTTCGAAGAACGCCTAAAGGCCGTTGTCTCCGAACTCGAAGACCACGACGATGCCGTTCTGTTCATCGACGAAATTCATACTGTGATCGGCGCAGGTGCCACGTCTGGCGGCGCGATGGATGCGTCCAACCTGCTGAAACCTGCACTGCAGGGCGGCAAGCTGCGCTGCATGGGGTCGACCACCTACAAAGAGTTCCGCCAGCATTTCGAGAAAGACCGCGCACTTGCCCGTCGTTTCCAGAAAATCGACGTGAACGAGCCTTCGGTCGAGGACTCGGTGAAAATCCTGCAGGGCCTGAAGCCCTACTTCGAAGATCACCACCAGATCCGCTACACTCACGACGCAATCAAATCCGCCGTGGAACTGTCGGCCCGTTATATCAACGACCGTAAACTGCCCGATAAAGCCATCGACGTGATCGACGAAGCGGGTGCCGCTCAGCATCTGGTCGCTGAATCCAAACGTCGCAAAACCATCGGCGTGAAAGAGATCGAAGCGGTCGTCGCCAAAATCGCACGCATCCCACCGAAGAACGTCAGCAAAGACGATGCAGAGACGCTCAAGGATCTGGAAAAATCGCTCAAGCGCGTTGTGTTCGGTCAGAACCTCGCAATCGAAGCGCTGTCCTCTGCGATCAAACTGGCGCGTGCGGGCCTTCGTGAACCTGAAAAGCCCATCGGGAACTACCTTTTTGCGGGCCCGACAGGTGTTGGTAAAACCGAGGTTGCGAAACAGCTTGCTGATACGCTGGGCGTCGAACTCATCCGTTTCGACATGTCCGAGTATATGGAGAAGCACGCTGTATCACGCTTGATCGGTGCCCCTCCGGGCTATGTTGGGTTTGATCAGGGCGGTATGCTGACCGATAGCATCGACCAGAACCCGCACTGCGTGCTGCTTCTCGACGAAATCGAGAAAGCGCACCCAGATGTCTACAACATCCTGCTGCAGGTTATGGACCACGGGAAACTGACCGACCACAACGGTCGGACAACAGATTTCCGCAACGTGATCCTGATCATGACCTCGAACGCGGGCGCCGCAGAGCAAGCGAAAGAAGCAATCGGCTTTGGTCGTGATCGTCGCGAAGGCGAAGATACCGCCGCCATCGAACGCACCTTCACTCCAGAATTCCGCAACCGTCTGGACGCGGTGATCCCGTTCCAGCCGCTGCCGAAGGAAGTCATTCTGCAGGTCGTCGAAAAGTTCGTTCTGCAACTCGAAGCGCAGCTCATGGACCGCAACGTCCACATCGAACTGACGCCAGCCGCCGCCGCTTGGCTCGGCGACAAAGGCTACGATGCGAAAATGGGTGCACGTCCGCTGGGCCGTGTCATTCAAGAACACATCAAAAAGCCGCTGGCCGAGGAACTGCTGTTCGGCAAACTCACCAAAGGCGGTGTGGTTCGTGTCTTGGTCAAAGACGACAAACTCGAACTGGAAGTGGAGCCGCCACAGCAAGGTCGCCTAACTGGAAACAAGCCGCCGCTTTTGACCGCAGATTAAAATGCGTGCGGGGGCACTGATACTGATAACTCTCGCCGCACCAGCCGCGGCGAGAGACCCACTCTTCGGATTGCCGATTGACTGCGATCTGTCGGACACCTGTTACATCCAACAATTCGTCGATCATGACTCGTCTGCGGGCGTGACCGACTTTGCCTGTGGTTCGCTGACTTATGACGGCCACAAGGGAACGGACTTCGCCCTGCCCTCGCTCGCCATGCAAGCCCAAGGCGTTGACGTGATCGCAGCAGCCCCTGGAACAGTGCGCGGCGTTCGCAACGACATGATCGATGTCTTGCAGGGTCAAGACGGTGCGCCCGATGTATCCTCCAAGGAATGCGGCAACGGTGTCGTGATCGACCACGGCGACGGGTGGGAAACCCAATATTGCCACATGGCCCAAGGGTCCGTCACAGTGAAGTCAGGTGATCGCGTGGCCATGGGTCAAACGCTGGGTCAGGTCGGTCTTTCAGGACAAACACAATTTCCCCACGTCCATCTATCCGTGCGCCACAACGGCGAAGTTGTGGACCCCTTCGACCCGAACAATGACGCCACCTGCGGGCCATCGGAAACCACGCTCTGGCTTGACGAATTGCCAACACCTGCTGGCGGATTGATCAGCACAGGGTTTGCCCCGAACGTCCCCGAATATGCGCAAATCAAAGCCGGTACCGCAGCCGTGGTAGAGCTTGATCGATCTGAAAACATCGTCCTCTGGGGCTTTTCCTTCGGTGTTCAATCAGGCGATGAAATGACCTTCGAGATCATCGGCCCATCAGGGGCCATCTTCGAACACGTCGAAACGCTAACCCGCAATCAAGCGATGGTCTTTCGTGCCAGCGGGAAAAGAGCGCCCGCATCAGGTTGGGAGATTGGTGAATACGCAGGCATGGTGACCTTGCAGCGCGATGGAACGGAGCTAGACCGACAGGTGATCAACGTCACCGTTCGGTGAGTTTCAACTCGATCCGTCGGTTTTGCGCCCGCGCAGCGTCGCTGTCTTCGGTGTTCAAAGGTTGGTTTTCGCCAAAGCCGTTAGCCGACAAATGGGTCGGGTCGATGCCTTGGCTTTCAGACATGAACCGCACCACCGACAAGGCGCGTGCTTGGGACAGTTCCCAGTTATCGCGGAATTCGCCTAAGCCCGACAATGGGATATTATCGGTGTGCCCATCAACGCGGATAATCCAATCAATGTCGTCAGGGATGTTATCTGCGACTTGGCGCAAAAGGTTGGCGACCTTTGCCACTTCGCTCTGACCAGACGGGGAAAGGGTCGCGCTCCCTGTTGGGAACAGCACTTCAGAGGCAAAGACGAAACGGTCGCCCTCAATCCGCACACCGTCCTGATCAGCGAGAACGCGACGCATCTGACCAAAGAACTCCGACCGATAGTTGGCCAATTCTTTCGTTTCCGCCTCGAGCCGCGCACGCTCGGCCTCTTCCAACTCCAAACGGCGGGCATTTTCGGCAGCTGCACGAGCAAGCGCCTGATTGAGCCGCCCTGAAAGGTTGGTGATCTGAACCTGCGCCTCAGTATCGGCCCGCTCTGCCAGATCTAGCAATCCTTGCAGATGCGCAACTTGGCTCCGCAATTCGGCAACATTGGCATTCAGAGCCGCAACCTGACGTTGGCTTTCGGCAGAGAGCGCCTCTTCTTCTCTCAACCGCTGTTGGGCCACGGCCAGCAAGGCCGCCTGACGTTCGGCCTCGGTCAGCTGTTCGGTCTGTTGCTCAGCCAGATCATCACGGGCAGCTTCCGCCGCAGCCAAGAGCGTGAGTGTGTCCTCGGCCTCTTTGCGCTGCTGCTCGAGCGCAAGCGTCATGGCGATGATTTCAGCATCCGCATTTTCAAGCCGCGCACGCAATGCTTCCATCGCCGCAGCATCGGCAAGTCGCGCCGCCTCAAGCTCGGTTACCTCGGCTTGACGCGCTGCGCCTCCGGTCTCCAATTCGGCAATCATCGCGGCATCCTGATCCCGCTTAGCCTCAAGGTCCGCAATCAGTGCTTCCAGTGCTTCACGACGGGCGGCGGCAAGTCGGGCATTCTCTGCTGCGTCGTCGATTTCCGAACGCGCCGTCGCAAGCGCGAGATTTAACGCCTCAGCTTCGGACATCAAACGGGCCTGTTCCGTCTCCAGCCCCGCGACCTGATCCCGCAAGTCAGTCCGATCGGCAAGCAACCCCGCAACCTGAGCCTCAAACCCTGTAATCTGGCTTTGTGCGTCGACGAGTTGCGCAGTCACTCTATCGCGCTCTGCGGTCAGCGAGGCGATCAACGCAGCTTGAGCTTGGCGTTCGTCTTGGGCTTGGGACAGATCAGTGGTCAACTGCCCAACCTGTGTTGCCAATTGCGATGATCGCGATTGTTCGAGACCCAGCGCACTGGTCAACGAGGCAATTTCTGTCGACAGCTCCTCAAGACGATCTTCCTGCCCTGAGATCTTTTCCCGCAGCACAAATTGGATCACCATAAAAATGGTGATGACAAACATCAGGACCAACAAAAGCCCTGTCATCGCATCCACAAACCCCGGCCAGATCGAGGCATTGAACCGGTTGGTGCTGCGACGACTGATCGCCATTAGCTATGCCCCGTACCCGTCGGGCGTTTGGTCGCGCGGAGCATACGGGTGATATTCGCAAGATCGCCGCGCAATTCGCCAACGGTTTCCTGACGGCCCGACGACAACTCTTCGAGAATTTTCAGAAGTTGAACATCGATAGACCGCAAACGCATCCGGCTTTCGGCATCGATCCCGTCCACACCACTATCCTGCAATTTCTGAGCAAGCCGCATCTGCGCTTCTGCCGCCTCTTGCAAGGCAGGGCGCACGTCGGTTGCATCAATTTTCTGGGACAAGTGGACGACCGCTTCGGTCAAGCGAACAAGATAGGCGTCCGTTTGACCACGGCCTGCCTCGGCCTGCTCAAAGAGGGCGCGCAAGGTGTCGATCTGATCGGCCATCTGATCGAGAACACCACCGTATGGGTTCCCTTCCATCGCTGGACCTTCATCCCCGCTCGAAAATCCGAGGCGTGTGATAGACGACATCCATTCTTCGAGGTCACGATAAAACCTGTTCTGGCCATGCCCTGCAAAGAGTTCCAAAAGACCTACAATCAGCGATCCCGCCAAACCGAGGAGCGAGGACGAAAACGCTGTTCCCATCCCGCCCAACTGCGCCTCAAGGCCAGTCTGGAGTTTGGCAAAGATATCGCCCGCGGCCCCATCATCGGCATTCAGCGACCGAATGGTTTCCACGAGCGCCGGAACGGTCGTCGCAAGGCCGTAAAACGTGCCAAGCAAACCAAGAAAGATCAGCGTATTGCCCAGATATTTCGTAATCTCGCGATCTTCGTCGATGCGGCTCGCAACGGAATCCAAAATCGACCGTGCTGACGAACTGGACAGCTGCATCCGTGCGCCGCGCGACCTCAGCAATGTCGCCAAAGGTGCGAGCAGCGCAGGCGCGCCCTGAACCTGCTGATCCCGAGCAAAGCGCTTTACCCAGCGAACCGATGAGACCAGCTGCACTACCTGCCCAAAGCACGACAAAACTCCCAACACAAAGACAGCACCAATGAGCCCGTTCAAATACGGGTTCGACCAAAAGATCGACAGCAAAGTGGACATAGCCACATAGACGCCAGCGCCGATTAGCCCCAATGCGATCAGCATCATGGTGATCTGTCGCGTCGGTTGCGAAAAATACGGCTCGGCCTCGGGTTCCCTGATGTCCGCCACGGGTTGGGTTCCTCGCGTTAGATTGTTGGGCCGACCATAAAGCCCTGAGACTGAATTCCCAAATGAAATATACGGTATCAGCCCGCGATAATTGCCTTAACGCGACCCACGAGCCACGCCATTTCATCATCACAAATGCCCATCTGCGTCAGATGCGCCGCCGTGTTGAAAAGATACTCGGTATTTGGTCCGCGCCCACCGACCGCACGCCCGATCATCTGGGCCTGCGTTTCGAGCGGTAAGTGACAGTATTGTTCGTGATCTGGGTCGATAATGTAGGTCACCGCCTCCACCGTTCGCCCGTCATGGAGCGTGATCGGCAGAACCGCTTCAAGATAGGCAGACGACACCAATTCACGTTCGCGCAGCGCGGTGATCACAGCCTCGCGGTCCGCATCGGCAACCCGAAATGCAACGCCCGTGCAGCCAGCGCCATCCTGACGGTCCAATGCCAGAACGAGTCCTGGGTCTTCGACAGTGCCGCGATGATGGATGGACAGCATACAAAACGACCGATGGTAACCCTCAAGCCGCGCCTGAATGGCCTCCTCCGGTTCGAAACCGGGGTTCCACAAGAGCGATCCGTAGCCAAAGACCCAAAGCGGGGAATGTTCTTTTCCTGTCATGATCCCACCGTTAAACACGAAACCAGTTCGGATTAAAGGGGGCGTCATGCGGGTTAAAGGTTGGGCGATTACAGGCGCGATTGTCTACGGATTGTATTGGAGCGCTGGCTCGTTTGGTTTGCAGGCGCTCATGCAGTCGGCCATTCAGTCTGACACGTCGTCAAAGGCTCAGAATGTGGCGCTGCAATTGTCACCGCTGCGGTTCACTGCCCGTGTGGACGGCTACGAGGGTCAGATCGATAGGCATGTCATGCTTTTTGCAGAGGCCATCGAGGTGAGCATCCCCACTTACGCCCCAAACCGCGCACGCATCGACATGCTTGGGCCAATTCAAATCGTAGGCCCTGCGTGGACGACTACGATCTCAAGCGATGATTTATCAGTTGGTGGATCGGTTCAATTAACCCGAAAAGGCGACCTTGGACGATTTGAGATAAGTGGCTCGAATTTAACCATCGAAGACCCCGACACTGAGGCGGAAACCATCAAATTGCATCTCTCCCCATCTGGGGCCGGCGTGTATGACCTCGATCTTTCCCTAACGAACTTTACCTTACCGGCTACACTCACTGATGCCGTATTAGCGACGAACTTCTCTGACTCGTTTGACCCGATGCACCAACTGCCCGAGATGGTCAGTGAGCTCAGCATCAACGGCGCCGTCAAATTCGACCCTGCGCCTGCCCTATTTGGACATTCGGACCCTCTCATTGCGGGCGTGGACTTTGCTCCGCTTACCCTCACGTGGGGCGACATTGATCTGACCGTTGACGGGCTAGTCGATATACTGCCTGACGGCACGCCGAACGGTCAGTTGAATGTGTCGCTTACAGGCTGGGAAACAATTCTTCGGGTGCTCGCAGCGAACGGAGCGATCAAGCCCGCCAACCTGATGGGGTATCACGCTATGGCTTCGGGACTTGCCGGGGACGATGGTCGCATCGAATTTCCCCTGATCTTTGCCGACGGGCAAATGCGTCTTGCCGCGATCCCCTTGGGGCCCGCGCCAAAGCTGCGGTAATCAGTCCGCTTTCGTAGGCTTACGACCAAAGTCAGGCGCGTCGGTATCTTGACCCGCTTCAATGATGCTGCGGCGGATCGCACGGGTGCGTGTGAAATAATCGAACAACAGATCGCCATCACCCTGACGGATAGCACGCTGAAGGACGAACAGTTCTTCGGTGAAGCGCCCGAGGATTTCCAAGGTCGCGTCTTTGTTCGTGAGGAACACATCGCGCCACATCGTCGGGTCCGAAGCCGCAATACGGGTAAAGTCGCGAAAACCTGCCGCAGAGAACTTGATCACTTCTTGGTCGGTGACGCGACGCAGATCATCGGCAACGCCAACCATCGTATAAGCGATCAAGTGGGGGGTATGAGACACCACCGCGCAGACCAGATCATGGTGATCAGGGTCCATGATTTCGATATTTGCGCCGATCCCCTTCCAGAAATCGCACAACCGATCAAGCTCTCCTTGATCCACGTTCTCGGGCGGCACGACCAAGCACCAGCGATTGTCGAACAGCGTTGCAAAACCAGACCGTGGACCCGAATGTTCGGTCCCTGCCATCGGGTGGCACCCAATGAAATGCGCATGTTCGGGCAGATGCGGCATGACAGCTTCGAACACGGACTTCTTGACCGAGCCGACATCCGTGACCACGACACCCTGTTTCAGGTGCGGCGCAATAGCCGCCATCACTGGCCCCATCGCGCCGATTGGCACGGCCAGAACCACGAGGTCAGCGTCTTTCACAGCGTCTTCGGCTGTATCGACCACACGATCGACAAGGTTGATCTCGCGCGCAATGTCACGGGTTTCCGCAGACCGCGCATAGCCCACGATTTCATTCGCGAGCTTCCCGCGCCGAATGGCAAGCGACATAGACCCAGCAATGAGGCCCAGCCCGATCAGCGCAATACGGTTATAGGTAGCCATCAGCGAACCCCTTTGAACGTGCCAATGACATGCACCACGCGGCGGCAAGCGGATTCGTCGCCGACAGTGATCCGCAAACAATTCGGCAAGCCATAACCACCCACACGGCGCACGATGATGCCATCGTCCTTAAGTGCGGCATCACAAGCAGCGGCTTCGTTTTCGGTTTCAAAACGCGCCAGAATAAAGTTCGCAAAGCTCTCGTCGACCTCCACGCCCATTTGGTTCAGAGCATTAGATAGCCAGTCACGCCACTTTGAATTTTCACTGCGGCAACGGTCAACAAAAGCAACATCGCGCACGGCGGCTTCGGCGGTCGTCAACTGTGTCTCAGACAGGTTGAAAGGTTGGCGCACACGGTTCAGCACATCGATGATCTCTTTGGCCGCATATCCCCAGCCGATCCGCAAACCGCCGAGGCCGTAAATTTTAGAAAACGTGCGGGTCATGATGACGTTCGGATATTGATCCACCAACGCCGCCCCACCATCGAACCCATCTACGAATTCGGTGTAAGCACCATCATGGACGAACAGCACATCGGTGGGCAGACCTTCGATCAACCGAACCAGCTCTGCCTCGTTCAACATTGTGCCTGTCGGGTTCGCAGGGTTGGCGACAAAGACGATCCGAGTGCGCTCTGTGACCGCAGCTAGAATGGCATCAACGTCCACTCGGCGGTTGTTTTCTTTGACCTCAACAGGGATAGCGCCGACCATCTTGGCGAGGATCGGATACATCGAAAACC
>JAYPVO010000039.1:0-9966 GCA_038134645.1 Paracoccaceae bacterium
GCCCTAAACGGCGAGGCCCATTCCCCGACCGTCCTGCCGCATCCCTACGCCTTTAACCTCTTTAGTCATAACGCCGAGATTGACCCCGAAACGGGTTACAATGGCGAAGAACTGAAAGTCGTTGAGGAAACCCGCCGCATCCTCGCCCATCCGCGTCTGCCCATTGGGATAACCTGCGTGCGCGTGCCTGTGCTTCGCGCCCATTCGCTCGCAATTTCGGTGCGGTTTGATCAGTATGTGTCGCCTGAATCGGTGCGTGCGCAGTTGGAAAACGCTGCGGGAGTGCGGCTCGTCGATAACCGTGACGCGAACCACTTCCCGATGCCGTCCGAGGCCTCAGGGATTGAGGACGTTCTGGTCGGCCGCATCCGCACGGACCTCGGTGATCCGACAGGTCAGACCATCGCGATGTTCGTGTCGGGCGATCAGCTGCTCAAAGGGGCGGCGCTGAACGCTGTGCAGATCGCCGAGACGCTGCTCACTCAGACCGCTAAAGCGGCCTGAGATGGATAAGGTCACGCACGGCGGCGCAAGAGGCTCAGCACGAACAGAGCCGCCGCCGTGCAGACAATCGACGGGCCTGCTTGGGTGTTGAGGGTAAAGGACAGCCCTACCCCGCCAAGCGCTGCAATGATCCCGCAGATAACCGCGATGACCGCCATCGCTTCGGGGGTGCGGGACAGGTTACGGGCTGCTGCGGCAGGAATGATGAGGAGCGCGGTGATCAAAAGCGCACCGACGACCTTGATCGACACGGCCACAACGCCTGCAAGTAGGAGCGTGAGGATAAGCTGTTCCCGACGCGGATCGATGCCGGCCGCATAGGCCAGATCGGGCGACACCGTTGCCGTCAACATCCGCGACCAGCGCCACGCCAGAACACCCACGACCACAGCCGCGCCGCCCCAGATCACCGCCAGATCCGTCTTGCTCACCGTCAGGACATCGCCGAACAGGTAGGTATCCAGATCAACCCGCGCTGAGGGAACCAATGCCACCGCCAAAAGGCCCAGCGCTAAGGCCCCATGAGACAATACGCCCAGCACCGTATCGGCGGCGAACCCGCGGCCTGTCAGCGCCCAAAGGCCAACCGCCATAAGGACTGCGACAACGCCCACGCTGCCCAAGATCGACACTTGAAAGCCCAGCGCAATCGCCACACCTAGAACCGCCGCATGGGCGGTCGCATCGCCGAAATAGGCCATCCGCCGCCAGACGACGAACGACCCAAGAAACCCCGCCGCAATCGCTGTTCCAACGCCCGCAAGGGCCGCACGCATGATGAAATCGCTGAGCATCAGTGTGCATCCTCGTGATGGCAATGGGGATGGTCGTGGTCATGCCCGTGGTCGTGATCATGGCGATAAAGCGCGAGCGCCCCTTTGGTGCCTGTCCCGAACAACTGGCGATATTCAGGAGCGGCAGAGACGACCTCTGGCGTGCCTTCGCAACAGACGTGACCGTTGAGGCAGATCACACGATCCGAGGCGCTCATCACAACATGCAACTCGTGGCTCACCATCAGAACCGCACAGCCGAGGCTATCGCGCAGGTCTTCGATCAATTGATAAAACGCCGCCGACCCCGGTTGATCGAGCCCCTGCGTCGCCTCATCCAGCATCAGAATATCAGGTGACGACAGGATCGCCCGCGCCAGAAGAACCCGCTGAAACTGTCCGCCCGACAACCCGTCCAAGGGCCGCGTGCCGATCCCCGCAACGCCCGTTCGCGTCAACGCAGCCTCGGCCTCGGTATCCGTGACCCGCGTTGGCAGGTCCAAAAACCGCCGCACCGTCATCGGCATCGTCGCGTCCACATGCAGTTTTTGCGGGACGTATCCGATCTTTAGCCCTGCCTTGCGCACCACCTGTCCAGAGGTGGGCTGCAGCGCCCCAATAAGCGCGCGGAGGAGCGTCGATTTTCCCGATCCGTTGGGACCGACAATCGTAACGATCTCGCCTTTGTGGATAGCAAAGCTGACGTTGTGCAAAACCGTCGCCGCACCGTGGCGGACGTGGATGTTCTGGGCTGTCAAAAGGCTCATGCGTGGCCCTCTTGGCATGCGGGGCATAGACCCTCGGCCTCGATCACGGTCTGTTCGATGCTAAAACCGCTGTCGCCAATTGCATCCGTTAGGACGGAGGGCGCGGTTTCAGCTTCGGCAACCTTGTGACAGGCGCGGCAAATCATGAAGGCTGGATCGTGGGTCGCACCGGGATGGGTGCAGGCGACAAAGGCATTGAGCCGTTCGATCCGATGCGCAAACCCCTGTTCAACCAGAAACCCGAGCGCGCGGTAAGCGACCGGTGGCTTAGACCCCAGCCCTTCGGTCGTGAGCCGTGCGAGGACATCATAGGCCCCCAACGCGCGATGGGATTCGAGCAATATTTCCAGAACCCGACGGCGCACAGGCGTGAACTGCGCCCCGCGTTCTGCACAGGCATTTTCAGCCGCCTGAAGCGCCGAATGGATACAACTGGTATGATCGTGCGGCGCAAAACCGCTGATTTTATGGGGCATGGCATCTTGTTATGTTATAACATCACCAGTATATCGACGCCGAACTCCGATCACAAGAGGCCCCGATGTCGATTCGTCTAGCTACCGCACTCACCCTCGCCGCCACATCCCTACAGGCAGAGCCACTGCGCATTGTGACGGATACAGCGCCGATCCAATCGATGGTTCAGGCCGTTGTGGGTGATCTGGCAGAGGTCGAGGTTCTGCTTCCTGCTGGGGCGAGCCCGCATGACTATGCCATGCGCCCGTCTGATGCGATTGCGCTGGAAAATGCGGATGTGGTGGTCTGGGTCGGGCATGGGCTTACCCCATTCCTTGAGGACCCGATTGAGACACTCGCCAAGGACGCCACGGTCGTTGAATTGTTGGACACCGATGGATGGCTTCCGATTGAGCTCGACGAACACGAGGACGACCACGATGATCACAGCGATCACGACGAACATGACCACGGTGACGTCGATCCCCACGCGTGGCTCGCCCCCGATGTGCAGAGCGCTTGGGTCATGACACTCGCCAATACACTCAGTCAATTGGACCCTGCCAACGCCGCCACCTACCAGTTTAACGCATCCACCCAAAACACGGCGATCGTTGAGACCCAATCCGCTGTTGAGGAAGTGCTCGCCGATGTGCGCGGTGGTCAGTTTGTCGTGTCACATGATGCGCTGGGATATTTCGAACGGGCATTCGACATGCCCGCTGCGGGCGCGATCTCGATCAGTGATGCCTCGACACCGGGTGCTGCGCATATCATCGAACTTCGCGAAATCATGCAGGATTTGGATGTCACCTGTATCCTCGTTGACCCACAGACCTCTCCGAAATGGGCGCAGGTTGTGGCCGAAGGCACAGGCGCCAAGGTCGCGATGATCGACCCCCAAGGTGCAGCCCTTCCCGATGGTCCGATCCGCTCGACAGGTATCATGCTCGACATTGCAACGGTGCTTGCGGACTGCCTCAAAGAATAGGCCCCAGAGCATTCGTATGCTCGTAAGCAAGTTGGTCACCTTTTTGCCGTAACGCTCAATACACCTGAGCAGAGGCAAAGAGGGACCAATGGACGAAACCAAACAGAATGACCGCCGGATTCAGATCGAAACGGCAGCCTATGGTTTGTTATCGCTCAAAGGCTACAAGGCGACTTCCATGCTCGAAGTTGCCAAACGTGCCAAGGCATCGAACGAAACGCTGTATAAGTGGTATGGCAATAAGCAGGGCCTCTTTTTGTCGATGGTCGAACGCAGTGTGGCCGCATCGCGCGAGCTGCTGGTGGCCAGCCTCGAAGGTGACCAGAGCCTAACGGCCATCCTAGACACCTTTGGGCCGCAGTTGCTGCAGATGTTGACGAGCCAGCGGACGATTGTGCTCAACCGTGCTGCTGCTGGCGATGTGCATGATACGGGTATGCTGGGCCGAACCATCTCTGAGGGAGGTCGTGACGCGATTTTGCCGATCCTCACGCAGGTCATCGACCGTGCTGAGCCGAAGGGCATGACGAGCGAAGAAGCGGCTGAGCTCTACCTCGACCTCTTAATCGGTGATCTGCAAATCCGCCGCGTGATTGGCGTGATCCCGATGCTGTCCGAACTTGAGGTCAAAGCACGCTCTGACCGCGCCCGTGATATCGTCCTGAAACTGATCGCTTAACCCTGCGCCGCGATCCACGCGGGCAGTTCAGCAATCGACGGTAAGACCACATCGGCATGAGGTGCCAGTTCGGGCGCCTCTGCAAGTCCCGTGAGCACTGCCACCGTGCGCATCCCCGCGGCGCGTCCCGCATGTAGGTCGTGTGTGCTGTCCCCCACCATGACGCAAGCCTCTGGCGCGAGACCTGTCGCCTCGCAAAAGGCGATCAACTGGCCCGCCTCGGGTTTCCCGCCAAAGCCACTGTCGTAGCCCGCGATAAAGTCGAACCGATCCACCACATTCGACGCGCCGAGGTGCGCGCGCGCTGGTGCTTCAGAGTCATTCGTCGCAACGCCGAGCTTTAGTCCCATCCCGCGCAACCCATCCAGATAGTCAGCCAAGGGCGCCGCTTCGACCTGCGGTGCGGTCGCAGCACGGGCATTCATGCGGGCGATGAGGTCAGCTTTGGACTGCGGAGGCAGGTAAGGCATGATCGCATCGGCAACCTCGGACGCGGTGCTGGCAATCACAATGCTGTCTTTGCGGAACCTGCGGGCCGCAACATCGTAGCCCATCACATCCGCCAATTTCGCCAATCGCGCGGGATCGCCCCCGACTTCCTCGGTCAAAAGACCCAGCGTCCATGCCCCCCATGTTGCGTTGAAATCATAGAGCGTGCCGTCCTTGTCAAAGACGACGCCTTTGATGGCAGTCATGGCTGATCCTCAGGTCCAGTGGACGTTTTCGGCGCCAGGCAGCGCGTATCGAGC
Organism: Paracoccaceae bacterium; assembly: GCA_038134645.1. GTDB lineage: Bacteria > Pseudomonadota > Alphaproteobacteria > Rhodobacterales > Rhodobacteraceae > Marivivens. The sequence continues at coordinate 4,920 of JAYPVO010000039.1, forward strand.
CTGAAGCGGGGTTTCATAAGGCAAGTCCAGCGCATCACACATCTGCACGACCCATTCATCATCCATCGTTAGGAAATCGAGAACCGAGGCGAGAAAAGCGGGTTCCGTGGCCTGCGTGCGAATGTCATCAATCGACGCCCCAGTTGCGCCCAAAAATACAGGACACAGGTCATCATTGGCGGCCAACCAGCCAAGGGCCCGAAGAGCGATTGTCTCTGCCTGTTCACGGTTCATTTGGAATTCCAACGTCTGCGCAAGAGTTTCTTAACCATTTTCGCCGCATTCTTAACCCATAGCCGTGGAGAACCAGAATGGCGGGACGAATCCTCATCATCGATACAGTTGCCACGAACCGCATCGTGCTCAAGGTCAAACTGGCCTCGGCGCAATATCAGGTGACACCCTGTGCCAATGTTGCAGAAGCCCGTGAAGCGATCCGCGAAGGTGGCTTTGACCTCTGCCTGATCGAGATGACGCAATTGCCGCCTGCCCTGCGCGAGTTCTGTCAGGATTTGCGGGATACGGCGGACACCAGCCATATGCCGATCATCGCCACTGGATATTTCGACAATCCTGCACAGCGGCTCGACGCGTTGATCTGTGGGGCGGATGATGTGCTGGAAAAACCGATGTCGGATCAGATGCTCTTGGCCCGCATCCGAAGCCTCTTGCGCGCCCGTGCTGCGGACGATGAATTGCGACTGCGTGACGACACCAGCCGCGCATTGGGCTTTGCCGAAGAGACGACAACCTTTGTCGCGGCGGGTGCTGTGATTTTGATTTCTGCGACCCTCTCACAATCTGACACGCTATGTCGCGATCTTGGCGCCGCACTCGCGGCATCGGTCGAACACAAGACCCCCGAAGATGTGCTGATGGCAAAGGGGCGCGTGCCCGACCTCTTTATCATTGACGCACGCGGGTTCGATCCAGACACCGACGATCGGCAACTGTTTCGTCTCATTGCCGATTTACGGAGCCGCACAGACACACGCCACGCCGCCCAATTGCTGATCACCCCGAACACGGGCACGGATTTGTCCCCGATGGCCTTGGATATTGGCGCAAACGACGTTGTGCCCAGCCACGCCAACGCGGCCGAAATTGGGCTACGGGCACGCAAGCTCATTCGCCGCAAACAAAGAATGGCGCAAATGCGGGACACCGTTCAGACAGGGTTAAAGGCTGCGGTGACGGACCCCCTGACGGGTCTCTATAACCGCCGCTACGCGATCCCACATCTTCAAGCGATGGCGGAGCGTTCAAAAACCACAGGTCGCAGCTTTGCGGTTATGGCGCTCGATATTGATCATTTCAAATTGGTGAACGACAGCTTTGGTCACGGCGCAGGTGATAGGGTCATTGCGGGTGTCGCCGACATTTTGCGCGACAACTTGCGGAGCGTGGATCTGGTGGCGCGGATCGGCGGCGAAGAATTCCTGATCGCTCTCCCTGACACGACCGTCGATCAGGCCCGCAAAATGGCGGAGCGCATTCGATACATCGTGCAAAACACTCCGCTGTCAATCGGCGCGGGCAAAATGCCCGTGGGTGTGACACTGTCGATTGGGGTTGCCTTGGGCATGGGCGCGGATGGTGATGTAAACGGCATCATCGAACGCGCAGATGCGGCCCTTTATGATAGCAAATCATCGGGCCGCAATGCGGTGACACTTGCACAAACGGCAGCTTAGCGCCGATCGCCACCATGTCTCAATTCTCGCTCTAAACGATCCGCAAATCGCGCCCGTTCTTCGCTATCCATCGCAATGATCCGATTAAGCAATGCCTGCTGCCCTGCCTCCATAGCCGTGCTTGCCCGTGCGCGTTGTTCCGCGAAGGCGGCCTCAATTGCGGTGGGGTCAAAGTTCTCGGCCCGAACCGAGTTCAAGAACCCTTCCATCGCGGCGATACGGTCATCATAGCGCGGTGGGCGAATGTCGCGACGGTCTCGCAGTTCGGAACGGATGGCACGACGGTCGTCATCGCCCAAGGCTTCCGCGAACGGCCCGATGGACATATCGAACCCGCCGAACGGCCCCGGTGCGCGGCCTTTCATGATGCCGCCAGCCACGACGCCGATGATCATCACGTTGAGCGCAAGCGAGGCGATCAGCAGGATACGCAGGCCCGGACGCATCCGGCTCTTTGGTGTATCGGTGGACATCTTTAACCCTCCAACCCGAGAATATCTTCGGAGGCGAATAGCGATACATCAACGCTATCGGCCCAAATTACATCTGTCACAGTGCTGAGGCTCGCGGGTGGGGAAATCCCGATCCACAAGCCCGCCGCAGCCGCAGCCGCCAGACCAGAGGCCCCAGCCCATCCGCCCAGCGCCGCCCAAAGCGAGGCCAAGAGCGAACGGCGTTCCTCTGTCGGCAGAGCGACCTGTTCAAACTCGTCAGCCACGTCGTCAATGTCGGCAAAGAGACGCGCCATGAAATCATCTGTCGGATCGGGGTCAGCCGTCCGCGCAGAGGCGAACAGATCATCAAGCTCAAGATCGGTCAGGTCAGTCCGTTTATCGGTCATCATCAAACCCCAATTCCGCTTTGCGCCCAGCGAGGATCGCTGCAAGGGCGCGTTTTCCACGAGACGTCAGGCTTTCTACGGCCTCAACGCTTATTTCCATGATCTCGGCAATCTCAGGATTACCAAGCCCTTCAAGGTGACGCAAAGCCACCGCTTGCGCCTGTCGCTCTGGCAAGGACGCCAAAGCATCCGCCAGCGCCTTTTGGCGCGCATCGTCTTGCATTCGGTCCGTGACGCTGGGCGTCGGGTCCTCGGGTTCTGCAATCTGATCGATCCCGACATTGCGTTTGCGCCGCCGCAATCTGTCAGTGCAGAGGTTTGCCACAACGCGGTAGAGCCACGTCGACACCTGTGCCTCACCCTGCCGCCACTCTGGTGCGATTTTCCACAACCGCATCAGCGCGTCTTGGACCACGTCCTCGGCCTCGGCACGGTCAGTGAGCATACGATAGGCCTGCCCCAAGGCACGGGGCGTCAATCGGATCGCCAAAAGGCGTGCCGCCGCGCGGTCACCATTGGCGAAAGCCACCAAGAGCGCTCCGTCTGGCGCGCCATCATATTGATCAAAGGCCATATCCATTAACCGTCAGGGGTATCTGGTCTTTTCGAGTGCTGCAATCAGTGGCCCACCTGTTTGGCAGGCCACCAATCGTTTTCTAATGCTTAGTGGTTGTGGCGCCCAAAGAACCCACCACGACCTTGGTCACCGTGGCCTTCGCCACCACGCTGCATCCGCTGACCCATCTGGGTCTGTGCGGTCTGGAATTCTTCGGCAGTCACGGAGCCATCCGCATCGGTATCAAGACGCGCGAACATCATCGCGAGGCCCTGACCGCTGTTCGGCTGAAGCTCTTCGGCAGACAGAAGGCCATCACCATCAGTGTCACGCTCTGCAATCATCATCTGGGCGCGGTTCGCGGCCATCAGTGCCATTTGCGCGGTGACCATAGCGGCCACTTCGTCTTGGCTCAGGGTGCCCGAACCATCAGCATCAGCCTCGGCAAATTTCGAAGCGGACATCGCTTGAAGCTCTTCCAAGGTCAGCGTGCCGTTGCCATCGGTATCGAGCGATGCGAAATCGAGCGGAGCTGGCATCATACCGCCACCCATTGGGCCAGCCATGTCGCCGCGACCAAAACCAGCCGCAGAAACAGAGGTAGCAGCAAGACCAGCAACAACTGCCGCAATGATAAGTTTGGTTTTCATTTTTGTATTCCTTTTCGAGGTTTCTCCCCAAGGCCCTCAACTGCCTGGGTTGACCTTAATACGGGGGCGCCCAAACTTTCCGTCGCAGAATTTTTTTCGAGCACCATCGCCTCTTTGCGACATCGGGCCGCAAGGACCGATTGCCCTCTTTATTTTTTACGACGAAAGCATCAGGAAGGGGGCTACGCCAAGGAGAGCTGCATGACTCAACACGCCCAAGCCATTGTCGATGAACGTGACACCAAAACAGCCGTTTTGCGTGGCTTGCGTCGCAAGTGTCCTGCTTGTGGCGAAGGTCATATGTTTGTGGGCTACCTCAAAGTTGCCGACAAATGCCCCGTTTGCCGCGAGGAGCTGTCGCATCACCGCGCTGATGATGGCCCTGCCTATCTGACCATCCTGATTGTTGGTCACTTGATGGGCATCCTGATGCACGTGGTCTTTGTGAACTTCCGTCCCGAACCTCTGGTGATGGCAACCGGATTTACGGTTGGATGTGTGGCGCTGTCGCTCTATCTTCTTCCGAGGTTCAAAGGGTTTATTGTCGCGATGCAATGGGCCAAACGCATGCATGGGTTCGGCAAGGCCTGATCCCGAAAGGGAACACGATGGACAAATCCGCACTCCGCAACGCCGCGACAATCATCGTTATTCGTGATCGTTTAACCAATCCCGCCGTCCTTATGGGTCAGCGCGGGTCCTCTGCCGCCTTTATGCCAGACAAATTCGTCTTTCCGGGTGGTGCGATTGACCCGAACGACGGGTTGGTGCCGATGGCAGCGGACTTGTCAGAGCCAACACAGACCCGCCTGAACGAAGACAGCGACCTCACCGCCACCACGATCATCGCCGCAGCCATCCGCGAATTGTGGGAGGAAACGGGGCAGATCATCGGGGCAAAGGGCGACTGGCCCGACGCACCGCAAGGTTGGCGTGGCTTTGCCGCTGCGGGCTATTTGCCTGACCCGTCTGGCCTAGAGTTCGTCTTCCGCGCCGTCACACCCGAAGGTCGTCCTCGTCGTTTTGACGCACGGTTCTTGCTCGTCGATGCAGAGCGGCTTGCCACGGACCCCGACGATTTTTCAGGGGCTGAGGACGAATTGCGCCACCTGCAATGGGTGCCGCTGGATCAAGCGCGCAGCTTTGACCTGCCGTTCATCACAGAGGTCGTTCTGGCCGAGATCGCAAAAAACCTGCACACCGCGGGCGCGCCCGACCTCGTTCCGTTTTTCCGTAATGACGATGAGGCACATCTGGTCACGCGACTGGGCGGGAAATCCCCGCTCGATCAGTAGCGCTGTAGATA
>JAYPVO010000039.1:10066-14855 GCA_038134645.1 Paracoccaceae bacterium
ATCTGGTCACGCGACTGGGCGGGAAATCCCCGCTCGATCAGTAGCGCTGTAGATAGTCCGTCTTATAGCCGTTGAAATCGAGCATGGTGACCGCCGCGCGATAGCGATCCGCGCTGATCGTATCCCGCGCAAGGATGGCGCCCATTGATCCGTCCGGTGTACCGATTACGGCGGCTTGACCATCTTCGGCCAACCAAAGCACCCACATCGGATCCGCGTCCACCGTATAGCGCCCCTGCCCCAGATACCGCGCAGGTCCGCCCGCATAGGCATTCCCACCCGAACACCCGGTCAGGATCATAGTGCGGTCAACGGATAACACTGGGTCACAATCGGGGCGATCGGAATCGGGAAACCCAGCAACGATACGCCAGTTCCCTTCAAACGCCGCAGGATCAAACACCGCCCGCGATGCAATCGGAACGCTGCGGTCCCGATAGCTGGTGATGGTTTCTGGCCCTGCCTTTGCACAGGCAATCAGGCTCGCACAGAGGACGGACAGGGCCAGAAAGGATTTCATCAATAGGGCATCGGGTGCTGGCGGTGAACCGCGTCGATCTCTTTCATCAGCTCATCCGAAAGCGATACCTGATCGCCTGCGAGGATGTGCGCCAGCTGTTCCGTCGTGGTCGCGCCAAAGATGGCCGAGATCGGGAACGGACGGCGGCGCTGCCATGCCAATGCCATGTGGATCGGGTCGATACCATGTTTGGCCGCCAGATCGAGGTAGGCTTGGGTCGCAGCAAAGGCACGATCACCTTTGCGTCCACCCAGATCACCGTTGATCGACAGGCGCGACCCTTCGGGCACTGCACCGTTCTGGTATTTTCCTGTGAGGAGACCCGCAGCCAAAGGCGAATAGGACAACAGTGTGATGTCTTCGTGCACGGAAAGCTCCGCCATGTCGGTGTCATAGAGGCGGCACAAAAGCGAATATTCGTTCTGCATCGTCGCCATACGCGGCAGGCCATGTTTTTCAGCCAAGGCCAGCCACTTCATCGTGCCCCAAGCGGATTCATTCGACAGGCCAATCGCCCGAATTTTGCCAGCCTTCACCGCACGATCCGCTGCTTCGAGCGTTTCGAGCATATTGGCTTCGACCTGTGCGGTGTCCTGTTTGGACGGATCAAATCCCCAGTTCTGACGGAAGTGGTAGCTACCACGGTTCGGCCAATGCAATTGATAGAGGTCGATGTAGTCTGTTTGCAGGCGCGAAAGCGACCGATCCAAAGCCTCGCCAAAGGACGTGCCGTTGTAACCGCCCTTGCTAAAGCCACCGTCGCCACAAATCTTCGTCGCAACGACAACTTCGCTACGACGGCCCGACTTCGCAAACCAATTGCCCAGCACCTTTTCGGAATCGCCCATCGTCTCTTTCAAGACAGGGTTCACGGGATACATCTCAGCAACGTCAAAGAAATTGATATCCGCCTCAAGCGCCATATCCATCTGGCGGAAAGCGTCATCTTGGTCTGTTTGGCGGCTATAGGTCATCGTGCCGAGGCACCAATCAGAGACTTGGATACCCGTCCGGCCGAGTTGCAGCATGTTCATGTGGTCTGTCCTGCGTAGGGAAAACGTTAGCGCAACCCTACCCGTCCCGCCCGTCGGCGCAACCCCTCAGGCGAGGTGATGACTCTGCGTTAGTGCACAGAAAAAGGGCGCCCTGTTCGGCGCCCTTTGGGTTGGTGAAATTAGAACGAGTAGGTCGAACCAACGCGGATGTTGGTCACATCAGATTGACCGCTATCCATCATGTCGCGGATCACTTCGACGCGCAGGTCAGTTTGCGCGCCCAGTTCGTAATCCAGACCGAGGCCAAAGTTCAGGCCATCCGCGCTGCCGCCGTTGTCGAGATCGTAGTTGGTGTAGCCCAGACCACCCATCAGAGCGATCACGCCCGTGTCGTGACGTGCCATCGCACGCAGACGCAGCGCACCGTAGTCGCCATCATTGGTCAGGCTGTAATCAACTTCAGGGCCGAAGGTCACAGCACCAGCGCCGAAACGCATGCCGCCCAGAACGGTGATACCGAGGCTCGCGTCGCCCGAATGGGGGTTCGCATAATCAAAGGCGCCGCCAGCATAAATGTCTTGTGCAGACGCAACGGCACCAGCGCAGCACAGTGCTGCAGAGAGGAGGAAGGTTTTCATTGGGTTTTTCCCGATTTTAGTAAACTGCTCTGGCGCGAATAATACGCTAACCTTAGATCATAAGGAAGAGTCCTTAGGCGCTGGCGTCCCGCACGATGCCCCGCTAAAAGGCGGATAACCGCGCATAGGATAGAACAATGGCAAGACACCTGATCACCTCGGCAATTCCCTATATTAACGGGATCAAACACCTTGGAAACCTTGTGGGTTCGCAGCTCCCCGCTGACCTCTTTGCCCGTTACCAGCGTGGTCGCGGTAACGAAGTGTTGTTCCTGTGCTCGACCGATGAACACGGCACCCCTGCGGAACTCGCCGCTGCAAAGGCTGGCAAGCCCGTTGCCGAGTATTGCGCAGAGATGCACGAGGTTCAGGCCCGCATCGCCGAAGGCTTCCGCCTGTCATTCGATCACTTCGGTCGGTCGTCGAGCGAACAAAACCACGCACTGACCCAGCATTTCGCCGCGAAACTGTCTGAAAACGATCTGATCCGCGAAGTGTCTGAAACCCAGATGTATAGCCACGCCGATGGCCGCTACCTTCCCGACCGCTATATCGAGGGCACCTGCCCGAACTGCGGTTTCGACAGCGCGCGCGGCGACCAATGTGATAACTGCACCAAACAGCTCGACCCTGTTGACCTGATCAACCCGCATTCGACCATCTCTGGCTCGACCGATCTGGAAATGCGCGAAACCAAACACCTCTATCTGCGCCAGACCGCGATGAAGGATCAGTTGGACGCGTGGATCGACAGCAAAAAAGACTGGCCCGTTCTGACGACCTCGATTGCTAAAAAATGGCTGCACGATGGGGACGGCCTTCAGGACCGCGGCATCACACGCGACCTCGACTGGGGTGTTCCCGTGAAAAAGGGCGGCGAAGATTGGCCGGGCATGGAAGGCAAAGTCTTCTACGTTTGGTTCGACGCGCCCATCGAATACATCGCCTGTTCGCAGGAATGGGTCGATGCGGGCAAAGGCGCGGATTGGGAACGCTGGTGGCGCACCGACAAAGGCGCAGAGGACGTGACCTACACCCAGTTCATGGGCAAGGATAACGTGCCGTTCCACACCCTGTCGTTCCCGTCGACCATCCTTGGTTCGGGCGAACCGTGGAAGCTCGTCGATTACATCAAATCGTTCAACTACCTGAACTACGATGGCGGCCAGTTCTCGACCTCGCGCGGTCGTGGCGTGTTCATGGATCAGGCGCTGGAAATCCTGCCTGCGGACTACTGGCGCTGGTGGCTGCTGAGCCACGCCCCTGAATCGTCGGACTCTGAATTCACGTGGGAGAACTTCCAACAGTCGGTGAACAAAGACCTCGCCGATGTTCTGGGCAACTTTGTCAGCCGCATCACCAAATTCTGCCGTTCCAAATTCGGTGAAGAGGTCCCTGCTGGCGGCGCATTCGGCGAAAAAGAAGCGGCAGTTATCGCGGCTCTGACCGAACGCCTCAAAGCCTATGAGGGCTTTATGGACGCGATCGAAGTCCGCAAAGCGGCGGGTGAGCTGCGTGCGATCTGGGTGATCGGCAACGAATACCTTCAAGACGCGGCCCCGTGGTCGACCTTTAAAGAAGACCCCGAAACCGCTGCCGCGCAGGTTCGGTTCGGCCTGAACCTGATCCGTTTCTACGCGATCCTGTCCGCGCCGTTCATCCCTGATGCCTCTGACGCGATGCTGGCTGCGATGAAATCCGACGACAGCGCATGGCCCGACGATGTGGCCGCTGCACTGAACGCCCTGCCCGCTGGTCACGGCTTTGCCGTTCCCGAAAACCTCTTCCGCAAAATCACGGATGAGGAACGCGAAGAGTGGCAAGAACGCTTTGCTGGCGTCCGCACCTAATAGAAAGCCCGCCAATCGGCGGGCTTTTTTAATCGAACATGTCCTGTTGGCCGCGCGGGGCTTCTAGCCCCAGATGCCGCCACGCGCTCTGCGTGAGCATCCGTCCGCGCGGAGTGCGCTGAATGAGGCCCTGCTGCAAAAGATAAGGCTCGATCACTTCTTCCAGCGCATCACGGCTTTCGGACAGTGCGGCAGAGAGCGTTTCGATCCCGACAGGCCCGCCGCCATAGCTTTCGGCCATCAGGCGCATATACCGACGGTCCGCCCCATCAAGGCCGAGCGTATCGACCCCCAAACGGTTCAGCGCACGGTCCGCAATTTCACGTGTGACACGGCCATTCCCTTCGACCACGGCAAAATCGACGACGCGGCGCAACAGACGCCCTGCGATACGCGGTGTGCCACGGGCGCGTTTCGCGATCTCATGGGCGCCATCATCATCCGCAGGCGCACCCAACAACCGCGCCCCACGGGTGACGATCTGGTGTAGTTCATCGACGTTATAGAACTGCAACCGCGTCGGGATACCGAAACGGTCGCGCAGCGGGGTCGTCAGCAACCCCAATCGGGTCGTGGCCCCTACAAGCGTAAAGGGCTGGAGTTCGATCCGAACAGTCCGCGCCGCTGGCCCTTCACCAATGACGAGGTCCAGCTCGTAGTCCTCCATCGCGGGATAGAGCACTTCTTCGACCGCTGGGTTCATACGGTGGATTTCGTCGATAAACAGAACGTCCCGCGCCTCAAGGTTGGTGAGGATCGCGGCGAGATCCCCCGCCTTGGCCAAGA
>JAYPVO010000040.1:0-14854 GCA_038134645.1 Paracoccaceae bacterium
GCCAGCAACAAGGCCATCAAAATCGCAAAGACGTATTTCGGACGCTTGACCGCTTTAGCTTGCGCTTTGCGGCGGGCACCGAAAATGGTCATCCGCACTTTTTCATCTGCGGGTTCCGCTGTGCCGTCGAGTTCGGCGACCACTTCTTGGGCTTTGGCCTCCAACTTGGCCAAGGCAGCGGCATCGCGCGCCGCATCTTTTTCTGCGCGCCGCGTCTTACGGCGTTCGTTCAGCGCCGTGAGGCCATTGCCGAGCGCCGTCTTCGCAGAGGTTGCCGCAGCCATAACCGGCGCAAGCGCAGACGGTTTGTCCTCTGTGGGTGCATCAACAGATGTGGTGCGCGGGGTTGCTGCAAAGACAGGCCCAGCGTCCAAATCCTTCGGCGCTGGCGGGACCCCAACCGTTGGGGTGATGATCGGCGTGATCCGCGGCTGGATCGTGGCCGTTGGTTTGTTGTCAGCAGTTAGGGTCGGGGCCGCTGTGTCGACAGAGGTCCGCGCACGGCTCGAGAAAACGACGGGCTCTACAGGCTCGGCTTCTTCTGCGGGCTCTTCAGTCGGCTCTGGGTCCGCCTCATCTGGGGCGGGGACCGCTTCGATTGCGGAAAGATCGATGTCGAGGTCGATGTCAAACTCTAGCTCGACCTGTTCATCCTCGGCAGGCGTCTCGACAACGGGCTCAACGACTTCTTCCAGTTCCGCCTCGGCTTCAACCTCTAGCGGTTCTGGCTCTGCAATTGGCTCTGGCTCTGCTGTGACCTCTGGCGTTTCTTCAACGACCTCTGGTTCAGGCTCGGCCACGCGCCCGACGACAACCACCGCGTTGACGTCACGTTCGATGGTCTGCCCCTCGGTCAATAGCGCTGCTGCTGCGCTCGTCCGACCAAAGAACGCTTCGCCGACAAAGGTGAAGGCATCAGGCACCGCCGCAAAGCTGATGGGGTTAAACCCGTATCCCGCAGCAAATCCTTCGGCCTCTTCGAGCGTTTCCCGCGCAATCGCGGCCACATAGGTGCGGCCGCCCCCACGCGAATAGTCAAACACCAAATCGTCGAGAGCATATGGCGTTGCTCCATCGAGAGAGGCGCGAATGTCAGCTTCGTCTGCGCGGGGATTATCCAGCGCGAGGTATCTAATTTGATCGTTTGGAATCAACAGCTTGGTGCGGAGCGGCGACGGGTCGAGCTGTGCTGCCCGATCCTTCATCCGTGCAAGGGCAGCGCCTAGATCGGCGTCATCCAGTGCGACCTCGTCCACCAAAAGCCAGCCGTCGGAACTCCGTTGCAATAAACGGATCCCTTCGAACGACAATGAGAGAGCAAAATTTGGTGTCATATAATGGGACTAACATGATTTCTTTGGAGCGGAAATGTAACGGCGCTCAATGATTTAAGCTACAGCAACTTCCCGCCCACTCGGAAAATTTACTCGTGTTCTGCCACGGGCTGTGGTCGCCTAAGAGTTGATCAAGATTCGTTTCCAGTGAAAGGACTAAACGATGATGACCTTTTTGCGTGTGGCGGTCATTTCGGGCCTCATGGCTGCGCCGTTCGGTGCAATGGCGCAGGACCGCATTGTTCCCTCTATTTCCGTCTCGGGTGAGGGGATTGTGACTGCGCCTGCTGATATGGCCGTGGTCACAGTTGGCGTTATGCACGAAGGCAAAACGACGGGCGAAGTGTTGGATGCGGTCAGTTTGGCGACCACGGGTATCCTCGCCGTTTTAGAGGCCGCAGCGATCCCGCAGGGTGATATTCAATCGGGCCGCGTGTCACTGATCCCGCGCTATGGGCGGACCGTTCTGGGGGCACCTGATTACACTCAGATCGAAGGATACACCGCCTCGACCACGCTCTCTGTGACCACCCATGACCTGACGACGCTGGGCGGATTGCTGTCCGACGTGGTCGCGGGCGGGGCGAATACGGTGAACGGTGTGACATTTGGGATCGACGATGACTCCGCCCTCATGGATGAAGCCCGCGCGAAAGCGGTCGAGGACGCGCGTCACCGTGCAGAAGTCTACGCGATGGCCGCAGGTGTGGATTTGGGCGGTGTCCTGACGCTGAGCGAAAATAGCTACGGCGGCTATGCCCCCGTGGTGATGGAAGCCATGTCCGCCCGTTCGTTCGACGGGGCTGAACCGAAAATGGATGTGCCCTTGGTCGCGGGGGATATCACCGTGTCGGCGCAGGTCAGTATCGTCTACGGGATCGCAGGCGAATAACGAAAAGGCCGCCCATCGGGCGGCCTTTGGTTTTGGGATTAGGCGGTTGCCTTTGCCAGCGCCTGATCGAGATCGGCGATGATGTCCTTGGGGTCTTCGATCCCGATGGAAATCCGCACGACTTCGGGTGCTGCACCTGCCGCGCGCTGCTGATCCTCGGACAGCTGGCGGTGCGTGGTGGAGGCAGGGTGAATGATCAACGACCGCGCATCACCAAGGTTCGCCACGTGGCTGAACAGTTGCAGGCTATCCACCAGTTTCACGCAAGCGTCATAGCCGCCCTTAACCGCAACGGTGAACAACGCACCTGCACCTTTGGGCACCAGACGCTCAGCGCGGTCCTTGTAGGGGCTGGAGTCCAGACCCGCATAGGTCACGTAATCCACGCGCGGATCCGCTTCGAGCCAGTCAGCGACCTGCTTTGCGTTTGCCACGTGTTTGTCCATGCGCAGCGACAGCGTTTCCAGACCCATCAGCGTGTAATGTGCCGCCTGCGGGTTCAGCGTCATGCCGAGGTCACGCAGACCAATTGCGATGCCGTGGAAGGTGAACGCCATCGGTCCCAGTGCTTCGTGGAATTTCAGGCCGTGGTAGGCAGGCTCAGGCGCAGAGAGCGACGGGAACTTGTCCGACGCGGACCAGTCGAATTTGCCCGAATCCACGACCACACCACCTGTGACGGTGCCGTTGCCTGTCATGTATTTGGTCATCGAATGCACAACGAGCGTCGCGCCGTGTTCGATCGGACGGCAGAGATACGGGGTAGCCGTGGTGTTATCGACGATCATCGGGATGCCCGCCGCATCAGCAATCGCTGCAATCGCGTCGAGGTCGGTGATATAGCCGCCGGGGTTTGCGATGGTTTCGCAGAACACAGCGCGGGTGTTGTCGTCAATCGCTGCCTTCACCGCGTCCAGATCGTCGAAATCAACGAATTTGGCCGACCAGCCGAACCGTTTGATCGTCTGGCTGAACTGGGTGATCGTGCCGCCATAAAGACGGGTCGATGCGACGATGTTCAGGCCTGGGCCCATCAGCGGGAAGAGCGCCATGATCTGCGCCGCGTGACCCGAAGAACAGCAAACAGCGCCCGCACCGCCCTCAAGCGCCGCAATACGGTTCTGAAGCGCACCAACGGTCGGGTTGGTCAGGCGCGAATAGATGTAGCCGACCTCTTGAAGGTTGAACAAACGTGCGGCGTGGTCTGCGTCTTTGAACACATAAGCGGTCGTTTGATAGATCGGCACCTGACGTGCACCAGTGGCCGGATCAGGCTCTGTTCCGGCGTGAATTTGTAGCGTTTCAAAACCGAGGTCTTGGGTCATTGCGTCCTCCCGTGGATCATATTTTGCCCAGACGTTACGTCAGGCAAAACCACAGGACAATGCAGCAAAATCCTAATGTATTCGTATGAGACTAGTCGCCGAGTTTTGCGTGGACCTCTGCCAGATCAATTTCGCCGATCGGCATTTTGTTCGCAGGGTTTTCAAAGTCGTATTTGAAAAGGTTGAAATCCTTTTTGTAGATTTCATAGACGAGGTGCATCGACAGGTCGTCAAAGTAATCTTCAACAGGATGCGCTCGCTTCGGCCCGTGCCCTTCGCTTTCGTTAAAACGGGGGATGGTCTTTAGGTCGATCGGATGCGCGGTTTCGCAGTTGTCGAGAACGACCTGCATGCCCTCGTTGAACTTCTCGGTAAAGAAGATGTGGTCGTAGGTGCCGCCGTTCGCAATGAAGGTCGAGATGTGGCCAGACATGGCCGACCAGTGAATATCGGGCTCCATCGGACGTTTCCAACGGATGGTGTCACGGGCGAACAAGAGGAACCGACGGAACGATTTGATTTGGTCGAAGTCGAAATCATCTTCGGGCGATCCAACCTCGATCCCGTATTTCTGCGCCAGTTGCGGCACGAGGTTCCCGCGGTAGCGTTTCCCGTTGCGCTGAATCCCGCAGATTTTGTCAAAGAACGACGACAGGATGCGGGTGTAGGGGTTTCGCACGCAGGTAAAGGCATAGCTTTTGTGCGCTTTGACGTTGTCAGTGATAAGTGACTGGCTGTCCTCAAAGGCCCATTTATGCATCCGTTCGGTTGCATCGTGAATGTCGCCGTCAAAGAACTCTCCGTGGTCGGAGTAATACATAATCTGACCGATGGATGAGCAGGCGCATTTCGGCACAACCCGATACACCATGCTTTCGCTCTCAGTCATCCACGTTCCAGGAAAGCCCATACTCGTCGCCCCTTGTTACCCTTTGTCCCTTGTTGCCAGATCGCGCGGGACATTATCCACCATAAAAATCAAAGAAACGCTGTTTATTCAACGGGTCTTCGGGTTATCTATGGTGAAACTGATATGCTCGACCGCAGGGTTTTGTTTCCAATATGGCAAAAATCGCCTTCATTCTCCTGTGCCACAAGAACCCCGAGGCAATTGTGCAGCAAGCCCAGCAGCTCACCGCAGTTGGGGATTATATGTCGATCCACTTTGACGCGAGTGCGTCCAAGGACGACTACGAGCTGATCCAAAGCGCGCTGGCCGACAATCCGAACGTCACTTTTGCGAAAAAGCGGATCAAATGCGGGTGGGGTGCATGGAGCCTCGTTCAAGCAACGCTCTACGCCATCGAAGCCGCCGTTGATGCCTTCCCCCGTGCGAGCCATTTCTACATGGTGTCGGGCGATTGCATGGCGATCAAATCGGCGAAATACGCCAAAGAATTCCTCGACGCGCGCGATGTCGATTACATCGAGAGTTTTGATTTCTTCGAAAGCGATTGGATCAAAACGGGGATGAAAGAAGAACGCCTCATCTACCGCCATTGGTTCAATGAACGTGTGCACAAACGGCTGTTCTATTGGTCCTTCTGGTTCCAGCGTTGGGCGGGGCTGAAACGTGATATCCCGCACGATATTCAGGTCCAGATCGGCAGTCAGTGGTGGTGCCTTCGCCGCCGCACGATCGAATGGATTCTCGACTTCACCCGTCAGCGCAAAGACGTGATGAAGTTCTTTTCGACCACGTGGATTCCCGACGAGACGTTTTTCCAGACCCTCGTGCGTCACCTGATCCCCGCCAAAGAGATCGACACCCGCACACTGACCTTCCTGATGTTCACCGACTACGGGATGCCTGTGACGTTCTACAACGATCACTTTGACATGCTGTTGGCGCAGGATTCGCTCTTTGCCCGCAAGATCAGCCCCGAAGCGGTGGACCTCAAAAAACGTCTCGGTCGGCTCTATGCCTCTGACCAAGACGATTTCAAAATCTCGAACGAAGGTCGGAACCTGTTCAAATTCCTGTCTGGCCGTGGTCGCGAAGGACGCCGCTTTGCCCCCCGTTTCTGGGAGGCCGAAGCCAGCCTTGGCCGCGAACGTGAACTTTTGATCGTCGCCTGTAAAAAATGGCACGTGGCAAAGCGTTTGATCGACGCCATCAATCAGAACGCCAATATTCCAACCATCGCCTATTTGTTCAACGAAGAGGCGACGCCGCTCCCTGATTTGGGGGGTATTCAGGCGACCTTGGGCAAACGGCACCGCCACAGACGGGCGATGATGCGGATGCTGTTCGACTATCACCAGACCGACAGAATGGTGATCTGTATGGATACGGCGAACCTCGATCTGATGCAGGATTTCGCCTCCGACCGTGCGACGACGAAAATCCTCGAAATCCAGTGCGAGTTCTCAGAGGACTATCTGATCGGTCACGCCAGCCGCGTTGGTCTTATGGGGCACCAAACGCCACCTGACACGGTGGCGCGCCTCTTGCCGACCGTGCGCAATGACCTCGCACACGAGAGCGACCGTATCCGCGACGGTGGGTTTGAACACTATGCCCGGATCCGCGAAATCGCCGCGCCAGAAGAGAACGCAGCGGCCATTGCGTCTTTCTTGTCTGTGACAGATGATGTGGCGCGAACCATCGCACAGACCCCTTATCTTTACGTCGACTGAGGCTCTTCATGGACTTTAACTACGATCCGCAGAACATCTTTGCGAAAATCCTGCGCGGTGAAATCCCGAATAAGACTGTCTATGAAAACGATCACGCCCTCGCGTTCGAAGACATCGCACCGCAAGCGCCCGTGCATATCCTGATCATCCCCAAGGGGCCGTATATGTCGCTCGATCACTTCGCGATGGCGGCCTCTGCCGAAGAACAAGTCGGCTTTATGCAGGCGGTCGCTGAGGTCTGCAAAATCGCAGGCGT
This sequence comes from Paracoccaceae bacterium, assembly GCA_038134645.1. Lineage (GTDB taxonomy): Bacteria > Pseudomonadota > Alphaproteobacteria > Rhodobacterales > Rhodobacteraceae > Marivivens. Next base: position 6,448 of record JAYPVO010000040.1, read on the forward strand.
TGAGGACGGTTTCCGCGCCATCGCCAACACCCGCGAAGCAGGCGTTCAGGACGTGCCGCATTTCCATATGCATATCTTGGGCGGTCGTGTTCTGGGCCGGATGTTGCCAAAGGTTTGATGCCATGTGGCGCGTTTTTGGCCTTTGCACGGTTTTAGCGGCCCAAACTGCGGCCGCTGAGACGGTCATTGTCTTTGCCGCCGCCAGCACCAAAACCGCGCTCGACCAAATCGCGGCAGAGTTCACGCAGGCCACGGGCCACGATGTGGTCCTGTCTTACGCTGGTTCATCCGTACTCGCCCGTCAGATCACCCAAGGCGCTCCTGCGGATATCTTTATCTCGGCGAACACCGAATGGATGGACGTGGTCGAGGCCGAGGGTCTGATCGAAGACGGAACCCGCCGCGACCTTCTGGGCAATACGCTCGTCCTGATCGGCAGCGCAGAGAGTGCGGAAGAGATCGATCTGGCCGACCTACCCAAAGCTCTCGGTAATGAACGGATCGCGATGGGCATGGTCGATTCGGTGCCTGCGGGGATTTACGGAAAGGCCGCGTTGGAAACCTTGGGCCTTTGGGCCGACATCCAACCGCAGGTCGCCCAAATGGACAACGTGCGGTCCGCGCTGGCTCTCGTCGCGCTGGGGGAGGCACCGTTTGGGATCGTCTATGCGTCAGACGTTCTGGCAGAGCCTTCGGTCCATGTGGTCGCAGAATTCCCGACCGACAGTTATCCCGCCATCGTCTATCCCGTGGCCGATATCACAGGGCGCGAGAGCGAGGCCGAAAACGCGTTCCTCGACTATCTCTCTAGCCCCACCGCCCGCGCCCTGTTCGAGGCGCAGGGGTTCACCGTCCTGAATTAACGGTTCGAGGTCAGCGCGAGGAACACATCCTCTAGGTCTGCTTCTTCGGTTTTCACGTCCGCGATGCGGATACCCGCAGCGTGAACCGCCGATAGCACCGCCTCAGCCGAGGTTTCGCGGGGTTTGTAGGTAAAGGCCAGCGATCCATCTTTGCGCGCTGCAACGGTGATGCCCGCAGGCACATCAGGCTGCGCGATGGGCTCCGCTGGGGTGATCACCATCGTTTTGCTGTCCAAACGGCCCAAAAGGTTCGCCGTGGTGTCCCGCGTGATCAGCTCGCCATGGTTAATGATCGCGATTTCGTCGCACATTTCCTGCGCTTCTTCGAGGTAATGCGTCGTCAGGATGATCGTCATGCCCAACTCTTCGTTCAGGCGACGAACGTTCGCCCAGAGCATGTTGCGCAATTCGATATCCACACCAGCTGTCGGTTCATCAAGGACGAGGATTTGCGGGCTATGCACCAGCGCCTTGCCCAGCAGAAACCGCCGCCGCATCCCGCCAGACAGAGACCGCGCATAGGCTTCGGCCTTATCCGTCAGGCCGATCAATTCGAGAATCTCATCCGTCCGACGCTGCGATTTCGGAACGCCGTAAAGACCCGCCTGCACCTCAAGGCTACCGCGCGGGGTGAAAAACGGGTCAAGGTTCGGTTCCTGCGGCATGATGCCGATGGCCGCACGGGATTGGCGTGGGTTTTTGTCCTGATCGAATCCCCAGATGTTCACTCGACCTGCGGATTTGTTCACCAGACCCGCAAGAATATTGATGATCGTCGATTTCCCCGCGCCATTCGGCCCCAAGAGGCCAAAAATCGAACCACGGGGGATATTTAGGTCAATGCCCTTTAGCGCTTCTTTGGCCGCAGATCGGCCTGTCGCCGCGTAGGTTTTCCGCAGACCTTCGATTTCAATCGCATTTTCGGTCATCTTGCTTTCCCGCTTGCCCGTGCGTGGGGTTGATATAACTTACAACCCGATCTAAAGCGGTCGAAGTCCCGCGACAACCAGATAGGCCAAGTGATGACCATTCCTGCACCCGAAACCAAGATCGTCGATCAATGGAAAGTCGCCTGTGATGGCGGTGAGGGGGCTCTGGGCCATCCGCGCGTTTGGTTGACCATCCCGCATGACACGAAATACGTGGAATGCCCCTATTGCGACTGCCGCTACGAAGTCAGCGCAAACGCTAAAGATCACCACTGATCCTTAGCTGATCGGGATCGCCGCGCCGTTGCACGGCAGCATGGCGATCCGCTCTCCTGTGTCACCGCGCAGATAGGCCAGCACATTGTTGCCGGACCAAATCTTTATGCTTTCGCCTGTGTTCATCAGGCCGTTGCCAATCGCGGTGCCCGTGTAGCTGTCCTGATAGGTGTAGTATACGCGCCCCGACCGTCCGTCTTCACACGTGACGTCCGCTTGCCCAAGGCCCAGCAAATTGCGCGACATCCACGTGCCGTCGCACAGCGTCCCGTCCGAGAGTTTCCCCGCAAAGGTCCCTTCGCCGCGCCCAAATGCGCGTCCATTGAACCAAAGCCCGTCTGAGCCCACACAAGCCACCACGCGGTTACAGTTTTCCGCGTCGTCGGTCATCGAACAGGATGTGTTGGATTGGGCGTTTACTGTGCTGGCACAGAGAATGGCGACTGGTAGCAGGACGCGGAACATGTCAAAACCTTTGGTAACTGAAAAGCGAAGGGGAAAAATGCATGAGCGGGTTCGGAAAAGGCTGTCACCTCCATCTTATTGATGGATCGGCATTTATCTTTCGCGCGTACCATGCGCTGCCCCCCTTAACCCGCAAATCGGACGGCCTCCCTGTCGGTGCCGTCAGTGGATTTGTGAACATGCTCCAACGCTATGTCGAGGGGAATTCTGGCCCAGATGCAGCCACCCACGTCGCGGTGATCTTTGATTATTCAGGAAAAACCTTCCGCAATGATCTCTATGACAAATACAAGGCCAACCGTCCGCCCGCGCCCGAAGACCTGATCCCGCAGTTCCCCCTGACCCGCGACGCAACCCGTGCGTTCAACATCGCATGCCACGAAATCGAAGGCTACGAGGCCGACGACATCATCGCGACACTGTCCTGTCAGGCACGAGAGCTGGGTGGCCGCGTCACCATCGTGTCCTCGGACAAGGACCTCATGCAGTTGGTCGGCGGCGGTGTCGAAATGCTCGACCCGATGAAGAACAAACGCATCGACAGCGACGGCGTGGTCGAGAAATTCGGCGTCGGTCCAGAGCGCGTCGTCGATGTGCAGGCGCTTGCGGGCGATAGCGTCGATAACGTGCCCGGCGCACCGGGCATTGGCCTGAAAACCGCCGCCCTTTTGATCAACGAATACGGCGATCTGGAAACCCTTTTGGACCGCGCGGGCGAGATCAAACAGCCCAAACGCCGCGAAACTCTGATCGACAACCGCGCGCAGATCGAACTGTCCAAACAACTGGTGCAGTTGGACTGCAACACGCCCTTGGATTTCAGCATCGATGATCTGGAAATCCGCGATCCCGAGGCAGACAAACTCTTGGCCTTCCTCTCCGCGATGGAGTTCCGCACCGTGTCAAAACGGATCGCGGATAAGATGGGTGTCGACAGCCCCGTGATCCCCGACACCACACCCGAAGGCGCGGACCCGATCGCGGCGGATGCGCCCGCACAGTTGCCCTTTGATCATGAGAAATATGAATGTGTCCGTGATGCAGAGGCGTTACGGGCGTGGGTCGCACGTGCCTATGATCGCGGCTACATCGCCTTTGATACAGAGACGACGGGCCTCGATGAGATGGTTGTGGACCTCGTCGGCGTGTCGCTCTGCGTCACGGCGGGCGAGGCCTGTTATATTCCTCTCACTCATAAATCCTCTGCGGCGGACGACCTCTTTGGCGGTGCCGAACTCGCCGATGGTCAGATGAATTTGAACGAGGCCATCGCGATCCTCAAACCGATGCTAGAGGACCCGTCGATCCTCAAAATCGGCCAGAACATCAAATACGACGCCAAAATCCTGAGCCGCTACGGCGTGCAGGTCGCGCCCATCGACGACACGATGCTGATGTCCTACGCGCTGAACGCGGGCCTGCATGGTCACGGGATGGATGCCCTGTCTGAACGCTACCTGTCCCACAACCCGATTGAGATCAAATCGCTCTTGGGCTCGGGCAAATCCATGATCACCTTTGATCGGGTGCCCGTCGATGACGCGGTGAAATACGCAGCCGAAGACGCCGACATCACCCTGCGCCTCTGGCAATTGTTCAAACCGCAACTGACCCAGAAAAAAGTCACAACCGTCTACGAGACGTTAGAGCGCCCACTGGTCCCCGTCCTCGCACGGATGGAACAAGCTGGCGTAAAGGTCGACCGCGATACCCTGTCCCGTATGTCCAACGCCTTTGCCCAGAAAATGGCAGCGCTTGAGGACGAGATTAAGACCACAGCGGGCATGGAATTTAACGTAGGCTCCCCCAAACAATTGGGCGAAGTCCTCTTTGATCACCTCGGCCTTCCAGGCGGGAAAAAGGGTAAGACGGGCGCCTATGCGACGGGTGCGGACATCCTCGAAGACCTCGCCACCGAACACGAATTGCCGCGCTTGGTGCTCGACTGGCGTCAGCTGTCGAAACTGAAATCGACCTACACGGACGCCCTGCAAAACCACATCAACGCGGATACAGGGCGCGTGCACACATCCTACCTGCAAACGGGTGCGAACACGGGGCGTCTGGCCTCGACCGATCCGAACCTGCAAAACATCCCCGTCCGCAGCGAAGAAGGCCGCCGCATCCGCGAAGCCTTTGTCGCCGAAGAGGGCAAGGTCATCGTCTCGCTCGACTACAGCCAGATCGAACTGCGCATTCTGGCGCATGTGGCGGGGATCGAAACCCTGAAACAAGCCTTCCGCGACGGCCATGACATCCACGCGATGACAGCATCTGAGATGTTCGATGTGCCGCTGGACCAAATGACCTCGGACATCCGCCGTCAGGCCAAGGCGATCAACTTTGGTGTGATCTACGGCATCTCGGGCTTTGGCCTCGCACGTAACCTGCGCATCCCACGGGCCGAGGCCCAAGGGTTCATCGACCGCTATTTCGAACGCTTCCCCGGCATCCGCGCCTACATGGACGACACCGTCGCCTTTGCCAAAGAGCACAGCTATGTTGAGACGCTATTTGGTCGCAAAATTCACACGCCGGAAATCAACGCCAAAGGCCCGACCGCTGGCTTCGCCAAACGTGCCGCCATCAACGCCCCGATCCAAGGCACCGCCGCTGATGTGATCCGCCGCGCTATGGTGCGGATGGATGATGCGATCGCTGATCTACCAGCAAAGATGCTCCTTCAGGTCCACGACGAACTCATCTTTGAGGTCGAAAATGGGTCCGAGGAGGCTCTGATCGAACGGGCCCGCGAGGTGATGGAAAACGCGGCTGATCCTGCGGTGAAGCTCGACGTTAAACTCAGCGTCGATGCAGGCGTCGGTGCGAATTGGGCCGAGGCGCACTAAGGGGGCTCTGCCCCCGCGCGTTCCGCGCTCCCCCGGGATATTTCAGGCACAAAGGCACGAAAAAGCCCGACGAGAGGGTTCCTCTGGTCGGGCTTCGGCTTGCGCCTTCGTGCACGGTCATCGGCGTCCCCGCCTGTACCGTAGGCTCACTCTGGCAGGGGAAAGTTAACAATGCCTTTGTGCCGCAAATATCCTCGGGGGTGAATTGGCCCCAAAGGGGACAAGAGGGGGCAGATAGCCCCCTCCCTTTACCTAGGATTAATTGACAGCCTTTGTTTCGATGACATCAGCGTCATAGGCTGGCGATTTGCTGATTTCGATGCGGCGCGGTTTGAGAGCTTCGGGCACTTCGCGCACGAGGTCGACGTGGAGCATGCCGTTCTGGTGGCTTGCGCCCGTCACGCGGACATGGTCGGCGAGGTGGAAGCGGCGGTCAAAGGCGCGGGTGGCGATGCCACGGTGCAGGTAAGCGCGTTCGCCGTCTTCTTCGGGTTTGCGGCCTGAGACGAGAAGGGCGTTTTCACGCAGCTCTACCGTCAAATCTTCGTCCGAAAATCCAGCAACAGCGAGCGAGATGCGCCACGCCTGTTCGCCAGTTTTTTCGATATTGTATGGGGGGTAGCTGTTCTGTGTCGTCTCGGTCGACATGACGCGATCCATCAGATCAGCGATTTGGTCGAAACCGACGGTGGCACGATACAGGGGGGCTAGGTCAAAACTACGCATGGGTTATCCTCCATTGAGCGATACCAAAATTGCGCCTTCCCTTAGGGGACAGGCCGTGGAACAGGACCCATTGTGGCGTCCTGTTCATTTGATTTGGGGATGCGATTTTAGGATTTCAAGCCCGTCAGGGGCGGATGAATTTGGCGCCCGTATCGCCGCGCTGTCCGGGCATGATCGCGCGGGGAAGGATCGATTGAGCGCCCATGTCGTAATAGGCCATCAGTTCAGACAGCGGTTGATCGAGTGACGCGCCGAGCGACACTGGCGTGCCGTCCAGATTGGTCATCGCAGAGACAACCGATACGATTTCGGCAACGCCGTTTCGGACCCTGAACACGGGCGACCCTGATGCGCCAAAGTTCACGTCACAGGTCATGATGACAACGCCGTTCTGTCGCCCCAGTACATCGCAAATTTCTTGGAGCGAGGGGGCATCCTCGCGCCCGCGGGCATAGGACACGACGCCGACTTGATCGCCCGCGCGTGGCGTTGCGGCGATGGGGTAGGGGAAAATGCGGGTCGTGCGGATCGGTTGGTCGAGTTCCAAGAGTGCCAAATCACGGGCCACTTCTTCGCCCGTTGTGCCAACGCCAAAGCGATAATTGGGGTGGGCTACGACGCGGCGGACGTTGCGGTAGGCTTCGGCCCGACCTTCGCGCAGACCCGCGCCAAAGCTGAAACGACCTGCCTCAATCGGGCGGCCATCGCGGTCATAGACACAGTGCGCTGCGGTGAGGATGAGGTCGTCGCGGATCAGGGCCGCTGTGCAGAACCCTTTGCCCGCGATGTCGAGGCGACCAACAGCTTCCCATCCACGGCCATCGTTCGAGGTCGAGAGGGTCACAAGCCGACCGTCCTGCGCAGCGACCGAAGTCGCGCCCAGCATCAGAGCGATGAGTAAGACGATCAAACGCATTGTAGTTCCCTAGTTCGCCACCCTTGTGACAGAGCCATGCGGCAGCATTATGGCAGCTATCTCTTTGTTATAGCCTCTGGCAAGAAATCAAAGGGGCGCATAGTCTGCCCTCATGACTTTGATTGATCACCTGACACTGCTGACACTGGGCGACGGGCTTGCCGCTGCCTTTATTCTATTGGCTTGGGCCACTGTGGGATGGGTGATCGAACATCCGCCTGCGGGGCGTCCGTCTGTGTCCACACTGATGGTGTCCTACCGCATGGACTGGATGCAAGCCTTCGAGGCCCGCGACAACCGTATCTTTGACGCACAGATCATGGGCACGCTGCGGCAGGGCACGTCGTTTTTTGCCTCAACTTCGATCCTCGCCATCGGTGGTGTCTTGGCGCTGATTGGGAACACGGATCAATTGCGCGGCGTGGCGCAGGAGTTCGCCAATGCCGACGCGCCCGAATTCATCTGGCAGCTTAAACTCGTGCTTGTCGGGTTCTTCCTGACCTTCGCGTTTTTGAAATTCGTCTGGGCCCACCGTTTGTTCGGCTATTGCGCCGTCGTCATGGGGGCCGTTGGGCGCATCGGTGAAGAGCGCGGCGAACGGCTCTGGAGGCAAGCGGCAGAGTTGAACATCCGCGCGTCGGTGAATTTCACCCGTGGCCTGCGGGCGATGTATTTCGCGCTGGGGGCATTGGGGTGGCTCGTTGGGCCGATTGCCTTGGCCGTGACCACAGTAGGCATCACGTATCTGCTGTGGAGCCGCGAGTTTAGCTCTGCTCCTCGTGAAATTCTGCTGGATAAGAAGGGCGATTAACGCCGCCCTTCACGCAGCCACGCGGCAAGGATCAGAACCGCCGCCAGCATCAGGAATAACCATGCTGGGACGAGCGGGAAGACCGCGACCTCAGCCGTGCGATAGGCTCCACGTGGGGTGATCCCGATCCAGCCGTTGCCCGCTGCCACGCGACCCGCGCGCACTGGGCGAACGTCGAATGTGCCATCCTCCATCCGCAGGGTGCCGCCGCCTGTGGCCTCGATTAACGGGGCGATAACGGTGTCGGTCGCGATGGTTTCTTCGAACTCTTTGGGGGCGGCAGGGCCAGCGGCGATGACCGTTTCCTGATCGCCCTCGCGGATGCGATAGAGCCCCATGTCGACCGCATCAAAGCTGGTTTCAAACCGACCAGGGGCCGTCTGGGTGAGGTCCATCTGAACCTCAGTTCCATCGGGTGCGATAACCGTCGCGCTGCCGACCGTATCGCCCAAAGTGCGCCGAATGATGCGGATCGATTGACCTGTGACCTCAGCCCAAAGCGCTTCTTCTTCGAGCTCGGGTTCCTTCATCATCCAGTGTGCCAAACGGCGCAGCAGTTCGAGTTGCGGACC
>JAYPVO010000041.1:0-14717 GCA_038134645.1 Paracoccaceae bacterium
CGGCACCTTGGCTGTTGTCGCTCTATATTGCCGTGGCTGAAGAACAGGGTGCCGACGTATCCGCGCTGCAGGGCACGGTTCAGAACGATATTATCAAAGAATATCTGTCGCGCGGCACCTACATTTGCCCGCCCAAGCCGTCGTTGCGGATGATCACGGACGTTGCAGCCTATACCCGCGAAAACCTGCCAAAATGGAACCCGATGAACGTGTGTTCTTACCACCTCCAAGAGGCTGGCGCGACACCCGAGGAAGAACTTGCTTTCGCATTGGCGACCGCAACTGCTGTCCTCGATGATCTGAAGGGTAAGGTTCCAGCAGAGCACTTCCCGAACATGGTTGGCCGCATCTCGTTCTTTGTGAATGCTGGCATCCGTTTCGTGACCGAAATGTGCAAAATGCGTGCGTTCGTCGAACTATGGGACGAAATCTGCCAAGAGCGCTATGGCGTCGAAGACCCCAAAATGCGCCGTTTCCGCTATGGCGTTCAGGTGAACTCTCTCGGGCTGACTGAGCAGCAACCAGAAAACAACGTTTACCGTATTCTGATCGAAATGCTGGCTGTGACCTTGTCTAAAAACGCTCGTGCTCGTGCGGTTCAGCTGCCCGCTTGGAACGAAGCACTGGGTCTTCCGCGCCCTTGGGACCAGCAGTGGTCGCTCCGTATGCAGCAGATCATGGCCTACGAGACCGATCTGTTGGAATACGACGACCTGTTCGACAACAACCCTGCTGTAGATCGCAAAGTTGCCGCCCTCAAGGCTGGTGCTCGTGAAGAACTGGCCACCATCGACGGCATGGGCGGCGCAGTTCAGGCTATCGAATACATGAAGTCTCGTCTGGTGGAATCCAACGCGAAACGCATCAACAACATTGAAGCCGGTGAAACGACAGTTGTTGGCGTGAACAAGTGGCAGAACGGGGAACCGTCGCCTCTGACCTCTGGCGAAGACGCAATCATGACCGTCGATCCAGCGGTTGAAGCTGAACAGATCGCCCGCTTGAACGCATGGAAAGCTGGTCGCGATGAGGCGACTGTTGCCAAAGCTCTTGCTGCTCTCACAGCAGCGGCGAATGACGGCACGAACATTATGATCCCATCGATTGCAGCAGCAAAAGCGGGTGTCACGACAGGCGAATGGGCCGAAGCGATCCGCCAAGCATTTGGCCAGTATCGCGCACCGACTGGCGTTTCAAAGAACCCATCCAACCGCACCGAAGGTTTGGATGACATTCGTGATCGCGTTGCGACGGTGACAGGCAAATTGGGTCGGCCGCTGAAATTCATTGTCGGTAAGCCTGGCTTAGATGGTCACTCCAATGGCGCCGAACAAATCGCTGCGCGTGCCCGTGATTGCGGCATGGACATTACTTACGAAGGTATCCGCCTTACCCCAGATGAGATCGTTGAAGCGGCTAAACGCGATGACGCTCACGTGGTCGGCCTGTCTATCTTGTCCGGCTCTCATTTGCCGTTGATCGCTGAGGTTATGGAAAAAATGAAAGCCGCTGGTTTACCTCATATTCCAGTGATTGCAGGTGGCATCATTCCTGATGAAGACGCGAAAAAGCTAATCGATATGGGGGTTTCGCGCGTCTACACGCCAAAAGACTTCGAATTGAACCGCATTATGGGCGATATTGTAACGCTCGTCGATCCTGCGGAAAAAGCCGCTTAATTAGAAACCATATCGTTAATTAATACCCCGATTGCCAATTATGGCTTTCGGGGTATTATGCGTCCCGTATTTTAATCCTTTATTAAAGGCGAACGGAATGACGCTCGATCTCGACACACTATCCCGCAAAGAACTCGAAACTCTTCGTGCTGACGTAGACAAGGCACTCAGCCGTGTTGGCGCACGCGAATTGAAAGCTGCACGTGAAGCTGCTGCAAAAGCTGCTGCAGAATTCGGTTTTTCGCTGGATGAACTGACCGGCGGCGCAAAAGCGCCCAAAGCCAAAGCAGCCGCAAAATATCGCAACCCTGCGGATGCTTCGCAAACTTGGTCTGGCCGCGGTCGCAAGCCTCAGTGGATCAAAGATGCCGAGGATGCGGGCAAAGACATCGCATCGTTCGAAATCTAACTTATCAATAACGGCGCGGACTTTCCGCGCCGTTTTCCCTTTAGGATCCCCAACATGACTGTCCATATTGGCGCAAAGAAAGGCGATATTGCGCCTACAGTTCTAATGCCCGGCGATCCTTATCGCGCAAAATGGGCCGCCGAAACATTTCTAGAGAACCCTCGTTGCATTAACGAAGTTCGCGGAATGTTGGGCTACACTGGGACATGGCACGGAAATCCAGTGACCATCCACGGTTCTGGAATGGGGATGCCGTCGCTTTCGATCTATGCGAACGAACTCATCCGCGATTACGACGCACAAACGCTCATTCGCATTGGTTCTGCTGGCGGTATGCAAGAGCATGTCAAAGTGCGCGACGTTGTTCTTGCTATGACAGCCAGCACAATTGGCACGCCATCTTCCTCTATTTTCCGAGAATTAAATTATGCGCCTTGTGCCGATTTTTCTCTTTTATCCGCGGCAGAAAAAGCAGCGGAAGAATTAAATATAGCCCACCACGTCGGCGGTATTTTTTCGTCTGACACGTTTTATGATGAACGCTCTGATTTGACGGAACAATTAATGCGTCACGGAACGCTCGCTGTCGAAATGGAAGCTGCTGAACTCTATATTCTGGCAGCCCGATATAAACGGCGCGCTTTGGCTGTGCTGACAATTTCGGATCACCTCGTGACGCATGAGGCTCTGCCAAGTGATCAGCGCGAGCGTAGTTTCGGGGATATGGTAGAGATCGCGCTCCGCGCTGCGTTTGCATCCTGATCTTCGCAGGAAGTGGTTTGTTCATGATGGACGCTAACACGCACCTGCGCTAAGACGCTGTCGAAGCTGAAAGAGGTGTTACATGTCAGGCCACGGCAATCCTATTCCAATGACTTCGCGCAAGTGCGGACCGCTCAAGGGCGTGGCGAATGTGCCTGGCGATAAATCGATCTCGCATCGGTCACTCATTCTTGGCGCATTGTCGGTTGGTAAAACCGAAATCACAGGCCTGCTGCTTGGCGAAGACGTGCTGGATACGGCCAAAGCGATGCGTGCTTTTGGAGCTACTGTCGTGGACCACGGCGAAGGCAATTGGAGCGTCGAAGGCGTCGGCGTCGGCGGTTTCAAAGAACCTGAAAACGTCATCGACTGCGGCAACTCTGGCACTGGCGTGCGCCTGATCATGGGCTGCATGGCGACCTCTCCGATCACGGCGACATTTACTGGCGATGCGTCCCTGAACTCCCGTCCGATGGGCCGCGTGACGGATCCGCTCGCGCTCTTCGGTGCGAAATCTTATGGACGCAAAGGTGGCCGCCTGCCGCTCACAATCGTTGGCGCAGAAAACCCCGTACCCGTGACCTACGCGACGCCAGTCCCGTCCGCTCAGGTGAAATCGGCTGTTTTGCTGGCTGGCCTGAATGCACCGGGCAAGACCGTTGTCATCGAAAAAGAGGCCACCCGCGACCACACGGAGCGAATGCTGGTCGGTTTCGGTGCGGAACTAAGTGTCGAAGAGACCGCAGAAGGTCGCGTTATCACTCTGACTGGTCAGCCTGAACTGAAGGCTCAAAAGATTGTCGTGCCTCGCGACCCGTCCTCGGCTGCATTCCCTGTTTGCGCTGCGATAATCACCGAGGGCTCTGACGTGCTCGTCCCGAATATCGGCTTGAACGACACCCGCGCTGGCTTGTTCACCACGCTCCGCGAAATGGGCGCTGATCTGGAATACGAGAACCTGCGCGAAGAAGGTGGCGAACCCGTTGCCGACCTGCGTGCAAAATACTCGCCTAACCTCAAAGGGATTGAGGTTCCGCCTGCTCGTGCGGCATCCATGATCGACGAATACCCTGTCCTGTCCGTTGTTGCATCGTTCGCCGCAGGCGACACCGTGATGAAGGGCGTGAAAGAACTGCGCGTCAAAGAATCCGACCGCATTGATGCGATGGCCAAAGGTCTGCGCGCCGCTGGCGTCGAAGTTGACGAAGGTGACGATTGGTGGATCGTCAAAGGTCGTGGCTTTGGCAACGTTGAGGGCGGCGTAACGGTTGAATCTCGCCTCGATCACCGCATCGCGATGTCGTTCATGGTGATGGGCATGGCGACGAACAAACCGATGTCGGTTGATGACGGCTCGCCGATCGCGACCTCGTTCCCGATCTTCGAACCTCTCATGGCGGACTTGGGCGCATCGATCGAACGGTCCAATTCGTAATGAGCGAAAAGCCACAACGGAACTGGCGGACCATCATTGTGACGGGCATTCTGATCGCATTTGGTGCTGTCCGCTTGTTCGAGATGTGGGTGCAAGGCGGCGCGCGGCTCCCTTAGATAAGAGGCGAACATGACTTTCACAGTAGCCATCGATGGCCCCGCCGCTGCAGGCAAAGGGACAATTTCCAAAGCTGTCGCCGCGAAGTTTGGCTTTGCACATCTCGACACTGGATTGCTCTACCGGGCCGTGGGCGCGAAGGCTGCAGATGGCATTGATCCTATCACAGCAGCAGAAACGCTAAACGCCGACGACCTGAGCCGTGACGATCTTCGGTCGCTCGCTGCTGGGCAAGCGGCTTCGAAGGTTGCCGTTATCCCAGAAGTCCGTGCTGCATTGGTAGATTTTCAACGTCGTTTTGCCGCGCAAGACGGCGGTGCTGTCCTCGATGGTCGCGATATTGGGACGGTCATTTGCCCTGACGCCAACGTAAAACTCTTTGTCACCGCGAGCGCCGAAGTTCGCGCCCATCGTCGGTGGCTGGAAGTCGGCGGCGACGAAGCACAGGTTTTGGCCGAAGTGCGGGAACGCGACGACCGCGATATGAACCGCGCCGATGCACCGCTGAAGCCTGCCGACGATGCGATTTTAATCGATACAAGTGATCTGTCGATTGAAGATGCAATTGCTGCCGCCGTGAACGCGATCAACGCTGCACGTTAAGCTGCGTTTTTCCGATCATACTCTTCGCGGGCACGGTCAATCTCTGCCAAGTGCTCAACAGCCCACTCGCCCATCACGCCGATAGTTTCTGCAAAAGATTGGCCCAAATCGGTCAATTCATATTCGACCGTCGGCGGCACCGTTGCGTAGGCCGTGCGATTAACGAGCCCATCCCGCTCTAACTCTCGCAAGGTAAGCGACAGCATGCGTTGCGTGATACCCAGATGCCGCTTTAACTCATTGAAACGCATGATCTGACGCCCTTTGAGAGCGATCATGACGAGGATGCTCCACCTGTCACCGATCCGAGACAAAACGCTGTTAATTTTCTCGCATTGAAGCGGGCAGTGACCGACGTCCTTCATGGTTCCCTCTTTGATACTGAGTATCCGAAATGTGCCTTCTTGAAGGCCCTATTAGTCACAAATATATACCCAGTATCGAATTTATACCACCCTCCTCGAAAGGTAATCAGATGTTTTACGAAAAACTCGACTGGCGCTATGCAACCAAAGCTATGGATGCGTCCAAAGTCGTTCCCGCTGAAAAAATCGAACGCATTGTTGATGCGGCACGCCGTGCACCAACTTCGTCCGGCCTGCAGCCGTTCCAGATGTTCCTCGTGACTAACGACGACGTCCGCGCAAAGCTCTCTGCGGCGGCATTCGGTCAAAAGCAGATCACTGATGGGTCTGCCGTTCTCGTGTTTGCTGCTTGGGAAAACTACACCGATGCGAATATTGATAGCGTTGTTGACCTTCACGCGGAAATCCGCGGCGAAGCGACCCGCGATGCGCTGAACGGATACTATAATAATCTCAAAGGCATGTATCTGGCTCGCGATGCTCAGACCAACTTTGAACATGCCGCACGTCAGGCCTACATCGCACTCGGTTTTGCCCTGATGGCAGCTGCCGAAGAAGGCGTTGATACAACCCCAATGGAGGGCTTTGACCCTGCACAATTCGACGAAATTCTCGGCCTCAAAGAAAAGGGTCTGAAGTCCGTCGTCACCCTCGCAATCGGCTACCGCGACGAACCGAGCGACTGGCTCGCTCCGCAGAAAAAAGTTCGCCGTTCGCGCGACAGCATCGTCACCGAGGTGAAGTAAGCTGCACCTGACGGGGCAAGGTTGGATTCCGTCCTTGCCCTGTTGGGGTTTCTGCGGTAAACGCGCCCCTGTCTAAAGCAGGGGTTACACCTGTGGACGCAGGATCAGGCAGGGTCGGACATTCCGGCCCTCTTTGTTTTGCGTTTACCGACGCCAATCAAAAGACCGGCGGAACCAACCGCTAGGCCAGAAAAACCGTGAAAAGGAATAACGCCAGATGGCTAACGTATCGATGGAGGAATTCGAAGCCCTCCTACAAGAAAGCTTCGAAATCGACACACCGGAAGAAGGTTCGGTTGTCAAAGGTAAGGTTATCGCGATTGAAGCCGGTCAGGCTATCATCGACGTCGGCTACAAAATGGAAGGCCGCGTAGACCTCAAAGAATTCGCAAACCCGGGTGAAGCTCCCTCGATCGCTGTTGGCGACGAAGTGGAAGTATTCCTGCGCGCGGCTGAAAACGCCCGTGGCGAAGCTGTCATTTCCCGCGAAATGGCTCGCCGCGAAGAAGCATGGGATCGTCTGGAAAAAGCATACGCTGCAGAAGAGCGCGTCGAAGGCGCAATCTTTGGCCGCGTCAAAGGTGGCTTCACTGTCGATCTGGGCGGCGCTGTTGCGTTCCTTCCGGGTTCGCAGGTTGACGTACGTCCCGTACGCGACGCTGGCCCGCTGATGGGTCTGAAGCAGCCGTTCCAAATCCTGAAAATGGACCGCCGCCGTGGCAACATCGTTGTATCGCGTCGTGCGATCCTCGAAGAGTCGCGTGCTGAACAGCGTGCTGAAGTCATCGGCAACCTCACCGAAGGTCAGGCTGTTGAAGGCGTGGTCAAGAACATCACCGAATACGGTGCGTTCGTTGATCTGGGCGGCGTTGACGGCCTGCTGCACGTCACCGACATGGCATGGCGCCGTGTTAACCACCCGTCGGAAATCCTGTCGATCGGCGAGACCATCAACGTTCAGGTCATCAAGATCAACAAAGACACCCACCGTATCTCTCTGGGCATGAAACAGCTTCAGGACGATCCGTGGGATGCAGTTGAAACTCGCTACCCGCTGGAATCGGTACACACTGGCCGCGTAACCAACATCACCGACTACGGTGCATTTGTTGAGCTCGAAGCTGGCGTTGAAGGTCTGGTTCACGTTTCGGAAATGTCCTGGACCAAGAAGAACGTACACCCCGGCAAGATCGTTTCGACCTCGCAAGAAGTGGAAGTCATGGTTCTCGAGATCGACTCGACCAAGCGTCGCGTTTCGCTCGGCCTCAAGCAGACCCAGCGCAACCCGTGGGAAGTCTTTGCTGAGACCCACCCAGAAGGCACACAGGTTGAAGGTGAAGTTAAGAACATCACCGAATTCGGTCTGTTCATCGGCCTGCCTGGCGACATCGACGGCATGGTTCACCTCTCCGACCTGTCGTGGGATGACCGTGGTGAAGACGCGATCCAGAACTACCACAAGAACGACATCGTCAAAGCTGTCGTTACCGAAGTCGACGTTGAGAAAGAGCGCATCTCGCTCTCGATCAAAGCAATGGAAGGCGACCCGTTCGCTGAAGCCATTGGCGGCGTGAAGCGTGGTTCGGTTATCACCGTAAACGTAACGTCGATCGAAGACGGCGGCATCGAGGTTGAGTACGAAGGCATGAAGTCGTTCATCCGTCGTTCCGACCTGTCGCGTGACCGCGCTGAACAGCGTCCAGAGCGTTTCGGCGTTGGCGATAAAGTCGACGTTCGCGTGACCAACGTAGACAGCAAGACCCGCAAGCTGGGTCTGTCGATCAAAGCACGTGAAATCGCGGAAGAGAAAGAAGCAGTAGAACAGTACGGTTCGTCCGCTTCTGGCGCTTCGCTCGGCGATATCCTCGGCGCTGCTCTGAAAGGTTCGGACGAGTAAGTCCACCTTTTGAGGAAAAAACGGACCCCGCTGTCGCAAGGCAGCGGGGTTTTTCTTTGGCGAATCGCTTTAACGGTGCTGCATTGCAGCGTCGCGAGAATGGCCGAAACTGTTTATCAAAAACCGACAATGGCCATCCAAACGCCCGAAATTGATGTGATTTTCGCTGTTTGCACCCTATGACGGCTATTCCCCGATGGGTTCTGTTTTCCTATAGTCATCTAGTGAGCAGGGTGAACCTGCCGTCTGTTTTTTACCCGGGGGGTCCACGCCTATGATCAGGTCCGAACTGATCCAAAAGATCGCCGACGAAAATCCTCACCTCTACCAGCGTGATGTAGAGAAGATCGTAAACACGGTCTTTGAAACCATCACCGAAGCTATGGCCGACGGTCATCGGGTCGAGCTGCGCGGTTTCGGCGCATTCTCTGTCAAGAAACGCGATGCGAGAACGGGCCGTAACCCGCGCACCGGCGAATCTGTCGATGTCGAAGAAAAGCACGTGCCGTTCTTTAAGACAGGCAAACTGCTGCGCGACCGACTGAACGACGAATAAGAGAACCGAATGAAAACGCTTCGCTACGCCTTTTGGGGCATTGTTGCCCTTTGTCTTGTGCTTGTTGGTTTGGCAAATCGTGACATCGTGACGATCCACGCTATGCCGAACTTGCTCGCTGACTTCATCGGCGTAGCGCCGACCGTTCAGGTCCCTCTGTTCATCGCGATTTTCCTAGGCGTTGGTGTTGGATTGCTCATCGGGTTCCTTTGGGAATGGCTGCGCGAACACAAAACCCGTTCCGAAGCCCGTGCACGTGGCAAAGAAGCAAAACAGCTTCGCCGTGAATTGGACCGTCTGCGCGATGCGGATGGTGATGGCAAAGACGACGTTCTCCAACTGCTCGAACGTTCGTAATCATGCCTGACGTCAGAGTTAAGATCTGTGGGCTGCGTGACGCGGCCAGCATTAAGGCCGCCTGCGATGCTGGCGCGGCCTACCTTGGTTTTGTGTTCTTTCCCAAGAGCCCACGCAATGTCACCATCGACGAAGCCGCAGCCTTGGCCCTTGAGGTCCCACTCGGGGTTGCAAAGGTAGCGCTCGTTGTAGATGCGAGCGATGCGTTCTTGGATGAACTGACAGCCAAAGTTCCGCTCGACATGTTGCAGCTCCACGGCAAAGAAAGCCCAGAGCGCGTGACCGAAGTGCGCGAACGCTATGGTCTGCCCGTGATGAAAGCGATCGGTATCTCTTCGCCAGATGATCTCGTCCAAATCGACCTTTACGCCCAAGTTGCCGACCAAATCCTCGTTGAACCCAAACAGCCCAAGGACTCTGACCGTCCAGGTGGTAACGGTGCTGCGTGGGATTGGAAAATAGTGCGCCGCAAATATTGGACCCGTCCTTGGATGCTCGCTGGTGGCTTAAACGCTGAAAACGTCGCGCAGGCAGTCGATATGACAGGCGCCCGTCAGGTGGATGTTTCATCAGGTGTGGAATCCGCACCCGGCGTAAAAGATGCCGAAAAAATCCGCGCATTTATCGAAGCGGCTCAGGGTTAACGGTTCCTCCCTTTACCCCTTAGCGCATTGGCGCTAACTGTTCTGCTGAACTTCGGGGAGGCCACGATGGCAGACGATCTATTCAACAGCTTTATGAACGGTCCGGACGAACAAGGCCGCTTTGGTAATTTTGGCGGCCGGTTCGTTGCTGAAACACTTATGCCACTGATCCTTGATCTGCAGGCTGAGTACGAAAAAGCAAAAACCGACGCGACCTTCTGGGCTGAAATGGATGACCTGTGGAAACACTACGTCGGCCGCCCTTCCCCACTCTATTTCGCAAGCCGTATGACCGAAGAGCTGGGTGGCGCGAAAATCTACCTCAAGCGCGACGAGTTGAACCACACTGGCGCGCACAAAATTAACAACGTGCTTGGCCAGATCATCCTTGCGCGCCGCATGGGTAAATCGCGGATTATCGCTGAGACTGGCGCAGGTCAGCACGGCGTCGCGACCGCAACTGTTTGTGCCAAGTTCGGCCTGAAGTGTGTGGTCTATATGGGCGCACATGACGTTGAACGTCAGCAGCCAAACGTGTTCCGCATGAAGCTGCTTGGCGCCGAGGTCATTCCAGTGACCTCTGGCCGTGGCACCCTGAAAGACGCAATGAACGATGCGCTTCGTGATTGGGTCACCAACGTCGAAGATACCTTCTACTGCATCGGCACCGTTGCTGGTCCGCACCCCTACCCTGCCATGGTTCGCGATTTCCAATCGATCATCGGCAAAGAAGTCCGCTGGCAGTTGCCCGAGCAAGAAGGCGAAGGCCGTCTGCCTGACACCGTGATTGCGGCAATTGGCGGTGGTTCGAACGCGATGGGTCTGTTCTATCCGTTCCTCGATGACCCGTCGGTCAACATCATCGGCGTCGAGGCTGGCGGCAAAGGCGTGAACGAAAAGATGGAGCATTGCGCGTCGTTAACTGGTGGCCGCCCGGGCGTGCTACACGGCAACCGCACCTACCTTCTCCAAGACGAAGATGGTCAGATCCTCGAAGGCTTCTCGATCTCCGCTGGTTTGGACTATCCAGGTATCGGTCCAGAGCACGCTTGGCTGCATGACATCGGTCGTGCGAACTATGTGTCGATCACCGATAAAGAAGCGCTCGAAGCATTCCAGTTCTCCTGCCGCACCGAAGGCATCATTCCTGCTCTGGAACCGTCCCACGCATTGGCTCACGTGATGAAAATCGCGCCGACACTGCCCAAAGACCACATCATTGTCATGAACATGTGTGGTCGCGGCGACAAAGACATCTTTACTGTCGCTCGCCACCTTGGGGTCGACATGACTGGTGGCTCCGAAGGTCGCGATAGCCACTAAGTACCAGAAAAACAAAAGAAACAAAGAGCCCCGCCAAAGTGCGGGGCTTTATTTTTGCGCCATAAACTCAAGTTTATAGACATACAACCTATGGGTCATTTAGGCCAAATAAACTCTCTACGGATAGATTGGATTGGCTCTCTTGTTGAACGTTAGCCCCACGGATTACCGAAAATCAGGGAGCGCATTATGAGAAAGACAACCTTTGCAGCTGCGATTTTGTTGGCAGCATCCACACTGACAGTCAAAGCTGATCCTTTGATCGACAACATCATCACCGCCTATCAAAACGGTGGTTTTACGGGGATTGAGATTTACAACTCTGCAACCACCGTCAAAGTCGAAGCCTATCGCGATGGCATGAAATATGAGGTCATTTACGACCGCGCGACAGGCGCTGAAATTTCGAGCGAAGTAAAAACAGAAACTGATCGCAGGACGCGATCAGAAGACTCGGACCATGTAAGCGGTCATGATGATGGGCCATTGCACGATCTAAATGATGATCATGGCCGCAATCGGAACCGTGGTCATGATCACGATGACGACGATGATGATGATGACGACGACCATCATCGTCGTGGGCACGATGACCGTGACGATGATCGTGATGACGACAGCGATGACGATGACTAAAATATCGTGTTAACATAAAAGGGTTCTGGCACATCGCCAGAGCCCAATCTGGTGAAATGATGAACTTCGGGACCCGATCTTTTTCGATTTTGATAACCAGCGCTTTGATGGCGTTTGGCTCTCCTGTGCATGCGCAGTCTATCCAAGACAGCATCGTCATGCAGTTACAGGAACAGGGTTATACTGACATTGTCGTCAATCGAACGCTCTTGGGCCGCGTCCGCGTTGTCGCGCGCAATCAAACTTATGAAAGAGAGTTGGTCTTTAACCCGACGACTGGCGAATTGCTGCGCGACTACTGGCGCACAATCGGTGAAACGCAGCGTTCGAACGTGACTATTATTCCGCGCATCGCTGATCTCGAAGAAATTGAAAGGGACGACGATCACGATAGTCACAGTGACGACGACGATGAGAGTGATGACGACGATGATCGCGGAAGGGGCCGCAATCGTGGCGGTGACGACAATGACCGCGACGACGACGATGATGACAAGGATGACGATGACTAAAGAAACAGGTGCCATTTAATGGACAAGCGGACAGTCACTGCTGTCCTCATGGTGCAAGTCATCTGCACCAGTTTCTTCCTATGGAATATCGTATCCTCAGTCTTCGGCTTCGCCGCATTTTCATGGCAAGTCTCAGAATATATCGAACTCGGCGCAGCATTTGGACTTTTGATAGGTGTCGGTTTTGGGGCCGTCATTTTGCGACGGTCATCTGCTCGTGCACGGCTTGCAGAAACCCGCCTCCGCGCGGCTTCTGGTGCTTTTATGGAACTCATGCACGAGCGGTTCGACGCGTGGGGTCTGACTGCGGCCGAACAAGACGTCGCATTATTCGCAATCAAAGGGCTGAACACGGCGGAAATCGCAGCGCTTCGCCATACATCCGAAGGCACGGTAAAGGCCCAAACCAATGCGATCTATCGGAAGGCGGGTGTCACGGGGCGTCCGCAACTGCTTAGTCTATTTATAGATGACCTGTTGGATGAGACCTCTTTCGTCACCACATCTCAAGCAGCGGAATGAGCTTCTAAGACTGACAGTGGAACGATCTCTAACGCGCGCAAATGCGTAGCGTTGAGGTTCACCAAGGGCGCACATCCTTCGTCAGCGGCTTGCAGGAAACGTCCCGCGCATAGGCACCATTGGTCCCCCGCCTTTAACCCAGGAAAGCTGAACTCTGGCCGAGGCGTCGACAGATCATTGCCGACATATTTGGAAAACGCCAAAAATTCGTCCGTCATGACTGCACAAACGGTATGGCTACCTTGATCTTCTGCACAGGTATTGCAGGCACCGTCTCGGAAAAATCCCGTCATGGGATCCGTGGAGCACGAAATGAGAGGTTGGCCGTATACGTTCACTGACTGATCCATTTGGGGCACCACAATTTCTCTACACAGGTGGTGTCCATTTAACCCAGCGACCATGGAAATCAACGCGCCCCATGCTGAACCGCAATTCACCCGGCCAAAGTCTGAGGGTCATAGCGGCGCTCCCACTCTGCCCATCGGCTTCCATCTGGAACCATGCCAAAGGACTGTCTTCAGTGGCCGCACGCCCAACGGTTTCGATAATCGACCGTCCTCGTTCCTGCGCGTCGGAGGACAAATACTGCCAAGCCACCGTAGAATAGACCATCGATAGCGCTCCGCTTGCGGTCTGCAGCGTTGAGTTTAGCCAATCGACCGCATCGCCCTGCTCAACGATGACATCAGAAAGGCCGATTGCGGCATCTGTAAGTCCGACGCGCTCGAATTGATCTGGCCAGATGTAAGACTTCAATCGCAACCGATCGATTGGGTTTTGAATGTCTATGGGGTTGAGATCGACACCACGACGCATCCGCACTTTCGGCTCGACTAACGGCGGATAGGGACCCGTCCATTCTGGAGCGAGCCGAACAGGACTATCTTCATCACCATAAACGTTCTCACCCAAATAAAGCGCGAACTTGTCCCACATAAGGTTCAAACCCGCACTCGCACCGACCTCATATATATCTAAAGGCCGCTTAAACCGTTGCGTCAGCCAATGCGAAACCGCAATCAAAACCGAAGCGCGGCGCACGTCGTTCGTTTGAGGCGCACTATCAATGAATGTCGATATAAACGGAGCTTCTTCGGTTAGAGCGCGATCAACGGCATGCCACAACGCATCAGGATCAGTGTCATAATTTTCATAGGCCTCCTCCAACCCGCATCGGCCCAAAATCCTGAGCGAGTTCAACGCGCCAGCGAGCCGAAGCGGGACAGATTCTGCGTCGGGGCCCATATCACCAGGCCAGTTGAACAACCTAACCGTAAGAGGATTATTCGGTTGCAGCCGCGCCGCCAAAAGTTTCAACAGAGTTGCCGTCAAAGGTGACCCAAGAGCCTCGCAAGCTATCGCCTGTGTCATGAAAGCCTCGGGCAAACGGCCTGTCATCTAAAGCGATCCACTAATTTTTCCATTGGGCTACGGGTATCTTCTTCGACAGGTGGCTCAGTTTTAACGAATTTTTCAGGCTTGTTTTTAGACTTTGGAGCCTGAGCTGTTCCCGTTCCCGAACGAGGAGGTGAAACCCGCAAGGCGACTGCGTTTAGGAACTTAGGACCGTCGCCCTGCGCCAATGCGCCCGCCCCATCACTGATTCCGCGCATCATATCGTCGAGCCAGTCTTGCTCTGCTTTCGCGAAATCCGACAGAACGTAGCCAGCCACGCGATCTTTGTGACCAGGATGTCCGATCCCCAGCCGTACACGATCATAAGCTTCGCCAATATGCTGATGGATCGACCGTAAACCATTGTGCCCAGCATGACCGCCGCCAGACTTCAAACGGCATTTCCCGGGCGCGAGGTCGAGTTCGTCGTGAAAGACAACGATGTCTTGTGGGGTCAGCTTGTGAAACCGCATCGCTTCACCGACGGATTGGCCCGACAGGTTCATAAAGGTGTCCGGTTTCAACAGGATAACCTTTTCAGACCCCAGTCTACCTTCGCTCGTTTGACCTTGGAATTTGGCGCGCCACGGCGAAAATCCGTGATCGTTCGCGATCCGGTCCACGGCCATGAAGCCGATGTTGTGACGATTTTGGGCGTACTTCACACCCGGATTTCCAAGGCCAACAAATAGTTTCATAATGTATCCATACCGACAGGTCATAGCAGAGCCAACATATTTGCTATATACTTAGCTG